>JBIOEJ010000083.1:0-27013 GCA_044445965.1 Hyphomicrobiales bacterium
GGGTCATCGCCCGCCTCGGGGCTTGGGACGGCTATTACGGAAAACCAGGTCCCATGGTCATGCGCCGTGGCTTGGAGGACTTCCAACTCATCAAATATGGCCATCAACTCGGCCCAAAAGATGTGTGAATCGAACAGCGCACTTCGCGGCAGAAGGAGCCGAGACCCCCGGGTCGTCCCTTCGGCACGCCCAAGGGTAAACTCCGGCGAGGCGGATGAGGGAGGGCGCCGCTCGGCATCAACGCCCCGTCACGGCTTCTCCCCCACCCTGCGGCCGGCACCCTCCGGCTTTGCGAGCCCGGCCTGCGCCGCGGCGATGGCCGCGATGGCGCCGGCTATCGGCTCGCGCATCGGCGCGGTGCGCCTGGTCGCGGCATCGACGTGCAGCAGCAGATGCTCGGCGGTGGCTACGAGCACGCCGTCGCGCTCATGCGTCATCTTGTGAAAGAGCTGCAGGCGCTTGGCGTCGGCGAGGAGAATCTGCGTCGTCACCGCGATCGGTTCGAGCCCCCTCACCTCGCCCAAATGCCGGATATGGGTCTCGACGGTGAAGAAGCTGCCGCTCTTCAGCCGGTAGGCTTCGTCCATGCCGGCATGGATGAGGAAGGCATCCGAGGCGTCGGCGAAGACCTGGAGGTAGCGCGCCTCGGTCATATGATTGTTGTAGTCGACCCAATCCGGCTGCACCGTGGCGCGATGCAAGGCGAGAGGCTGCGCCGGATCGAGCGCCTGCGGCATCTGCCGCCCGAGCGCCTCGTAGAGCTTCGCCTCATGCTCGGCTAATAGCCGGCCGGCGGCGAAATCCTGCGTCTTCAGCGCCTGCATGATGGCGATCAGCCCGTCATCGCGCTTACGCTCGAGCTCGCGGATCGAAGCGCCCGCGGCCTGCTCGTCCGATTGCCGCGCGATCTTGTCGACGAAGGCCGGTGTCAGCTCCGGCACCTCCATCAGCTTGGTCCAGGGCCATTGCAGCGCCGGGCCGAACTGCGCCATGAAGTGACGCATGCCCTCTTCGCCCCCGGCGATGCGATAGACGAGGAAGGTGCCCATCATGGCCCAGCGCAAGCCCGCGCCGTAGCGGATGGCGTCATCGACCTCCTCGGTGGTCGCGATATCGTCATGGACGAGCCACAAGGCCTCGCGCCACAGCGCCTCCAGCAGGCGGTCGGCGACGAAGCCGTCGATCTCCTTGCGCAGGCGCAGCGGCTTCATGCCGATGCCGGCATAGAAGGCGACCGCCCGGTCGAGCGCGGCCTGCGAGGTCTTCACGCCGCCGCAGACCTCGACGAGGGGCAAGAGATAGACCGGATTGAAGGGATGGCCGACGAAGAACCGTTCCGGGTGCCGCATCTCGGCCTGGAGCCTCGTCGGCAGGAGACCCGAGGTCGAGGAGCCGATCAACGCCTCGCGCGGCGCGTGGGCGTCGATCTCGGCGATGAGCCTGCGCTTCAGATCCTCGCGCTCGGGCGCGCTCTCCTGGATAAAATCGGCGCCCGCCACGGCTTCGGCGATGCTGCCGCAGAAGCGTACGCTTCCCCGCCGACGCGGCGCCAAAGTGAGGCGGCTCCAGGCGCGCTCGGCGTTGCCCAGCATCTCGCGCACGCGGCGCTCGGAGGCCGGATGCGGATCATGGATCGCGACATCGATACCGTGTTCCACCAGGCGCCCGGCCCAGCCGCCGCCGATCACCCCTCCCCCAACGAGCGCGGCCTTTGGGGCTGCGCCGTTCATGTCGCGCCCTTGAGCTTGAGCTTCCGGCGCGCCTCGGCCGGCGTCATGACGCGGATGTTCATGGCTTCGAGGATGGTGACGGCGCGCCCCACCAGCTGGCCGTTGCTGGCCTTGACGCCGCGCGACAGGAAGAGGTTGTCCTCGAGCCCGACGCGCACATGGCCGCCGGCGAGCGCCGCCATCGCCACATAGGGCAACTGCATGCGCCCGATGGAGAAGGCAGAGAACACCGCGCCTTCCGGAACCTGCCGCGCCATCGCCAGGAAGGTCGCGGGATCGTCCGGCGCCCCGTAGGGGATGCCCATGCAAAGCTGCAGCATCACCGGGTCCTCGATCAGGCCTTCCTTGATCAGCTGCTTGGCGAAGACGAGATGGCCGGTGTCGAACACCTCGATCTCCGGGCGCACGCCCAGGACCTTGATGCGGATGGCCATGGCCCGCAGCATCGAGGGCGTATTGGTCATGACATAGTCGCCCTCGGCGAAATTCATGGTGCCGCAATCGAGCGTGCAGATCTCGGGACGCAGCTCGGCTACATGCTGCAGGCGCTCATCGGCTCCCGCCATATCGGTCAGGCGCATGTTGAGCGGCAGGGGGTGGTCCACCCCGCCCAGCACCAGATCGCCGCCCATGCCGGCGGTGAGGTTGATGACCACATCGACGCCCGAGGCGCGGATGCGTTCGACGACCTCGCGGTAGAGGCGCGGATCGCGCGCCGGCGCAC
Source organism: Hyphomicrobiales bacterium (assembly GCA_044445965.1). Lineage (GTDB taxonomy): Bacteria > Pseudomonadota > Alphaproteobacteria > Rhizobiales > Beijerinckiaceae > GAS188. The sequence continues at coordinate 2,455 of JBIOEJ010000083.1, forward strand.
CGGTGCCGGGAACCCGCACATGGATATGGGCGATCGCCGCGCCGGCCTTCGCGGCCTCGATCGCGGCGTCCGCGATCTGGGCCGGCGTGACGGGCACGTGCTCGCTCTTGTCGGCGGTGGCGCCGGCGCCCGTGACGGCGCAAGTGATGAAGACCTCGTTGTTCAATACTCGCCCCTTTTCCGTTCCATGCAGGGTCCATCTCCGCTCATTTCAGCGAAAGCGGGAATGAGCGGAGATGCGGTTAGACCGCGAATGCGAGTTTTGCAAAGGCCTCGCGATCCCCGGATCAAGTCCAGGGAGGAGAGGCGAAGTCAACGCCTAAGCCCGATCGGAAAAGCTCTGCAACCTTTGGGGATCATGCTCCAGCCGCCCCGGCGCTCGAGCCTCCCCGCTTCAAAATCTCTCGGCGCCCCTTGAAACCTTCGCCCGGGCCCTTCGTAGCTTTCTGGGGATTACGCCGAAAGGGGACGAAAGGGGCGGGGCAATGAATGGCGGTTGGGTGGTGCATTACCTCGATGGCAAAGGGCAGGACAGGGTTTCCATGATCCTGGCGACGGAGACCGGGGCGCTCGAATGGGCCTGCTCCCTGGCGAAGCAGGGCTCCCGCGTCAAGTTCATCGAGGCTCCGACGAGCGAGCGCATCGAATGGCCGGAGATCGAGAGCTTCTGCAAGGATCTGTAGCGGTAGCCGATTGGCGCCTTGTGGAAACACGCAAAGGCGATAGACTCGATCGTCGCCTGAGAATGCGCGGGGGAGGGCAGCGAAGCCGTTCTCGCGGTTCGCGCCGCCGGATGGGGAGGTTTCGCCGATGACGAGGAGCATCATCAAGCAGTCGGTCGTCCTCGCGGCCCCGGCCGAGCTCTTGTTCGCGATGTATCTCGATCCCGTCCGGCATGAGGCGATCACCGGAGCGCCGGTGATCATCGGCTCGGAACCGAACGCAGTTTTTCGAGCTTTCGACGGCATGCTGAGCGGAGCGACGCTCGCGATCCTCGAGCCGACCCTGATCGTCCAGTCCTGGCGCTCGATGCATTTCCTGGACGAGGACAAGGACTCGACCCTCATCCTGAGCTTCGCGCCGCAGGGCAAAGACGGCCGCATCGACCTCGTCCATCTCGACGTCCCCGAGCAGGACTTCGAGGGCGTGACCGAGGGCTGGGAGAAATTCTACTGGACGCCCTGGCGCGAATATCTTGCGAGGCAGGTCTAGGTCCTCGCCGCGCTTCGAGATTGAGTGATAGCGAGATGGACTGCGTGATCACCAGCAGGGGCCGAGCCGCGATCCCCAAGGCCATCCGAGAGCATCTGCGGCCGAAGCCGGGGGATGGGGTCAAGTTCCTCGCGCGTCCGGACTGGAGCGTCGTCCTGCTGCCGAAGCGTCCGGTCTCGATATTTGCGAGGCATCGTCAAATCCGGGCGGCGACCCGTCACCCTCGCGGAGATGAACGAAGCGGTAGCCGCTGGCGCTGGCGCGCCGGCTTCGATCACAAGGCGCTGAGACTTCCGGGCTTCGAGCTTCCATAGGCTCGGCGGATCACCGCGCTTCGCCGGCGAAGCTCCGTTGCAAGGTAGCGATCCGGTCCAGCGCCGCCGCCGGGAGCGGGCCTTTCCGCACCGCGGCCAAAGCCAGCTCGAACTGCTCGAGCGTCGCCATGCCGACGAGGATGGTGCCCATGGCGGGGTGCGAGATGGCGAAGCGGGTGGCGGCCTCGGTCAGGCTCTCGGCAAATCCCTCCCGCAGCAAGGGCAGGAGCCGGCGAGCGCGCTCCAAATCTCTGTCATAGCTGTCGGCCGAGCCGATCGGCACGGGCGCGGGGCTGGCGACGGGATGGCGCTCGGCGGAGCCCGACAGCGCGCCGCCGGCGAGCACCCTGATGCCCACCACGCCGACGCCAGCCGCCTGCGTATGCTCGAAGAGACGGCCATAATCCTGGGCCGGATAATTCTCCGGCAAGCCATAGGCGGCGGTGGGATTGAGCATGTTGTAGACCACCTGGGCGCTGTCGAAGAGGCGCGCGTCGATCACCTGCCCGAGCGCCGCCGTCTCGCCGATCGCCGTGATGCCGAGATAGCGCGTCTTGCCCTCGCGGCGCAGCTTGTCGAAGGCGGGCGCCACCTCGTCGAGCACCTGCCGGACGCCGAGCGTCTCGCCGCCGCCCGCGACCGAGATCGGATTGTGCAGATGGAAGATGTCCACCCGTTCCATGCCGAGCCGCCGCAGGCTGCCCTCGAGCGACCGGCTGATCGCCTCGGCAATGCGACCGAAATCGGCCGCCGGCAAGCCGACCTTGGTGCCGACGATGGCGCCGGCTGGTTTCAGCTTGGCGAGCACACGGCCGAGATTGGTTTCGGAGGCGCCGTTCCCGTATTGCACCGCGGTGTCGAAATAGTTCACCCCCGCGTCCAGCGCCCGGCCGATCGCCCTTTCCTGCTCGGCGGGCTCGCCGCGCACCATCAGCCCGCCCACGGCGCCGCAGCCGAAGCCCAGGATCGAGACCCGCATCCCGGTGCGGCCGAATACCCGCATCTCCATGGCAATTTCTCCGATGCTATGATTCGTCCTCGTCCCCGTCCGACTCCCAATTGCGGCGCCAGCACTCGACGGTCAGGCCCTCGACTGCAGCGTTATAGGCCTCTTGCGACTTCGCGTCCGCGCCCGTAGCGTCTCATCTGTCTCTCGGAAGCGGCCTGCCGGCCTTCATATATCCTTCGAGCGCCGCAATGACGCAATCGCGGGCGTTTCCGCGGGCTTCCTCCTCGGTCTCGCCCACCGTCAGCGCTTCCGGGATTGCGGGAAAGCGAAGGAGCCACCAGCCGTTCTCCTGCCGCTTCAAGGTGTACCGGTATCCAAATGCCATTGGTCATCTCTGCAAGGCGTCTTGGTCAGCCCGAGCTGATCGAGCATCACCTCGAGGAGGTCGGGGCCGATCTCCCATTTTGCAATCATTCAGGGGTCGTGAAGCGGTTACCCTAGTACCGAAGGGCAGAGCCGATCCGCAAGACCTGCCGTGACAGCGCGTTACCCAACAATTCCCATCGCCGAAACCGCCTTCCTTGGGCCCGCTCGAACGGCCATGCCATAACACGGGAAACAGGGATCGCGGGCTCGACGATAGTGTCGCTGCTCGATGGGCTACCGGGAGGATCGCTTGAGTGAGGTCGAGGCCGATGACGGCGCCATGGTGATCACCTCGGGGCCGGTCCCGATCGGCCTTTCGGTGCGCAGCCCGGATATACTGCGCCTTCGCCTCGGCCTGCGCGACGCGGCATCGCCCGCCTCCTACCTTCCCCGCGACGACGGGAAACGGCCTCAAGCCGTCCAGGGCGCCTCGTCGCTCGATGCCGGCCATGTCGTCGCGGAGATCGGCACGTACCCGGCGAGCCCGCTCGCCTTCCGCGACCGCTCGGGACGCGCCCTGATCAGACTGGCGATCGCCGAAGCCGAGCTGGAGCCGCGCCTGCGCCTGCGCTTCGAGATCGCCGGCGAGCAGCATTTCTACGGTCTCGGGGAGGGCGGGCAGCAATTCGACCGGCTCGGCGGCACGCGGCGCCTGTGGAACTACCAGGCCAATCGCGGGCAAGGTGCCGACATGGCGGTCCCGCTCCTCGTGTCGCAGGCCGGATACGCGATCTTCTTCGACAACGCGGCCGCCGCCTATGTGCAAGGGTGCGAGGGCGGCGACGGCTCCTGGTTCGAATACAACGCCGAGCCCGGCGCGCTCGACCTCTACGTCATCGGCGGCGCCGATCTGAGAGCGGTGATGGGCAGGACCGCCGAGCTCCTCGGCCGCGCCACGATGCCGCCGCGCTGGGCGCTCGGCTACTTGCAGTCATCGCGCCATTTCGAGGGGAAGGACGAGCTTTCCCGCCTGGCCGAGACGTTTCGCGAGAAGCTCCTGCCCTGCGACGGGCTGATCTTCCTGTCCACCTACGGGACCGCGAAGGGGTGGAACAAGGGCGTCGGCCATCTCGAATTCGAGCCTGAGCTGTTCGACGATCCGGCCGCCATCCTCGGCGATTTCAAGCGCCGGCATTTCCATGTCGTCAGCCACGAATACCCGGTGCTGCATGACGCCTCGCCGCTGCATGCGGAAGCCACGCGCAAGGGCTACCTCCTGGATCACGGCTACGCGATGCTGCCGGCGAGCCGGGCGCGCGCCACCAACTACAAGGAAGGCCAGCGCTATCTCGATTTCTCGCGCGCCGAGGTGCGGTCCTGGTGGTGGCGCCAGCACCGGCATCTCGTCGAGCTCGGTATCGAAGGCTGGTGGCTCGATGGCGGAGAGGGGCCGCCGCCAGGAGTGAAGCTCGATGCGGGCCCGGCAACCATCCTGCACAACCGCTTCGACCTCATGCGCCAGCAGGCCTTCGCCGAGGGAGAGGCGGCGGACCGCCCGCGGCTGCGCCCTTATCTCCTCTGCCGCTCCGGCGGGCCGGGCATGCAGCGCTTCGGCGCCATGCCCTGGTCCGGCGACATCAACACGACCTTCGAGACCATGGAGAGCCAGATCCGCATCGGCCTCAATGCCGGCATGTCCGGCGTGCCGCATTGGGGAACTGATATCGGCGGCTTCTACCGGGTCGCGCCGGACGAAGGCGAGCTGTTCGTGCGCTGGTTCCAGTTCGGCGCCTTCTGCTCGGTGTTCCGTGGCCATGGCTTCGTCTGGCGCTATCACCTGCCCTGGTCGTATGGCGATGAGGTCGAGGCGATCTGCCGCCGCTATCTCGAATTGCGCTATCGCCTGATGCCCTACACCTACACGCTGGCTTTCGAGGCGCATCGCGACGGCTTGCCGCTGATGCGCCCCTTGGTGCTCAACTATCCGGACGATCCACGGGTCTGGGACCTCGGCACCCAATATCTGTGGGGCGATGACATATTGGTGGCGCCGGTCGCCCGCGCCGGCGCGACGCAATGGCCGGTCTATCTGCCGAGCGGCGTCTGGCACGATTTCTGGACGGGCGAAAGCCATACGGGCCCAGGCAGCGTCAGCGTGGCGGCGCCGCTCGACCGGCTGCCGCTCTTCGTGCGAGCCGGCGCCATCGTGCCGCTCGGCCCGGTGATGCAATATGACGGCGAGCGCGAGCGCGATGCGCTGACCCTCATGGTCTACCCGAGCGGATCCTCCTCATTCACGCTCTACGAGGATGACGGCTCGACGAACGACTATCTCGAGGGGCGCTGCGTACGCACCAGCTTCACCTGCAATGCCGATGCGGCAGGCATGAGCTGCGCGGTCGCCGCGCCCGAAGGCGATGCCGCGCTGATCCCGGCCAAGCGTTCCTATACGTTCAAGATCCACGCCCCGAGGCGGCCGCGCAAGGTCGAGATCGACGGGCTCGGCGCGCCGGCGGAAGGAACGGAAGGCGGCGGCCCAGGCTGGTGGCATGACGGCGATCGCTTCCTCAATCTGCGCCTGCCGGGACGAGCCGGCGCGGCGCGCATCGCCTGGTGAGCGGTAGCGCGCATGGACCAAGCGCCGCATGCCGGCTGTGGACGACCGATGCTGATCGGAGAACGGCCGATCGAGCTGCGACTCACAGAACTGAACCCGCAGATGCTGCGGGTCACGATTCTCGAGCTGCGCTCCGGCGACCGCCCCGAAGACCTGCTCCCGTCGCCGGAGCTCGTCGTGACGGAGGCGGGCCGGTCGATCGCCACGATCCGCGCCCTGTCCGGCGCGCAAGGCTTCGCCTTCGGGACGAACCGCGTCCGGGTTTCGCCAAACCCGCTGACGATCGTGGTGACCGACGCAAAGGGGCGCGACCGCCAAACCCTGCGATTTGCGCCTGACGGCCGGGTCGATTTCGCGCTCGGCGAAGGTCCGATCTTCGGCCTCGGGCAGGGCGGCCGGCAATTCGACCGCAGGGGCGGCCTGTTCCAGGAGCTCAACGGCCAGGGAGAAGGCGTCCGCGCGATCGACATGAACGCCCCCGGCGCCAGGGCGCCAGAGATAGCCTTCGACCTCGCAGGCGAAGGCGCCAGGATCACCATACCCTGGATCGTCAGCGCCGACGGCTTTGCGACGTATTTCGCCCGGCCGACCGGCAGCTTCGATCTCACCGGCCCGGAGGGACGGCTGACGCCCGGCAGCGACTGCCCGGCCTTGCCGGTCGATGCCTTCCTGATCGTCTCTGACGATCCAGCCGAGATCGTGCGGCAATATGCGCTGCTGACGGGCTTCCCGCATCTGCCGCCCTTATGGTCGCTCGGCTATCTGCAATCCCACCGCACCTTGGCGAGCCGCGACGAGGTCCTGGCCGAGGCGAGGGAGTTCCGCGCCAGGCAATTGCCTTGCGACGGCATGATCTATCTCGGCACCGGCTTCTGCCCGGATGGCTGGAACACCGGCCACGGCGCCTTCGCCTTCAACCCGCGCATCTTTCCCGATCCAGAGGAGATGGTGCGGCTTCTGCATGAAGACGGCATGCGGGTTGTGCTCCATGTGGTGGACCCGCCGCTCGATCTGCACGGCGCGATCGGCGATGCCGGAGCGAAGCCCGAGGATGTCGACCATGCGACGAACTACTGGGCGCGTCACCAGCCGGCGCTGGCCGCCGGGATCGACGGCTGGTGGCCCGATGTCGGCGACCGGCTCCGCCAGGCGGCGCGGCTCTCGCGCAGCCGCATGTATTGGGATGGCTCCCTTGCGAGCCGGCCGGACCGCCGGCCATTCGCGCTGCATCGCAACGCCTATGCCGGCATCCAGCGCCATGGCTGGCTGTGGTCGGGCGATATCGACTCGGCTTGGCGGACACTTGCCATGCAAGTGCCGGCCGGCCTCAATTGCGGCCTCACCGGCATTCCGTTCTGGGGGACGGACACGGGCGGCTTCATCACCACCAAGGAGCTGACCGGCGAATTGTTCGTGCGCTGGTTTCAGTACAGCAGTTTCTGCCCTTCATTCCGCGGCCATGGCAGGACCTGGAAATTGCGCCTGCCTTGGGGTTGGAACACCGGGGAATTCGGACCGGAGGAGTTCGACTTCCGCCGTGTCGAGCTGCCGGATCCGAGCGAGCTGCACAATGGCGCCGTCGAGCCGATCTGCAAGACCTATCTCGAGCTGCGCTACAAGCTCTTGCCCTATTCCTATTCGGCGGTCCGCGAAACCTCTGAGACCGGCATGCCGGTCATGCGCGCCTTGTGGCTGCACTATCCCGACGACCGGGAAGCCGTCGCTTGCGGGGACGCCTATCTATGGGGCCGAGACATCCTGGTCGCGCCGGTGACCGAGAAGGGCGCCGCGAGCCGCGATCTCTATCTGCCCAAGGGGGATTGGTACGATTTCTGGACCGGCGAGCTGGTGTCGGGCGGCCGGCGGATCACACGTCCGGTCGATCTCGAGACGCTGCCGCTCTATGTGCGCGGCGGGGCGATCATCCCAACCGGGCCCGTCAAGCAAAGCGCAAGCGAAGCCTCGGATCAGCCGCTGGTGCTGACCATCCATCCCGGCCGAGACGGCAATACGATCCTCTACGAGGATGACGGCGTCAGCCTTGGCCATGGGCGCGGCGACTGGCAGAAATTCGCGCTCGATTGGAATGACGGCGCGCGCCGGCTTCGCCTATCGCTGACGCCCGGCTCGAGGCCGATGTCGCAGAGGCGGGACTTCGTGGCCAAGATTCACAACGCCGATCGCGCCACGACGCTGACCTTCAACGGGGAACCTTTGGAGGTAAGTCTATGACCGCCATTCAGAGCGGGTGAAGAAAACGTATCAGGGAGGAAACGAAGATGCGCCGTCGAGACTTTCTTCTCAAGACCACCGCAGCCGCCGCGATCGCCGAATTGCCGGTCGGCTTGCCGGCCTTGGCCCAACAGCAGAAGACCGTGACGCTGTGGCATATCTACAACAACGAATCGGACATGATCCATCTGGGGATCAAGAAGTTCAACGCGGCCCAGAACGGCTACCAGATCGAGCAGAGGCTGGTGCCGTATACGCAGATCAACCCGGAGCTGGTCCGGGCGATCGCCACCGGCTCGCCTCCCGATCTCGTCGTCATCAACGATCCGGATCTTGCGAGCTACGCCTCGCAGGGACAGTTCACCGATCTCACCGACCGGGTCGCGGCATCGAAGGTGATCGATGAGAGCAAATACTTCAAGGGTCCGCAGACTTCGGACCACTGGAAAGGACGCCGCTACAGCGTGGCGCGCGAGGTCAATACGCTCGCCCTCTACTACAATGCCGACATGTTCCGCGCCAAGGGGCTCGACCCCGACAAGCCGCCGACGACCTGGAAGGAGGTCACGGCCGCGGCCGAGAAGCTGACCGATCCGGGCAAGCGCGTCTTCGGGCTCGGATTCTGCGCGGCTCAATCCGAGCAGAGCACGTTCCAGTGGCTGCCATTCCTGTGGCAGGCGGGCGGGTCGATCGACAAGCTCGACCAGCCGGAGGCTGCCGAGGCGCTCGAGTTCTGGGCCGATCTCGTGCGGCGGCAACTCACCTCGCGCGATGTGATCAACCAGCCGCAGGCGGAAGTCATCAATACCTTCCTGGCGGGCGGATCCGCCATGGCGGTCGGCGGCCCCTGGGAGCTACCGCGCTTCGGGACGGAGGCGAAGTTCGAGTGGCGGGTCGCGATGCTGCCGGTGAAGGACGACCGCAACATTCATGCCTCTTCGCTCGGCGGCTTCCATTTCGCCATACCGAAGGGCGCCAAGGAGGCGGACGGGGCGTTCCGGGTCATCGAGACCATGTCGGACCCGGCGCTGTTCCGCGAAGGCTGGAACTTCGGCGGCCTGCTGGCGCCGCGCAGCGATATCGAGATCGCTGATCCGGCTTGGCCCAAGGCCTATGCGGTGTTCCGCGAGCAGATGAAGACGGCGATCCAGCGCGGCCCGCATCCGCAATGGTCGCTGCTCTCGCGCCCGATCCAGACCGCCATCCAGGAGGCCCTGACGGGAACCAAGCCGGCTGCGCAGGCCCTCAAGGAAGCGGCGGCGAAGATCCAGCCGATCCTCGCCAAGACGCCGCTGTGAGCGGGGCAGAGCCGGGCTAAGGCATGCACGCATCGATCGAGCGCCGGCGCGAATCCCCCTTCGCCAGGGCCGGGCTTCCATGGACGGCGGCACCGGCTTGAACGCGGTGCGTCGGCGATCGCCCCTGCTCTACGTGTTCCTGCTGGTGCCGCTCGCCTATCTTGTCGCCTTGATCGGCTTTCCGATCGTCTACAACCTCGTCATGAGCCTGCAGGAGGTCAATCTCGGCAATATCGATACGCTGGCTCGCCCCTTCCTCGGTCTCGAGAACTACGTCGCCGCCCTCGAGGATCCGACCTTCCGCAAGGTCTTTGCCAACACCTTCGTGTTCGCGCTCGCCAATGTGATCGGCCAAGTCGGGATCGGCGGGTTCGTGGCCGTCTCGTTCGCGCGCAACTTCGCCGGCGCCCATTTCCTGCGTGGCCTGCTGCTCGCCGCTTGGCTGCTGCCGGGCCTCGTGGTCGGCACGGTGTGGAAATGGCTGTTCGCCAGCCAATACGGCGTCGTCAACTTCGTGCTGTCGAGCCTCGGGGTGATCGCGACCCCGGTGCACTGGCTGTCCGATCCGTCGATGTCGATGACGGCGTTGAACATCTGCCATATCTGGTTCGGCATGCCGTTCAGCATGATCCTGATCGCGGCGGCGCTCACCAATATTCCGAACGACCATTACGAAGCCGCCGCGCTCGACGGCGCGGGGCCGATCGCCCGCTTCCGCCACATCACCCTGCCGGCGATCTCGCCGGCGCTGCTCGCCGTCGCCTGTCTGGTCGCCATCTCGTCGCTGCGCGCCTTCGACGTCATCTTCGCCATGACGCATGGCGGACCGCTCGATTCGACCAATGTCCTGCCGCTCTTGTCCTACGAGGCTTCCTTCGACGATTTCGATTTCGGCCGCGGGGCGGCCATCGGCATGTTCGCCTTCGTCATCGTGTTCGTCGTGGCGCTGGTCTATGTGCGCACCATCTCCCGGGAGCGCGAGACGTGAGGCGCGAGCGTCATGCGGTCGTGTCGGCGATGGTCTCGCGCCACGGGCCAACCCTCATCGCCAGCCTCGGCGTCGCACTCTATCTCTTCCCGATCTATTGGATACTGATCTCGGGCTTCAAGACGCAGGCCGAAGTCTTCTCCGACCCGCCGACCTTCATTCCGCGGGCGCCGACGCTCGATGCCTTCCGCTTCGTCATCCAGCACGAGAACGTGCTGCGCTATCTGCGCAACAGCATCATGATCGCGGTGCCGGTGACCTTGATCACGGTGTGCCTGAGCGCCATGGGCGCCTATGCGATGAGCCGCCTGCGGACCCGATTCGTCGATGCCGCGCTGGTCGCCGTGCTGCTGCTGCAGGTGTTCCCGGAGGCCTTGCTGGCGACGCCGGTCTTCCTGATCTTCAAGGCGGTCGGCCTCGTCAACACGGTCACGGCCGTCGTGCTCGCGACCAGCACGCGGTCGCTCGCCTTCGCGCTCGTCATCCTACGGCCCATGTTCCGGCAGGTGCCGCTCGAGCTCGAGGAGGCCTCGAGGGTCGATGGCTGCACCCAGCTCCAGACCTTCCTGCGCATCGTGCTGCCGCTGATGCGCGTGCCGCTGCTCGTGGTCGGCGCCATCACCTTCGCCCAGGCCTATGGGCAATTCGTCTATCCCTTGACCTTGCTCAGCTCGCAAGAGCTGCAGCCGGGGACCGTCGGCATCTTCGGCTTCATCGGCGCCGAGGTCGCCGACTGGCACCGCGTCATGGCCTTCTCGTCGCTGTTCGTGATCCCCATCCTCGCTCTCTTCCTGCTCTTGCAGAACAAGATCGTCTCGGGGATCACGGCGGGAGCGCTGAAGTAGAGCGGCGACCGTGGGCCGAAGCCGCCGCGCGATGCCGCCATGGGGTCTCGCCTCACCTGGACACGAGCTCTGGTTGAACGCACTGGACGAAGTCGATGATGGCAATCTGATCAACCAAGTGCCCGAGATAACCCTCGAGGCAGGCGACAGCATTCATCTGCTGCGCTATGCCCTGCCCGAAGAGTAAGGGGCAGCCAGACCTCGTCGGGAGAGCGGCCTCAGCCGCCGCCACCATCCCCCGCAATCAGCCAGGAGATATGAGCATGAAGCCCAAGGTCAGTGAGGCGGATATCGATCGCATGGTCGCGCAGGCGGGCCTGCCGCTGAGCGCGGACCAGAAGCGCGTGCTCTACGATGCCTATTGGATGCTGGAAGGCATGATCGCGCGGGTGAACCAGCCGCTGCCACGCGAAGCAGAGCCGGCGCATCTCTTCATCGTGGAGGATGTCCGGTGACCGACGAATTCCTCACCATCGCCGAAGCCGCACGGCTGATCGCGGCCAAGAAGCTCTCTCCCGTCGAGCTGGCCAAGGCTTGCCTTGGCCGCATCGAGGAGAAGGATGACACGCTGCACAGCTTCATCCTGGTGACCAAGGATCGCGCGCTATCCGATGCCAGGGCGGCCGAGGCCCGAATGATGGCAGCGGCACTCAAGGGGCCGCTGGATGGCATCCCGATCGGTCACAAGGACATCTACTGCACGGCCGGCATCCCCACGACGGCACATTCGAAGCTGCTCGAAGGCAACATACCGACGCAAGATGCGACCGTGGTCCGACGCTGGACCGAGGCCGGGACCGTGCTGCTGGGCAAGCTTGCGACGCATGAGTTTGCCATGGGTGGACCGTCGTTCGACCTGCCATGGCCGCCGGCGCGCAATCCATGGAACCCGGAGCATTTCACCTCGGGCTCCTCTTCCGGCACCGGCGCTGCGGTGGCGGCCGGGCTGATCCTGGGCGGCACCGGCTCGGACACCGGTGGTTCGATCCGCGGTCCCGCGGCGCTCTGCGGCATCGTCGGCATCAAACCGACCTATGGGCTCGTCAGCCGCACCGGTGTCTTGCCGTTGTCGTTCAGCATGGACCATGCCGGACCGTTGGCTTGGACGGTCGAGGATTGCGCCCTGCTGTTGCAGGGCATGGCCGGCCACGATCCGACCGACCCGGCAAGCGCAAATCGCCAGGTGCCGGACTTCACCGCCGATCTCGCCAAGGGCGCCAAGGGCCTGCGCATCGGCGTCGTGCGCCACTTCTTCGAAGCCGACCATCCGGCGAGCCCGGGCACGCGCCAAGGCATCGATCAGGCGCTGCAAGTGCTCGAGCGGCTCGGCGCCGAGGTCAGGGAGGTGAAACTCTCGCCGCTCGCCGACTATCACGCCTGCGGCTACCTGATCTTGATCTCCGAGGCCTATGCCGTCCACGAGCCTTGGATGAAGACGCGGTTCAACGATTATGGCGAGCTGCTCCGCGATCGGCTTGCGCTCGGCGCCTTCATTCGTGCGGTCGATTACGTGCAGGCGCTGCGCCGACGCCGCCTTTTGTGCGAGGAGATGAGAACCGCGATGGCCGATCTCGATATCCTGGTATCGGCATCGCAGCCCGCCGAAGCGCCGCCCATCGCCGCGGTGCCGAAATGGGGCAGTCTGGAAAAGCCGTCCCTGACCATGCCATTCAATCTCACCGGCTACCCGGCCATGAGCGTATGCACCGGCTTCGGCGAAGGCGGTCTGCCGGTGTCGATGCAACTTATCGCCAAGCCCTTCCAAGAGCCGACCCTGTTTCGCGCGGCGCATGTCCATGAGGCAGCGACCGCATGGCGCAAGCGGCGCCCGATGCCGGCTTCGCGGCAGGCGGCATAATCCCTCGCCAGGATCGCCGTTGCACGGCGATACGACCCCTGCCCTTCGCGAGGGCAGGCTCTCTTACGCCCTCGTGCTGCGCGGAACGCGCGCCCTCCGGAGCAGCGGCGTCTTGCCGCCCTTACGGTGCGCGGGACGCGCACCCTCCAACCGCCAACGGGCAGGCGGCGCGATGTCCGCCGCCGAGATCGCGCATGGGCGGCACGGCTTCGGCGCATTGGGGCATGGCCTTGGGGCAGCGAGTGCGGAAGACGCAGCCGGATGGCGGGGCGGAGGGGCTCGGCGGGTCGCCTGCGAGCAGGATGCGCGTGCGGCGGCGCGCCGGATCGAGGCTTGGCACCGCCGAGAGCAGGGCCTGCGTATAGGGGTGGCGGGGATGGGCGAACACCGAGGCCACGGGGCCTTCCTCCATCACCCGGCCTAGATACATGACCACGACGCGGTCGCAGAGGCTGCGCACCACGGCGAGGTCGTGGCTGACGAACAGGAGGGCGAGACCGAGCCGCCGCCGCAGATCCGCCAGGAGTTGCAGCACCTGCGCCTGCACCGAGACATCGAGCGCCGAGACCGGCTCGTCGGCCACCAGGAATTCCGGCCGCGTCGCCAGCGCCCGCGCGATGCCGATGCGCTGTCGCTGCCCCCCGGAAAATTGATGCGGATAGCGATCCGCATGGGTCGGCGACAATCCGACCTGCGCCAGCAATTCCTCGACCCGCTGGCGCCGCCGCGGCGCGGGCACCAAGGCGTGGATCGCCAAGCCGTCGGAGATCTGGGCGCCGATGCTGCGGCGCGGGTCGAGGCTCGATTGGGGGTCCTGGAAGACGATCTGCATGCGTCGCCTGAGCGCGCGCCGCTCGCCGGCGCCCGCCCGCGACAGGTCGCGCCCGTCGAAGAGCACGCGCCCTTCGCTCGGCGCGAGGAGACCGAGCATCAGCCGGCCGAGCGTGCTCTTGCCCGATCCGCTCTCGCCGACGAGGCCGACCGCCTCGCCGGGCTCGACCGCGAGCGACACATCGGTCACCGCCTGCACCGGGGGCCTGCGCGCGAACAGGCCGGGCGAGGCGAAACGCCGGGTGAGTGCCTCGGCAGCGACGAGGACGGTCATGCCTCCCCTTCCCTCACCCCGGGGCTCGCCGGGGATGACAACCCATTTCCGCAAAGGTCTGGCCAGCGCAAACAGCGCGTCAACCGGCCGGGCCGCGCCTCGACCAAGGGCGGCCGCTGCGCCTCGCAAGCGTCGGCGCGCCAGGCGCAGCGCGGCGCGAAGGCGCAGCCCGCCGGCAAGGCCTGCGGCAAGGGCGCGAGGCCCGCAATCCCGACGGGGAGCGTCCCGTCCTCGGGCGGCGCGCTGCGCAACAGGGCGATCGTGTAGGGATGCAAAGGCGCCGCCAGCACCGCCTGCGCCGGCCCCTGCTCCACCACCTCGCCCGCATACATCACGACGATCCGGTCGGCGATCTCGGAGACCACCGGCAGGCTATGGCTGATGAAGATGAGCGCCATGCCGCTCTCGCGCCGCAGCCCGGCCAGGAGGTCGAGTATCTGCGCCTGGATGGTGACGTCGAGCGCCGTGGTCGGCTCGTCGGCGATCAAGAGGCGCGGATGGTTGACGATCGCCATGGCGATCATGGCGCGCTGGCGCATCCCGCCCGAGAGCTCATGGGGAAAGGCCTGCGCCCGGCGCGCCGGATCGGCGATGCCGACGCGCCGCAGGGCTGCGACCGCCTCGGCCCAGGCGGCGCGCGCCGATTGCGGCCGGTGGACCTGGAGCGCCTCGACGATCTGCGCGCCGACCCGGTGCACCGGGTTCAGGCTCGACAGCGGATCCTGGAAGGTCATGGCGAGCCTTTCGCCGCGCAGCTTGCGCAGCGAGGCCTCGTCGAGCCGCGCGAGGTCGCGGCCCTCGAGCCACACGGTGCCAGCGACGAGGCGCGCCGCCTGCGGCAGGAGGCCCATGATGGCAAGCCCGGTCAGCGACTTGCCGGAGCCGCTTTCGCCCACGATCGCCAAGGTCTCCCCGGCCCGCAGGTTGAGCGACACGTCGCGCACCGGATGGATCGGCCCTAAGGGCGTCTCGATCTCGAGGCTGAGATCACGCACCTCCAATACCGGCCCTGTCGCTGGCAGCAAGCCCGGCAGCAGGGCCGCCATCACGCCGCGCCGCCGTGCGCGGCTAGCCGTCTGGTGCGGATCGAAGGCGTCGCGCAAGGCGTCGCACAAGGCGTTCATGGCGAGGATGGTCAGGCTGAGCGCGAGGCACGGCCAGAGCAGCAGCAGCGGCGCCTGCGCGATGGTCGCCCGCGCGGCCCCGATCATCAGCCCCCAGGACGGCGCCGGCGGCACCACGCCGAGACCGAGGAAGGACAGGCCGGATTCGAGCACGACCGCGGAGGCCGCGGCGAGGCTGAACTGCACTAGCACCGGACCCGAAACGTTGGGCAGGATGGTGCGCAGCATGATGCGGAAGGGGCCGGCGCCCAGCGCCCGCATTGCCTCCACATAATCCTGGCTGCGCACGCCGAGCACGCCCGCATAGACGACGCGCACGAACCCCGGCAGGTAGAGCACCGCGAGCACCGGGATCAGGGTCGAGGCGCCGGGCCCCAGCAAGGTGACCGCCAGCAGCGCCAGCAGCAGCGGCGGAAAGCACAACACCACATCCATGCTGCGGACCGCGAAGAGCTCGGCCGCGCGCCCCATGAAGCCGCCGACCAGGCCGAGCGCGATGCCGACCGCGCAAGCGGCGGCCGAGGCGCTGAAGGCGACGGCGAGCGAGACGCGCGCGCCCCATAGCAGGCGCGCCAGCACGTCGCGGCCATATTCGTCCTGCCCCAGGGGATGCGGCGCCGACGGCCCCATGAGCCGGTGCGCCACATCGATCCGCAGCGGGTCAGGCAGCGGCAGGAGCGGCACCACGAGCGCCATGACGAAGATCGCGGCGACCGCCGCCAGCGCGCCTCCCCGCATCCGGCTGCGGCGCCACAGGCTCATGGGTGGCGCACGCGCGGATCCAGCACGGCGTAGACGAGATCGACCGCGAGGTTCAGCGCCACGAACAGCACCGAGATGACCAGCACGACGCCCTGCACCTCCGGGTAGTCGCGCGCGTTCACCGCATCGACCAGCATCCCCGACAGGCCCGGATAGTTGAACACGTATTCGACCAGCACCGTGCCGCCGAGCAAGGTGCCGAGATTGAGGGCGAGCACCGTGACCACCGGCATCAGCGCATTGCGCAGCACATGGCGGATGAGGACACGGCCCGGCGCCACGCCCTTGGCGCGGGCGGTGCGCACATAGTCGCGCTGCGACACGTCGAGCACCGAGGCGCGGGTCATGCGGAACAGGCTCGCGGCCAGGCCGAGCCCGATGGTGAGCGCGGGCATGGCGAGCAGCGTGAGATGCTTGATCGGGTCCTGCGCCAGCGGCACATAGCCGCCGGCCGGAATCCAGCGCAGGGTCTGGGCGAACACCAGCACCAGGAGCGTGCCGATGACGAAGACCGGCACTGCGAGCCACAGGGCCGAGACGAGCCGGCCGATGCGGTCCAAGATGCCGCCGCGCCGCACTGCGGCCAGCAGGCCGGCCGGGATGCCGAGCAGCACCGCGAACAGCGCAGCCGCAGCGATCAGCTCCAAGGTGCGCGGCAAGCGATGCGCGATCTCGCTCAAGACGGGCGAGTCGTCCTGCAAGGAGTTGCCGAGATCGCCGGCGGCGAGGCGCCGGAAATCGACGAGGTATTGCGTCAGCAAGGAGCGGTCGAGCCCGAGCCGCTCGTGCAATTCCCGCACCGCCGAGGGATCGGGCGCCACGCCCCCTTGCGACAAGAGCAGCTCGGCAGGGTCGCCTGGCACCAGCCGGATCGCCAGGAAGACGATGCTGGCGACGATCCAGACGAGCAGGACCGCGATGCCCGCGCGCTTGAGGATGAAGCCCATGCGGGTCGGGCGCGATCAGCCGGTGCTGATCTCCTCGAAGGTCGTGCCGGAATAGAAGGTCAGGGCGCCCGGCATATTGCGGAAGCCCCGCACCTCCTTGGTCATGGCGTAGCCTTGCGCCCGCCAGGCGAGGCCCACGAAGGGCGCCTCGTCGAGATAGGCCTGCTGCAACTGCGTGTAGATGGCGCGCCGCTTGGCGGCATCGAACTCGGAGCGCCCCGCTGCCAGCAACTGGTCGATACGCGGCACGTCGAGCCCGAAGCTTCGCGTATAGGAGGGCGAGAGGTTGCCGGCGAGGAAAGCCGCGAGGCCGTCCGGATCGTTGCTGTCGGCGGCAGTGCCCTGGACCGCGAATTCGTACTGGCCCTTATTGCCGAGCGCGACGCGGGTCGCCCAATCCGGCAGCGTCAACTCGACCTTGATGCCGACCTCGCCGAGATGCTGCTGCACCACGGCCGCAGTATCCTTGTGCATGCCGTATTGGGCGGTCGCCAAGAGCGTGCAGGAGAAGCCGCCGGCTAGTCCGGCTTCGGCCAGCAGCGACTTCGCCTTCGCCTGGTCATAGGCGAGACCCCGCGCAAGAGCGGCGTCGTAGAACTCGGTGCCGGCCGGGACCGGCATCCCCTCGAGCGCGGCGCCACGGCCGAAAAAAGCCGCCTTGACGATCTCGTCGCGCCGGATCGCATGGGCGATGGCGCGACGCACGCGCGCATCCCCGAAGGGCTTCGCGCCTGCGTTGAACACCAGATACATGAACGGACCTTCGGTCGTCTGCAAGGCTAGCTTCGGGTCCTTCTCGATGGAGCCCATCGACTGCCAGGGCACGTATTCGATCAGATCCACGTCGCCTGCCTGCAAGGCCGCCACGCGCGCATTCTCATCCGCGTAGGCGATCATACGGATGGATTTCAGCTTGGGCTCGCCTTGGCGGAAGAACTTGTCGAAGGCTTCGAAGTCGATCGATACGCCGCGCTCCTGGCCGGTGATCTTGAAGGGGCCCGCGCCGACGCCGGGGGTGCTGCCGTCGCTCGTGCCCTTGGCGACGATCGGCAGGAAGTAGCTCGCCATCAAGAGCGGCAAGGTCGCCATCGGCTCCTTGGTGAGCAATCGCACCGTCTTCGCGTCCGGCGTCTCGATCTTGCCGATGCGCTGGCATTCGGCGCGCAGATAGGCGGTCGACTTCTCGGCCGCAACCTGCTCGATGCTCCAGGCGACATCGGCGGAGGTGACGGGCTGGCCGTTTTGGAAGACCGCGTCGCGCAGATGGAAGACCCAGGCGCCGTCCGCTGCATGCTCGAAGGTTTCGGCGAGCTCGCCGCGCAGCTTGCCGTCCGCGCCATAGCCGAGGAGGCCGCGATGGAACATCAGCTTGGCGGTGGCGGCGGCCGTGCCGCCATTGGCCCAGGGCGCGAAGGTCGGCGGGTAGCTGGAGAGACCGAACACCAACTTGCCCGCTTGGGTGGCGGCGCGCGCCGGAAGGCGCAGGAATGGCAGCGCCGCACCGGCGGCGATCAGTGAACGGCGGGTCGGATGCATCTGCGTCACCTCCATCACAAGACCTCAGCAATTCTAGAGCGCCGACGCCTTATCCTACAGACGGACGCGCGAAGCCTGCTCTCTCTCCACCCTCCCCTCCCCGGACTTGATCCGGGGATCAGCGGAGTAGGGATAAAGCGCTCAACTGCCGGTTGTCCAATTGTCATCGGCAATCAGCCCTTGAATCCATAGACGCGCGCGGCAGTCGCGGCGTCGACCCGGCCTTCGGCTATGTCGCGCCTGACCTGCGCGGGATCGCGCAAGGCGGGATCGCCGTAGCCGCCGGCGCCGGGCGTCACGATCTCGATGATCTCGCCTTTGCGCAAGGTGCCGGAGCCGTGGTCGAAGGGCTCGGCGCCATTGCGCAGAATGACCGCGCCGCGTCCTCCGGGGAGGCCGCCATCGAGGCCCCAGGGCGAGGAGACGAGCCTCGCGCCGTCGACGCGCACCCGGCAATCATGCTCGGCGCGGTAGACGCGCCGCAGGCCCATCCCGCCGCGCTGGCGCCCGAGGCCGCCCGAACCGTCGACGAGCTCGTAGCGCAAGAGCGTGAGCGGGTATTCGAGCTCCAGCGCCTCGGCCGGCAGGTTCGAGGTGTTGGTCATATGGACATGCACGCCGTCGAGCCCGTCCTTGGCGATGCGCGCGCCCGAGCCGCCGCCGATGGTCTCGAGATAAACCCAGATCTTCTTGTCCTGCGGCTGCTGGCCGACGAAGGTGACGGAGTAGCAGGCGCCGTTGCAGGCGGCGATCACCCGCTCGGGCACGGCGGCGAAGAGGGCAAGGTGGATCAGGTCGACCACGCGCTGGCAAGGCCCGAGCCTGCCGTTCACGGCGGCCGGATGCAGGCAATTGACGACGCTGCCCTCGGGGGCCGTGACGCTCAGCGGCCGGGCCAATCCGGCATTCGGCAGGATGGTCGGATCGACCACCGTCTTCACCGCGTAATAGACCGTCGAGAGCAGCGCCGTATAGGTCATGTTCAGCCCGGCGCGGAGCTGGGGCGGCGCCTCGAAATGCAGGCGCATCTCATCGCCGGTGACGGTGATCTCGCATGACATATCGAGCTCGCCGTCGATCTCCGGGCAGTCATAGCGGTCGGCCGAGCGATAGGTGCCGTCGGGGATCGCCGCGATGCCGGCCCGCATCTTGCGCTCGGCATAGTCCTGCAAGGCGGTGCCGGCCGCGAGCACGGTGTCGCGCCCGTATTTGGCGCAGAGCGCCGTCATGCGCTGCACGCCGAGGCGATTGGCCGCCATCTGGGCGCGCAGATCCGAGAGCCGCTCGCGTGGCACCTGGCAGTTGAGCAGGATCAGCTCCTGCACATCCTTCTGCAGCTCGCCGGCGCGATAGAGCCGGATCGGCGGGATGCGCAGGCCCTCCTGATAGATATGCGCATGGCCGCGATCGGCGAAATCGGCGTGATGGGCGAGATTGACGGCGAAGGCGACGATGCGTGCGTCGACGAAGATCGGCTCGGCCAAGACGATATCCGGCAAATGCGTGCCGCCGCCCTCATAGGCGTCGTTGCCGACGAAGACATCGCCCGGCCGCATCCCCTCGAGGCTATGGCGCTTCATGATGTGGGGGATCAGCCCGATGAAGCTGCCGAGATGCATCGGGATGTGCTCGGCCTGGCAAAGCGTGTTGCCGTCGACGTCGAAGAGCGCGGTCGAGCAGTCGCGCCGCTCCTTGATGTTGGTCGAGTAGCTGGCGCGCACCAGCGCCTCGCCCATCTCCTCGGTGATGGAGGAAAGCGCGCTGCCGATCACCTCGACGGTGATCGGGTCGACGGCTGCCGATTCGTGCACCCGGCGCGGCGCGAGGGCGGCCTGGCTCATGCGAGACCTCCGCGCCGCCTCTCCCCTTGCGGGAGAGGTAAGGACCGGCGAGACAGATGCGTGAACATGATCGGGCGAGGCTCTCTCATGCCGCCTCCAGGATGATGTTGAGATAGGGCTCGACGCGCGCCGTCATGGCGGGCAGCACCACGGTGGTCGCGTCCATCTGCTCGACGATGGCAGGGCCCGAGATGCGGTTGCCGGCCCGCATCAGCTCGCGATCATAGACCGGGCAGGCCACGAACCCGCCAGCCTCCGGCATGAAGATGTCGCGCCTGGCGATGATCGCGCCCGACGCGTCCCTTCCGCCTTCGGGCTGCGGCCGGAAGGACGCCTTGCTGACGACGCCGCTCGCCTCCACTCGGAAGGTGACGAGCTGCACCGGCTCGTCCTCGGCGACGAAGCCGTACATGCGCCGATGCGCGGCCGCGAAACCGTCGCCGAGCTCGGCGAGCGTCTCGGCATTCGCTTCGCCTTCCGGCACCGGCACCGGCAATTCGTAATTCTGCCCGGCATAGCGCATATCGACGGTGCGCGTGATGCGCCGCGCCGCGGGCTCGATGCCCTCCTCCGCGAACCAGGCTTCCGCGAGGCCGGCGAGATGGTTGAAGGCCGAGGCGATCTCCGGCAGGGCCGCCCGGGCCAGGGTCTGGAGCCGCGTGGTCGCGAAGTCGGCGCGCAGATCGGTCAGCAACAGGCCCATGGCGCAGAGAATCCCGGGATTGCGCGGCACCAGCACCCGGCCGATCTCGAGCTCCCTGGCGAGACGCGCCGCATGCAGCGGCCCCGCCCCGCCGAAGGCCGCGAGCGTATAGTCGCGCGGGTCATGGCCGCGTTGCACGCTGATGACGCGGATGGCGCGCGCCATATTGGCCGTCACGACCGAGATGATGCCCTGCGCGGTTTCCATGGCATCGATTTTCATCATCGCGTTCATTTGCAATTGCCGCGCCAATCCGGCGATCGCTTCGCCGGCCAGCTCCCGGCGCACCTGCATGCGGCCGCCGAGGAGATGCGTCGGGTTCAGCGTCTGCAAGACCACATTGGCGTCGGTCACGGTGGGCTCGGTATTGCCGCGCGCGTAGCAGACGGGCCCGGGATCGGCGCCGGCGCTGCGCGGGCCAACCTTCAAATGCCCGCCACTGTCGACATAGGCGATGGAGCCGCCGCCGGCGCCCACCGTATGGATGTCGAGCATCGGCGCCTTGATGGGATAGCCATGCACCACGGCCTCGCTTGCGAGCCGGCAAGCGCCTCCCTGCAGCAGCGCCACATCGGTCGAGGTGCCGCCCATGTCGAAGGTGATGAGATCGGGGAAGCCAGCCATACGCCCGACGGCCTGCGCCGCCACCACGCCGGTGCTGGGACCCGAGAGCACGGTGCGCACCGGCAGCCGCGCCGCCTGCTCGAAGCCGATGACCCCGCCATTCGATTGGGTCAGATGCGGCGTGGCGGTCACTCCGAGCTCGCGCAACCGGTCGGCCAGGCGGCCGATATAGCTCCGCATCACCGGGCCGAGATAGGCATTCACCACCGCGGTCGACATCCGCTCATATTCGCGGAACTCGGGCGCCACCTGGTGGGAGACGCAGGCGAAGGCCTCGGGGAATTCCTCGGCGAGGATGCGCCTTGCGGTCTCCTCATGCTCGGTGCGCACGAAGCCGTAGAGGAAGCTCACGGCCACGGCCTCGACGCCGGCCTGGCGCAGCTTGCGCACCGCCTCGCGGAAGGCGGTCTCGTCGAGCTTCGTCTCCACCGTGCCGTCATGGCGCATGCGCTCGGGCACCTCGAGCCGCAAATCGCGCGCCACGAGAACGGGGGGCTTGTCGGCCTGCAGGTCGTATAATTCGGGACGCTTCTGGCGCCCGATCTCGAGGAGATCGCGGAAACCGTCGCTGGTGATGAGGCCCGTGCGGACACCCCGATGCTGGATCAGGGCATTGGTGGCGACGGTGGTGCCATGACCGAAATAGCCGATATCGGCCGCACCCGCGCCGACCCGCTCGGCCCCTTCCGACACGCCTTGGGCGATGCCGAGCGACGGATCGTCGGGCGTGGACGACACCTTCCAGACCTCGACCCGCCCGGAGATATCGTCGAACAGGCAGACATCGGTGAAAGTTCCCCCGGAATCAACGCCCACACGCCACGTCACGGAAATCCACCTCGCCGCCAGTTTCGGGGAGCATGCGCCCGCGCCCCATCGCGCCGCATGCCCGGTCGCCGCCCACAGTGAAGCTCCGGCGGCTTCCGGTCAACGCGAGCGGCGGAAAGGAGTTCAGCCGGCGACGCCGTTTGATTTGGGAAGGGCAATTCAAACGCTCGCCGGCCGCCGCAAACTCCGCCCGGCCGAGCCTTGTCGCAACGCAGCCGCTGTAAATACAGCTGAAATACAGCCAGAACGGGCTGGCGGGGCTGGACTGCCGGCCTTTCTGCCGACGGCAACGTTTGATCCGGGAAGGGGAATTCAAACACTTGCCGACCGCCGCCGCCGCCCGGCCGAGCCTTCCCGCGATACAGCCGTCGCTGCAAATACAGCTGATTTACAGCCAAGGCGGGCCGGCGCGCTCTTTCCTCTCCCCGCGGATGGAGAGGGTAAGCGCACCGAGGTTCGCGCATAGAACTTCTTCCGGAGAAGCTACCCCTTGTGTCGGGACCCCGTCCGTTGCGCGCGTGCTCGTCATCGTCCATGGCCCTGTCTCTCTTGCTCGAAACCGTCTTTCCCGGCCATTTCCCTTATAGGGCAATGATAGAACAAAGCAAGGCCGGCGAATATTCCCTTCGGCCTCGCCTGCGCTTACGCTGCGGCACCGCCGAAGGCGCGGCCGGGAGGCCGCTCGGCCCGGCAACGGGACACAGGGCTCGACGAGGGACGAGGCATGCGGCGCGAGCAAAACTGGTCGAGGACCTACGCCTTCGCGGCGGCTCGTATCCAACGCCCCGCCTCCGTCGACGAGGTGCGGCGCCTCGTCGCCGGCGCCGAGAAGGTGCGGGCGCTCGGCGCTCGCCACTCCTTCAACGCCATCGCGGATTCGCCAGGCGATCTCATCGACCTCTCCGGGCTCCCCGCCGCCTTCGCGCTTGATCGCGACCGCGGCACGGTGACGGTCGGCGCCGCGACCCGCTACGGCCCGCTTGCCGCCTATCTCGAGGCGCAGGGCCTGGCGCTGCACAATACGGCCTCGCTGCCGCAGATCTCGATCGCCGGCGCCGTCGCGACCGGCACGCATGGCTCGGGCGACAGGCTCGGCAGCCTCGCGGCCGCCGTCGTCGGGCTCGAGCTCGTCACCTGCGACGGCGACCTCGTCGAGGTCCGCCGCGGGGAGGAGGGCTTCGACGGCATGGTGGTCGGCCTCGGCGCCTTCGGCATCGTCACCAGGGTGACGCTCGCCGTCGAGCCGAGCTTCAAGGTGCGGCAGGACGCCTTCGCCGGCCTAGCCTGGGCGAAGCTCATCGGCGATTTCGACGCCGTGATGTCGTCAGCCTACAGCGTCAGCCTCCTGACGCTCTGGTCGCAGGGGACGGTCGGCCGGCTGTGGCTGAAGACGCGCCTTATCGCCGGGGAGCCGCGCGAGGTGACCGCCGCGCAGTTCGGCGCGGCGCCCGCCTCGAGCCCCATGCCGCCCGGCCTCGAGGAGGCGGCCGCCGGGCTCAACCCCTTCGGCGTGCCGGGGCCCTGGTCCGAGCGGCTGCCGCATTTCCGGCCGGACCGGGAGCCCGGCCCGAGCGAGCAGATCCAGAGCGAATACATGCTGCCGCGCCCGCAGGCGACGGCCGCGCTCAGGCTGCTCCTCGCCATCGGCGCGCGCCTCGACCGGCATCTCCTATCGAGCGAAATCCGCACCATGGCGGGAGACGGCCTCTGGCTCAGCCCGTCCCACGGGCACGACACCGCCGCCATCCACTTCACCTGGAAGAAGGAACCCGAGGCCGTCTTCGCCATCACGGCCGAGATCGAGGACATGCTGCTGCCGCTCGGCGCGCGCCCACATTGGGGCAAGCTGATGCATGCGCGCGCCGAGAGGATCGAGCCGCTCTACCCGCGCCTGCCGGAGTTCCGGGCGCTCGCCGCGCGCTACGACCCGCACGGCAAGTTCCGCAACGACTTCCTCTCCGAGCACGTCTTTGGCTGAAGCGGCTAGCCGGACTTCCACGAGGCGCGGCCGCGCCGGGGCCAGCGCCGCTTGGCGAAGGGCCGCGGTAAGGTGCTTCGCGTCCATCGCCGGCGCCGAAGTGTCCTTGCAGGAAAGGCGCGGTGCGCTTGCGTCCGGCATTCGTCGCAAGAGAAGGTCCACGCCCAGCCGTTGCCGCGCTGCGTCACGTCACGCGGCAAAGCGGGAACCGACGATGCGGGCGAGCTTGGCCATGTCTGATCCTCGACGAGGGCCGCGATGGCGGCATCGATTTAGTGGTCGGGTAGAGGTGCCGGTTACCCGGCACCTCCCCCACGGATCCCGGCGTGCGGCTTTACCGCACCGGGCTCGTGTCGAAGGTCGGACGTGATCGCGGGGTTGGACGCCGCCCATCCGTAGGCTCGCAGCTTCAATGGCATGCTGAGCCCCGCA
>JBIOEJ010000084.1:0-26792 GCA_044445965.1 Hyphomicrobiales bacterium
AGCTTCGGCGCGACCAACCTCATCGCCCTCGACGCGGCCGGGGCCATCCTCAACGAATCGACCGTGCAGGTGCAACAGGCGAGCGAGAACATGGTCGTCATGCAGCGCGGCATGGATCGCGAGACCTATTCCTGCACGCCGAGCTGCATGCCTACGGTCGCCCTCGGCGACGAGACGAAATACTTCACCGATACCGGCAACGCCTCCACGGCGCGCAACAAGCTCGCGACCGATAGGTAGCTCGTCCCGGCGGACCGGCCGACGAAACTCGCGTCACCGGGTTTTCGATCGGAGGCTCGCAACGTATGACTTGGTCGATCCATCCCTCCCCGGCACAGCCGGGGAGGGATGGATGCCGGCTCCTGGTCGCCGGATCGCTCAGGCTCGCGGCTGAACCGCCGCCGCATAATCCTCGATCATGGTGCGCGAGATATTGCCCGGCGTGTAGCGGTGCGGGCCGATCTCGGCGACCGGCGTCACCTCGGCCCCAGTGCCGCAGATGAAGCACTCGTTGAAGCTGCCGAGCTCGTCGGGCATGATGCGGCGTTCCTGCACCTCCATGCCGCGCTTCCTGGCGAGATCGATGACGGTGCGCCTCGTGATGCCGTCGAGGAAGCAATCGGCGATCGGGGTGTGCAGCGCGCCGTCGCGGGTGAAGAACACATTGGCTCCGGTGCATTCGGCGACGCGGCCCTGCCAGTCGAACATCAGGGCGTCGGCACAGCCTTTGCGTTCGGCCTTATGCTTCGAGATGGTGCAGATCATGTAGAGGCCGGCCGCCTTGGAACGGCAGGGTGCGGTCTGAGGATCGGGGCGGCGGAATTCGGCAATGTCCAGGCGGATGCCCTTCATGCGCGCCGCCGGGTCGAACATGCTCGGCCATTCCCAGGTGGCGACCGCGACATGGATGGCGGCGTGCTGGGCCGCGACCGCCATCATCTCGCTGCCGCGCCAGGCGACCGGGCGCACATAGCAATCGGGCTTGCCGTTGGCCTTGACCACGGCGCGCTTCGCCGCGTCGATCTCCTCGACCGAATAGGGGATCTCGAAATCGAGAAGCTCGGCCGACTGCTTGAAGCGCCGCGAATGCTCAGTGCATTTGAAGATCTCGCCGCCATAGGCGCGCTCGCCCTCGAAGACGCAGGAGCCGTAATGCAGCCCATGCGACAGGACGTGCAGCTTGGCGTCCCGCCAGGGGACGAGCTTGCCGTCGAACCAGATGAAGCCATCGCGATCGTCGAACGGCAGCAAAGCCATGTCATCCTCCTCGAGCCCGAATATCCGTATCTTTGCTCAATTTCGCAGCGGTTCTGCCGCTTTGCGCGGCATACACAGTAAGGCCTCAAGGCGGAATTATGTCAACAATGCTGACGTAGTAGGCGGCAGCGCCAAAGGATGCTAGACTTGCCATTCCTGCATGGCGATGATGATGTCCGGCCGACGGCAGGGGTCTGGGTCAAATCGGCGTGGAGCCGGGTTTTGAATTCGCGCTTCCCAATCGAAGCGCGACATTCGAGAAACGGCGCCAGGGTCTCGGCCCGATCTGAACTGCGCGGCATGGGCGCGCAATCGTAAGGAGCAAGGCACGAATGTCGGCACCGGCGCTGCAAACGACCGACCCGGTCCGCGCGACATCGCATGTCGCGCCGCCCTATGATCTGATCGAGCTGCTTTTCTTCGCCTATCGCGATTTCGTCGGCGAAGCGGATCTGGTGCTCGAAGCCTATGGTTTCGGCCGCGCTCACCATCGGGTCTTGCATTTCGTCGATCGTCTGCCCGGACTGACCATCGCCGAGCTACTCGACATCTTGCGGATCACCAAGCAGAGCCTCAATCGCGTGCTGCGCGACCTCGTCGAGGGGGGCTTCATCGAGCAGCGCGCCGGCGTCTCCGATCGGCGGCGGCGCCTCCTCGTCACCACGCGACGCGGCGAGGCCTTGGCGCGCGAGCTCGCCCGCGTGCAAAGCGCCCGCATCGCCCAGGCCCTCGGCGCGGCGGGCGATGCTCCCCGCGAGACGGTGCTGCGCTTCCTTGCCGGCATGGTCGGCCAAGGCGATCGCGAGCATGTGCTCGAGCTCGTGGCGCGGGGGCGGATCAACGGGCCGCATTTGTGAACCTCTGCCGCAACGTGGAGATCCCTCAAATCATGACGACGCTCTCTCCCATCCCCGCGGCCCCGAGACAGGTGGCCCCGAAGCCGCTCGTCGATCATTCCCCGCATGTCCTCATCGTCGACGACGACACGCGCATCCGCACATTGTTGTCGAGCTATCTGGCTCGCGAGGGTTACCGCGTCACCACGGCCGCCTCGGCCAAGGCGGCGCGGGCGCAAATGTCCTCCATCGCTTTCGACGGCCTGATCCTCGATGTGATGATGCCGGGCGAGAGCGGCTTCGACCTCGCGCGCGACCTCAAGAAATCGGTCGATACGCCGATCCTGATGCTGACCGCGCGCGCCGAGGCCGAGGACCGCGTCATGGGCCTCGAGATCGGGGCGGACGACTATCTGCCCAAGCCCTTCGACCCGCGCGAGCTGCTGTTGCGCTTGGCCAATGTGCTCAAGCGCTCGATCGGCAAGGACGGCGCCGGGACGGGGGCGCCCAAGGCCGTTCGCTTCGGAGCCTTCGACTTCAATCTCGAGCGCGGCGAATTGCACCGCGACGGCGAGCTCGTGCGTATCACCGATCGCGAGCGCGAGATGCTCACCTTGCTCGCGGGCGCGCACGGCGCCCCGGTAGCGCGCGAGGCGCTGGCGGGCGGCGGCGATCAGCTCGCGACCGACCGCTCCGTCGATGTGCAGATCAACAGGCTGCGCCGCAAGATCGAATCCGACCCCGCCAATCCGCGTTGGCTGATGACGGTGCGCGGCCATGGCTATAGGCTGGCGGTCGAGCAATGACCTTCTGGTCGGCGTCGAATGCGATCACGCCGGCGCTGAAACTCGCGCGCGATGGAGCCCGCGACGCGCTCTCCTTCACCGCCGGCCTGGCGCATGCGCTGATCCTCGACCGCTGGCCCTTGCGCCAATTGCGCGCCGCCGGCCGGGCGCTGAATCAAGGCTTGTCGCGGACCTTGTCGGCGGTCATGCCCAAGGGCCTCTATGTCCGGGCCTTGGTGATCGTCATCGCGCCGATGATCTTGCTGCAATCGATCCTCGCCTATGTGTTCATGGAGCGGCATTGGCAGACGGTGACCGAGCGGCTTTCGGCGGCCCTGTCGCAGGACATCGCCGCACTGGTCGATCTCGACGAAGCCTTGGGGCCGGGCAAGCAGGAGGTGCTCGAGCGCATCGCGGCCGAGCGGCTGAACCTCGATGTCGAGCTGATGCCGCTCACCCCTTTGCCGCCGCCTGCGCCTAAGCCGTTCTTCCAATTCTTCGACGAGGCTCTCGCCAAGGAGATCAGGCGTCATATCAGGCGACCCTATTGGGTCGACACCATCGGGCGCTCGAACTTGATCGAGATCCGCGTGCAGCTCGACGATGCGACCTTGCGCGTCGTCGCTCATCGCAGCCAGGCCTACGCGTCGAACAGCGGCATTTTCCTCGCCTGGATGGCAGGGAGCTCGCTCTTCCTGTTGACCATCGCGGTCCTGTTCCTGCGCAACCAGATCAGGCCGATCCTGACCCTTGCCGATGCCGCCGAGAGCTTCGGCAAGGGACGCGACATCGAATTTCGCCCGCGCGGCGCCCGCGAGGTGCGCAAGGCCGGCCACGCCTTCATCGAGATGAAACGGCGCCTCGAGCGCATGATCGATCAGCGCACCACCATGCTGGCCGGCGTCAGCCATGACCTGCGCACCGTGCTCACGCGGTTTCGCCTCTCGCTCGAGCTTCTCGGCGAGGCACCGGAGGTCGAGGACATGCGCGGCGACGTGAACGAGATGAGCCGCATGCTCGAAGGCTATCTCGCTTTCGCGCGCGGCGACGCAGCCGAGCAGCCGCAAGCCATCGATGTGCGCGCGCTGCTCGACGCGCTGAAGGCGGATGCCGAGCGTTCCGGGCACACGACTGCGTTTTCGATCAGCGGGGACCCGGTCGCGGTGGTGCGGCCGCGTTCCTTCAAGCGCTGCCTCACCAATCTCGTGTCGAACGCTGCGCGCTACGCCGGTCGCATCGAGATCGACGCCGTGCATGACGCGCGCGTGCTGACGATCACGGTCGACGATGACGGTCCCGGCATCCCCCCCGACAGGCGCGAGGACGTGTTCAAGCCGTTCCTGCGGCTCGACGAGGCGCGCAATCTCGATACCAGCGGCACGGGGCTCGGCCTCACCATCGCCCGCGACATAGCGCGCGCCCATGGCGGCGATATCACGCTTTCCGACAGCCCGCTCGGTGGATTGCGGGCGATGGTGCGAGTGCCGGGATAGCAAAGCCCGACCCCACTGCCGCGCTCCGACCGTTTCTTCCGGCCAGGACTTGAAATTCGGTGCGGCAACATCTATGTTCTCTTTATGTTCCGATTTTGTGGAACGGGAGAGCATGATGGGTCTGCCGCTGCACAAGGCGCTGCATCCGCTTGATCGGTTGCAGATCACGCCTGGATTGGAGGGCGAGGCGCCGCGAGCCGCGCTCGGGACGGATTTCGTCGACGGCGAAAGGCGGCGCGGCAGGGGCGCAGTCACCAACCGCTCGGGCCGCTTCGAACCCTTGTCGCAGGAGCGTTTCGACGATGGTTGGGAGCGCGAGGAGGAGTGCGAGGCTTTCCATACCGAAGTGACCGTCGAGCGCGCTCGCACCATCATCAGCCGCAACGACTCGCCCGACCTTTCCTTCGATCGGTCCATCAATCCTTATCGGGGCTGCGAGCATGGCTGCTTCTATTGCTTCGCGCGTCCGACCCATGCCTATATGGGCTTGTCGCCGGGGCTCGATTTCGAGACGAAGCTATTCGCCAAGCCGAACGCCGCCGAGCTCTTGGAAAAGGAGCTGTCGCATCCTTCCTACAAGCCGCGCGTCATGGCCATCGGCACCAACACTGATCCCTATCAGCCGATCGAACGCGGCTATCGCATAACGCGCGGCGTGCTCGAAGTGCTGTCGCGCTTCAATCACCCGGTCGGCATCGTGACCAAATCGGCGCTCGTGGCTCGTGATATCGACATCCTCGCGCCCATGGCGGAGAAAGGCTTGGCGAAGGTCGCGATTTCGGTGACCACGCTCGATGCCAAGCTCGCCCGCGAGATGGAGCCGCGCGCGGCGACGCCCATGAAGCGCCTGTCGACCATCGGGGCGCTGGCGAAGGCCGGCATTCCGGTGACCGTGCTGGTCGCGCCGATCATTCCCTCCCTCAACGACGCCGAGATCGAGAAAGTGCTGGCTGCGGCCCGCGAAGCGGGCGCAGGTGAGGCAGGCTATGTCTTGCTGCGCTTGCCGCTCGAGCTGCGCCATCTGGTGCGCGAATGGCTGCTCGAGCATCATCCGGAGAAGCTCGACCGCGTCATGTCGCTTGTGAAGGACGCGCGCAACGGCAAGGATTACGATGCGCGGTTCGGCGTTCGCCAAGCCGGGGAGGGGCCTTATGCCTGGACGCTCGGGCGGCGCTTCGAGATCGCGGCGAGAAAGCTCGGTTTCAACCGCGAGAAGTTGCGGCTGAACACTGATCTGTTCTGCGTGCCCGGTCGGGAGAAGGAGCCGGTGCAGCTCTCGCTGTTGTGAGGGCGCGCGCCATCGGCGCTCCCCACCGTTACCCGCTCAGCGCGGCCTTCACCGCAGGCCCGGCCTTTGAGAAATCCATTCTGCCGGCATGACGCTCCTTGAGCGCGGCCATGACCTTTCCCATGTCCTTGATGCCGGCGGCGCCGGTCGCGATGATCGCTTCCTTGATGGCGGCCGCGACCTCGCTCTCGCCGAGCTGCTGCGGCAGGAAGCTCGAGATGACGGCGATCTCGGCGCGCTCTTGCGCAGCGAGCTCGGGCCGCGCGCCTTTCTCGTACAGGCCAGCCGATTCATGGCGCTGCTTGACCATCTTCTGGAGCAGCGCCACGATCTCGTCCTCGCTGGCTTGGCCCTTGCCTGCGCCCCGCGCCTCGATGTCGCGATCCTTGACGGCGGCGTTGATGAGCCGCACCGCGGAGAGCCGCGGCTTGTCACCGGCCTTCAAGGCCTCCTTCATCACCGTGTTGAATGTCTCTCTGAGCGACATGGCATCCATCTCCTTCACGGCCGACGAGCCGCGCATCGAGCAAATGAGGGATTAGGTGCCGGCGGCACGGTGCGTCAAGGGTGTGCCGGGGCAGGGATCGTCGCGCGATTTGACGCCTAAGCGCGCCGAGCCTAGTCACAGGCTCACTCAACATACCCTGGAAAAGGACTATGTCAGCCTCGACGCCAGCACGCTCCAAAGCAGCGCCCGCCCCTTGGGCCGAGCCGCGCGCCACGGCCATGCTCGTGCTCGCCGACGGCACGGCGATCGAGGGTGCGGGCGTCGGCGCGGCGGGAGAGGCTTCGGGCGAAGTGTGCTTCAACACCGCCATGACCGGCTATGAGGAGATTTTGACAGATCCCTCCTATGCCGGCCAGATCGTCACCTTCACCTTCCCCCATATCGGCAATGTGGGGGTGAACGACGAGGATATCGAGACGGTGAACATGGCCGCCTCGTCGGGCGTGCGCGGCGTCGTGCTCGCCGAGGCGATCACCGAAGCCTCGAGCTGGCGCGCCGGGCGCGGCTTCGACGAATGGCTGCTGGCGCGCGGCATCGTCGGCATTTGCGGCGTCGATACGCGGGCCCTGACCGCGCTCATCCGCGAGAAGGGCATGCCGAACGCCATGATCGCCCATCACCCGGACGGCGTCTTCGATCTCGCGGCGCTCGCCGCCAAGGCGGCGGCCCTGCCTTCGATGACCGGGCTCGACCTCGTGCCTTTCGTCGCCTCGTTCCAGCGCCAGGGCTGGGAGGAGACCGAATGGACTTGGCCGCAAGGCTATGGCCATCAGAGCGAGCCGCGCTTCCATGTGGTCGCCATCGACTATGGGGTGAAGCGCAACATCTTGCGGCTGCTCGCCGCGCGCGGCTGCAAGGTCACGGTCGTGCCGCCGACCATGAAGGCCGAGGATCTCCTGGCGCTGCACCCGGACGGCGTCTTCCTCGCCAACGGGCCCGGCGACCCTGCGGCGACCGGGGAATATGCCGTGCCGGTGATCAGGCGGTTGCTCGAGGAGCGCGTGCCGACCTTCGGCATCTGCCTCGGTCACCAGATCATGGCGCTCGCCATCGGCGGCAAAACGGAGAAGATGAGCCAGGGACACCATGGCGCCAACCATCCGGTGAAGGAGATGGCGACCGGCAAGGTCGCGATCGTGTCGATGAATCACGGTTTCGCGGTCGAGGCCGCGTCCTTGCCGTCGAACGCCGTGCCCACGCATATCTCGCTCTTCGACGGCTCGAATTGCGGGCTGATGCTGACCGACCGCCCCGCCTTCTCGGTGCAGCATCATCCGGAGGCCTCGCCGGGACCGCGCGACAGCCACTATCTCTTCGACCGCTTCGTCGCCTTGATGCAGGCCGAGCGCGCCAGGAAGCAGGCGGCGTGAGGCGACGCGATGTCGGCCGAGAGCGAAGTCCGGCTCGAGACTGCGTTCTTCGACGATGATGGCCGCCTGCCGAATAGCCGCCTTCCGGTGATCGTCTACCGCGGCGCCATCGCGCCCACCGCGGCCGATCCCGCTTCGAGCTTCGAGCGCCGCTTCGCCGAGAACGGCTGGACCGGGAGCTGGCGGTGGAGCGTCTATCCCTTCCATCACTACCATTCGACCTCGCATGAGGTGCTAGGCGTCGCCACTGGGCGCGCCACCTTGCGGCTCGGTGGCCGCCACGGTCGCGACTTCGAGGTCGAGGCGGGCGACGTGCTCCTGCTGCCGGCCGGTGCCGGCCATAAGCGCGTTGCCGCGAGCCACGATTTCCTGGTGGTCGGCGCCTATCCCGAGGGCCGCGCCCGCGATCTGATCAAGCCTTATGCGACGAGCGCGACGATCCACGACGCGGCCCTTGCCCGCATCGCCGCCGTGCCGCGGCCGCGGCTCGATCCGGTGCGAGGGAGGGACGGACCTCTGGCGCGGCTATGGAACGGCTGATGTCCTGGCGCGATTTCTGGGACGGCGATACGCCGATCTATGTCAATGAGCGCCATAAGCTCCTGCACTATCGGCTGATTGCGAGCGGCATCCTCGAGGCGATCGCCGAGCTGCCGGACCCGCCATCCCCAAAGACGGCGAGCGGTGATCCCGCAGCGCCGCCCGCGGCAGGGCCCGTCGTCCTCGACCATGGTTGCGGCGAGGCCCTGTTGGCGGGCGACATCGCCTTGCGTTGCCAACGCCTCTATCTCTGCGACGCCGCGGCGAGCGTGCGCCAAAAGCTCAGTGCCCGTTTCGCCGCGCTCGGCAATGTGGCGGTCGTCAGCCCGGTCGAGGTCGCCGACATTCCGGAAGCCTCGCTCGATCTCGTGGTGGCGAATTCGCTGGTGCAATATCTGACCGCGCCGGAATTCGCCTCGGCGCTGCGGCTCTGGCGCCATGCCCTCAAGCCGAACGGCCGCCTTTTCCTTGCCGACGTCCTGCCGAAAGGGTCGTCGCCGGCGGCCGACGCGCTGGCGCTTTTGCGTTTCGGCTGGCAGGGCGGGTTCCTGTTCGCGGCGCTCGGCGGCCTCGCGCGCACGGCGCTGTCGGATTATCGCAAGCTGCGCGCCGAGCTCGGGCTTGCGACCTATGACGAGCACGAGATGATCGCGCTGCTCGGGGAAGCCGGCTTCAAGGCCGAGCGGCGCCATCCCAATCTCGGTCACAACCAGGCGCGCATGGCTTTCCTTGCGACCATAGGCTGATCAGGCCGTAAATACGCTCGCCGCAAGAATCATTCCGAGCCGCATGAACCTCCCTCGCCATTGCGGCGACCAACGACAGCTTGGCCCGAACGATCGGGCCTTGCGCTCAACCAGGAGAGGTATCATGCGCATCATCAACATCAAGTCCGCCCTCGTTGCCGCGACGCTCGCCGTCGGGGCGCTCACCGCGACCACGATCGCCACCACGGCCCCCGCTCAGGCCCATGGCTTTGGCGGCTGGGGCCATGGCTGGGGTCATGGCTGGGGCCACTTCGGCCACTTCTTCGGCGGCTTTGGCGGCGATTACGACGGCGGCTGCTTCATGAAGCGCTACGTCGACGATGACGGCTACGTGTACTTCCGCAAGGTCTGCTACTGAGCAGGTGCGGAGCGACGAATAGGGAGGCTGCGGCGACGATTCGCCGTAGCCGGAACGCGCCGCGCGTCGAGGCGACGCTCGGCGCTTCGTGACGGCAAGCCCTTCCGGCTCGGCAGACCATGGGATGGGTTACCCTGTCCGTTGCATGAAGCTGTCCAGCACCATCTTGCGGCCGGCCTTGTCGAAATCGACGGTGAGCTTGTTGCCGTCGATCGCGGCGACGACGCCCGGCCCGAATTTCTGATGGAAGACGCGCTCGCCCGTCGCGAACCCTGCTCCCTCGGCGATCGATGAGGCCACCACCTCGCCGTCGATGATGCGGCTGCCGGCGCCCTGCCAGGAGGCCGGTCTGCGGGGTCGAGCCTCCATCCCGTCGGCGCCGCGCTCGGCATCCATGCGCTGTTGCGCCTGGGCGCGCTTCCAACCGGGCGTCGCATAGGGCGAATCGGCAAAGACCGGCATCTTGTCGAACCGCGAGGGACCGTAGCCGCCCGGACTATAGCCGGCGGGAGCATCCGCGACTTCGGCATGCTTTTGCGGCAATTCGTCGATGAAGCGCGAAGGCACGGTCGACTGCCATAGGCCGTGCAGGCGCCGATTGGTGGCGAAATAGATTTTGGCGTGCTGTCTCGCCCGCGTGATGCCGACATAGGCCAGGCGACGCTCCTCCTCGAGCCCGGCGCGGCCGTTCTCGTCGAGCGCGCGCTGGTTGGGGAACAGGCCGTCCTCCCAGCCGGGCAGGAACACCGTATCGAATTCGAGGCCCTTGGCGCCGTGCAGTGTCATGATCGAGACGCGCTCCTCGTTCTCGCCGTCCGTCGCCTCCATCACCAGCGAGACATGCTCGAGGAAGGCGCGCATGTCCGGGAACTCCTCCATCGAGCGGACGAGCTCCTTGAGGTTGTCGAGGCGGCCCGCGGCGTCGGCCGAACGATCGGCCTTCCACATATCGGTGTAGCCCGACTCCTCGAGGATCTGGGCCGCGACCTCGGTATGGGGAGCGCCGCCATCGAGCCGGCCGGCCCAGCGGGCGATGGCGACGACGAGGTCGCGCAACGCCACGCGTGGCTTGGCTTTCAGTTCCTCCGATTGCGCCAGCGCCTCGGCGGCTCGCAACAGCGGCAGGCGCGCGGCGCGTGCATGGTTATGCAGTACCGAGAGCGTCGCCTCGGCGAGCCCGCGCTTCGGCGTGTTGATGATGCGCTCGAAGGCGAGGTCGTCCGCCGGCTGCGCCACGACGCGGAAATAGGCGAGCGCGTCCCTGATCTCCATGCGCTCGTAGAAGCGCGGGCCGCCGATGACGCGGTAGGGCAGGCCGAGATTGACGAAGCGGTCCTCGATCTCGCGCATCTGCGCCGAGATGCGCACCAGCACGGCCATCTCCGACAGCGAATGGCGTTTCGTCTGCAGGGACTCGATCTCGTCGCCGATCAGCCGCGCCTCCTCCTGCGAATCCCAGGCGCCGGTCACCGTGACCGGGACGCCGAGCTCCGCCTCGGTGCGCAGCGTCTTGCCGAGCCGCCCCTCGTTATGGGCGATCAGCCCCGACGCCGCGCCGAGGATATGGCCGGTCGAGCGATAATTCTGCTCGAGGCGAATGACCTTGGCGCCCGGAAAATCGTGCTCGAAGCGCAGGATGTTGTCGACCTCGGCGCCGCGCCAACCATAGATCGACTGATCATCGTCGCCGACGCAGCACACATTCCTGCGTCCCTGCGCCAGGAGCCTGAGCCAGAGATACTGCGCCACATTGGTGTCCTGGTACTCGTCGACCAGGATGTAGCGGAAGCGGTCGTGATAGATGGCGAGCACGTCTCGATGCTCGCGGAAGATGCCGATGACATGCAGGAGAAGGTCGCCGAAATCGGCGGCGTTGAGCGTCGCCAGCCGCGCCTGATAGGCGATGTAGAGCTTCACGCCGCGGCCGTTGCCGAAGGCCATGCCTTCGCCGGGAGGCACCTTGTCGGGAGTGAGGCCGCGATTCTTCCAACCGTCGACGAGATGCGCGAATTGGCGCGCCGGCCAGCGTTTCTCGTCGATGTTCTCGGCCGCGATCACCTGCTTCATCAGCCGGATCTGATCGTCGGTGTCGAGGATGGTGAAATCGGCGCGCAGACCGACCAGCTCGGCATGCCGGCGCAGCATCTTGGTCGCGATCGAGTGGAAGGTGCCGAGCCAGGGCATGCCTTCGGCGACCTCGCCGAGCAGCAACCCGACGCGGTGCTTCATCTCGCGTGCGGCCTTGTTGGTGAAGGTGACCGCGAGGATTTGTGACGGGTAGGCGCGAGCCGTCGCGATGATATGGGCAATGCGGGTCGTCAGCACCCGGGTCTTGCCGGTTCCGGCGCCCGACAGGACGAGTACCGGCCCGTCCAGCGTCTCGACCGCTTCGCGCTGCTCCGCGTTCAAGCCGTCGAGATAGCGCAGGCGACGCCCGCTCGCCGCCATGGCGCGCGCCGCAAGCCCGCCGGCGGCGGGCGCGGCGGGCTCATCGGCAGGCGGTAAGGGTTCAGGCATGACGAATCGCTTCGGCTGACCGGCGCATACCCCTACATAAGCCGTTCACCGGTCGTTCGCCACGAAGGCGGGATGGCGGCCTGCTCGAGTCAGCCCGGAATATAGCGGCGCGCCCAGGCCGCGAAGCTTTGCGAGAGCGCGGCGGTGCGTCGCAGCTCGCCGCCCGCAATGTACCAGGCGCCGCCCGAGGAGGACGGCGAGACCGAGAGGATCTTCTGCGTCGCCAACACCTGCCCATTCGGCCCGACCAGCGTGACCACCCCGTCGAGATAGTCGTTGTCCGGCCAGCGGATACTGTCGCCGCCGATATAGGAACGAAGCGAGATGCCCCGCACCACGACGACGAGCCGTTCGCCGGGGCCGAGACGCCCGGCGAACTGGGCCTGAAGCGCCTGGGTCAGATCGGCGCGGACGACCTCCGCAAAGCCGCCCAGACCTTGCGCGAGAAGCGGCGTCACATCGACCGCGATGCCGCCCGCCGGGCGGCCATGTGGGCGCGCCTCCGCCTTGCCCGCCGTGAGCCAGGCGGCCGCGCACAGCGCAGCGCCCAGAGCGAGGCGACGCATGCACACTCCGATCGGGAGCGTTGCGCGCGCCGCGGCAGGCGATCGGGCCGGCGCAGCTTCGATCGGTTTCGTCATGGCGTCGATGCCTCCCTGTGGGAAACGTCCATGCCGACCGGGCGGCGCCAGGCGCCGTCATGGGCGGCCATCGGGCGTGTATCCATCCACCCTGACATAAGAAGGGGCCTCGCGGCCCGCAAGCGCGTGACCGCGCTCGGCGCGGCGGCCGCGTCCTCGCGGGGCGCGGCGGGAACGAGTCGAGCGAGCGTCGATTGGGCGAAGGGCGCATCGGTCGCGATCAGCCGCGCTTGCGCCTCGAGCGCCTGCCGCAGCGGCTCGGCTTCCGCGAAATCCTCGTCGGTCCAGAAGCGCTTGCGCTTGTCGAAATAGCCGATGGTGTCGAGGAAGGCGGCCGCGAAATAATACATATCGCCGAGCGGTTCGGAGGCGCTCGTTCGGGCGATCTCGCCATCCTGGCCGATCGAATGGGTCAGCGCCCAGTCGAGCATGCGCGTGATCTCGGCCCTCGCGGCAACGCGCTGATCCTCGCGCATGTACGGCCAGCCGAGGCTGAACAGCTCGGCCACGTCGTAATTATTGTGGTTGGTCATGCCGTCGCTGTCGAGCCAACCCTGCGGATAGGGCCGATCCTTGATGGCAAGCAGCGTATCGATGAGCTCGGGCCAATGGCCGATCCGGCCCTTGCTGTAACGCGCCATATGGAAGGTGACGCTGAGATCGGCCGTCTTGATGAGGCGGCCATGATCCATGTACCATTCGCCGAAGAAGCCGGTGCTCGGGTCCTGCCAGAGGTCGAGGAATGCCCGGAAGGCGGTCCGAAATTCTGGCTCCGCGAGATAGCCCCCGACGCCGCCGCGCAGCACCACGCGCGCCAGCACGCCGGTCGAGGTGTTCAGCTCCTTGCGCCGGTCTATGCCATCCTTCGCCGGATCCGAGAGGATGACCGTCTCGAGATAGGCGATCAGCGAAGCCGTGGTGTTCACGCGATCGAGGAAGCGCGGCGGGATTTTGCCGTGCCAGCCCCGCGGATCGAGCAGCTCATCCCCGGAATCCCCGAGCTTGAGGAACCATTCGCGGTCGCAAGCTCCATAGCTGCCATCCGCGTCCTGGGGCAGGACATTGGCGTCGTGGCCATGCGCCGAGGCGATATCGGCGAGCGCGGCCTTCAGCCGCGCCAGGTTCTCGCGCGCCGCCGCCTCGTCGATCGTCGCATTGATCCGCCAGCGCAGCTCGGTGAGGGTCTGGCGCGCGCAACTGACGCCTCGCCCGCGCTGCTCGGCGGCGAACAAGGCGCTGTTGGCCTCGGCGATGGCCGGCCGAGCCTCCTTCGCCAGGGCGGCCATTTCCGGGTGGCTCTCCCGCAACACGCGGCGCGCCTCGAAAAGCGGCGGCGCGCCCGCGGCCGAAGCCGGAACCACGATCGACAGGAAAATGGCGGCCGCAAGAAGCTGGCCCCCGATGCGCTTTCGCGATGAGGACATTCGTACCTTTTGAAACGACGAACCCGAATCCACCAGCCCCGGCCGCGAAGCATCTAGCCGCAAGCCGCAGCGCTTGACAACTTCAAGCATACTGTCCGGCCGTCGCCACGGCGTTAACGGGCGGTTGGGGATGGGCGGAGGGGGCCTTCTTCTCCCGCAAGCTTGCGGGAGAAGAATCGAGGAGCGAGGCAGCATGTCGTCTTCCGCCTCGGATGGTGGCGCAACGCCAGCGCCTTGTTCAGTTCTCGAAGCGCTTGCCGACCTTGTCGACACTGTCCTTCGTCACCAGTTGGGCGCGGGTATCGAGATTGGCCGCCGAGACGCCGCGGTCGATCTGCAGATAGAGCTGCATCACCGGCCAGAAGCCTTGCAGGAAGGGTTGCTGGCCGAGCGAGCCGGTGAGCGCCCCTGTCTTGATCTGCTCTTGCTGCTTCGGGCCGAGATCGAAGCCGAAGGCGCAGATCTGGCCGTTCTTCTTGAGCTGCGAGATGGCGTCGCCGAGGGCCGGCGTGGTGAAGCCGTTGGCCGTGAAGGCGCCGACCACGTCCTTGCGGCTCTCGATGAGGGAGGTGATCGAACCGACGATATTGTTGGCGTCGACGTCGATGCCGATATTGTTCGAACCGGCATCGATCTTGAAGTCCTTGAGGCGGCCGGCCGCGTTCAGCGCCTTCACCGTGGCCTGGAAGGCCGCCGTGATGCGGTTGTTGACCTCGACATTGCCGAGCGTGGTCGTGTTGGGAAAGATGATCGACCCTGATTTGACGTTGGCCTTCAACAGGCAGGCGGCGAGCGCTTCCCCGCCGATGGCCGCCGCCGAGGCATCCTGTCCGGTATGCGAGATGGAGGAGCGGTTGAGCAGCTTCGGGTCGAAGGAATTCGTGGTCGCGATCGGTATGCCCTTCTCGGTGAGCTTCTTCACGATGTCGTCATAGGCCCCCGACTGGGGCGTCGTCATGATCACGCCGTCGATCGTGGGATCGTTGATGATCTGATTAAGGATCTGGATCTCGCGCGGGATGTCGTCGACCGGCGCTTCCGAGCCCAGCATCACGAGATTGATGCCGAAGGCGTTGGCGGCGACCTTGGCGCCGACATAGGTCGGGTCGAAGAAGCCGTTGCCGGCCGTATGCGTGACGATCGCGAAAGTGAGCTTGCCGGAATTCGAATGGA
The DNA here is from genome assembly GCA_044445965.1 of Hyphomicrobiales bacterium. Classification (GTDB taxonomy): domain Bacteria; phylum Pseudomonadota; class Alphaproteobacteria; order Rhizobiales; family Beijerinckiaceae; genus GAS188. Next base: position 14,958 of record JBIOEJ010000084.1, read on the forward strand.
AATTCTTGGTGGCCGGGCTCTCCTTGGCGGCATCGTCGAAGGAGTAGCCGCCGACCGCCTTGGCGAGCGCGCCGGACTGAGCCTGCGCGCCGCCGCAGGCCAAGAGCAGAGCGCCAGCGGCGAGTGCGACGGTCGATGTGAGCTTGTGCATCAGCATTCCTCCCTCATTTGTCGGTTGGTGGACGCGCCCCCGGAGGCCCGGTGGGCCGCTCGGCGGAAAGGTTAGGCCAGGCGGGGATGGCGCACAACCGCAAGACCGCCCCGCCTCGCCTGCCAAGCGATAGACTTTAGATTGACTTGCGCATCATCGCCGCGCCCGCCGCGAGCGCCGCGAGCTTGGCATAGGCCACGAATGACGACATCGGCGCCATGCCGCAATTGGTGCACGGGAAGAGCCGCTCGGGAGGGACATGCGCCAAGGCCTGCCGGATGGTATCGGCGACCTCGTCAGGGCTTTCGACGGCGTTCGAGGCGACATCGATCGCCCCGACGAGCACATCCTTGCCCTTCAACAGCCCGAGCACTTCGATCGGTACGCGCGAATTGCGGCATTCGAGCGAGACCTGGTCGATCGAGCTCCTGGCGAGCACCGGGAAGGTTTCCTCGTAATGGCGCCATTGCGAGCCGAGCGTCGTTTTCCAGTCGATATTGGCCTTGATGCCGTAGCCATAGCAGATATGCACCGCGCGCTTGCAGGAAAGGCCTGCGGCCGCGCGCTCGAGCGCGGCGATGCCCCAATCGGCCACTTCCCGCAGATAGACGTTGAAGGCCGGCTCGTCGAACTGCACGACATCGACGCCGAGCGCCTCGAGCTCGCGCGCCTCTTCGTTCAAGGCTTGTGCGAAGGCGTGGGCTAGCTCGGCACGGTTGCCGTAATGCTCGTCGGCGATGGTATCGGCGATGGTCATCGGGCCGGGAAGGGTGAATTTCAGCTTTCTCTTCGTATGGGCGCGGGCCGCGCGAGCCTCGCTCGCATGCACCGGACCCTTGCGGCGGATGGGGCCGGTGACCGTCGGCACCTCCGCCTTGTAGCGGTCGGCGCGGATGCCGATCACGGTCTTGCGCGCGAAGTCGATGCCATCGAGATTGGCGAGGAAGCCATGCACGAAATGCACGCGGGCCTGCTCTCCGTCGCTGACGATATCGATGCCGGCATCCTCCTGGAGCTTGACCGCGAGCACGGTGGCGTCGAGCTTGCCCGCCTGCAGAGCTTCCCCTTCGAGCTTCCAAGCCGGCCACAGACGCTCCTGCTCGGCGAGCCAGATCGGCTTGGGGAGGCTGCCCGCGACGGTGGTTTCGAACATCTCTGAGGCTCCGTTGCCGGTCGACGCGCGATGATGATCGTTAATTCTCGGACAATGGAGGGTAGCGCGACAGTACATCCGTTGCGGTCACGTCACGGTGATTGCGCGTGTACTGCTCGCTGGCGAGGCGCAATGGTTGATAGTCCCAGGGGAAGACCTTCCCCTTGCCGAGCGCCCCGAACACGGCGAGCCTCGCCCTCTGGCTGGCGATGACGTCGCGCCGGATGGCCTCGCGGTCGAACCGCGCCGCGAGCGTCGCGCGCAGGCGCGAGACCTCGGCTGCCCGCGCCGGATCGGCTGCGAGATTATGATCCTCCAAGGGGTCGGCCTCGATATCGAAGAGCTGGTCCGGGTCGGAGCCGCAGGCGACGAGCTTCCAGCGTCCCTGCCGCGCCATATGCATCGGCGCCTCGACGCCTTCGGCGAGGTATTCCCCGATGATTTGGGCGCCCGCATCCGGCGCATTCCCCTCGAGGAGGGGAACGAGGCTTCGCCCGTCGATCGGAGCGGCGAGCGCGCTCGAGGCGCCGGCCCGCGCGAGATCGACGAAGCTCGGCAACAGATCGGCGAGCGACACCGGGGCCGGAACGCGCGCCGCGCGAAAGCGCCCCGGCGCACGCACCAGGAGCGGCACGCGCGCCGCCGCCTCGCGGAACGACATCTTGTACCAGAGGCCGCGCTCGCCCAGGAAGTCGCCGTGGTCGGAGGTCAGGACGACGACGGTGTTCCGGCCGAGGTCGCAGGCCTCGAGCGTCGCCAGCAGCGAACCGATCAGAGCATCGACATAGGAGATGCCGGCATAATAGCCGTGCCGGGCGCGCAGCACGTCTTCCTGCGTGATCGCGCACTCGGCCATGGCCGACATGTCGCGCAGGCGCCGGCTATGCGGATCCATCTCGGCATAGGGGAGGGGGCCGCTCGCCGGCGGCTCGATATCGGCGTCGCGATAGAGATTCCAGAAGCGCGGCCGCGCCACATAAGGGTCGTGCGGATGCGTGAACGAGACGGTGAGGCAGAAGGGCAGCGTGTCGCGCGACCGCGCGAAATCATGAAGGCGCCGCCGCGCCAGGAACGCGACCTCGTCGTCATATTCGAGCTGGTTGGTGATCTCGGCGGTGCCCGCCTGCTTCACCGAGCTCATATTGTGGTACCACCAATCGATCCGCTCGCCAGGCTTCGTCCAATCCGGCGTCCAGCCGAAATCGGCCGGATAGATATCGGTCGTCAGCCTCTCCTCGAAGCCGTGCAGCTGATCCGGCCCGACGAAATGCATCTTGCCGGAAAGGCAGGTGCGATAGCCTTCGAGGCGAAGGTAATGGGCGAAGGTCGGGATCGAGGAGCGGAATTCGGCGGCGTTGTCGTAGACCCCGGTGCGCGACGGCAGCGCGCCGCTCATCAGCGTGGCGCGGGCCGGCGCGCAGAGCGGGGAGTTCGTATAGGCGTTCTCGAATACGACGCCTGCGGCCGCAAGGCGTGCGATATGGGGCGCCTGCACCACCCGATGGCCGTAGCAGGGCAGGAACCGGGCAGCGAGCTGATCGGCGACGATCAGGAGGATGTTGGGCTTTTCGCGCGTCACGGGGTCATGGCCTTTGGCTGGGATCGGGTGCTGACGAGGCGGAGAGTGCTCTTGAGCATCCTCTCGCGTAGTGCGCTCTGCCCGACCAGCAGCTCGATCGTTCCCGGCTCGGTTCTCGGGCTCAGATCCGGCCCCAGGAAGCTGAAGTCGTCGAAGCTTAAGCTGAATTGGGCCCGCCCCCGCTGCCCGGGCGCCAGTGTTATCTTCCGCACAGCTTTGAGCTCGAGCAAGGGGCGCGCGACGCTCGCGACCGGGTCGTGCACGAACAGCAGCACGGTCTCCTCGCCCGCGGCCGCGCCGCGGTTTGCCACGTCGACCTTGATCGCGACGCTCTGGCCCGGCGCCAGCTTTGCCCGGTCGGTCCGCAGATGGCTGAGCTGGAATTGCCCGTAGGAGAGGCCGTGGCCGAAGGCGAACAGCGGCTCGACCGGCAAGTCGAGATACTTGCTGGTGAAATGGTCTTTCGGATCTGCGGGGCGGCCTGTCGAGCGGCGGTCATAGGAGATCGGGATTTGCCCGACATCGACAGGCCAGGAGATGGACAAACGGCCGGAGGGGTTCCAGCGGCCGCAAAGCACGTCCGCGGCGGCGTTGCCCGTCTCGGTCCCCAGAAACCACATGGCCAGCAAGGCGCTGGCCTTCTCGACGAGCCAGCTCGGCAGGATCAGCGGTCGCCCCGAAAACAAGAGGACGATCAGCGGCTTGCCGAGAGCCAGCAGCGATCGCGCCAGGGCCGCCTGGGCCTCCGGCAAGCTCGGACGCCCGCGGCTCGACGCTTCCCCGCTCATGGAACGCGATTCGCCCAGGCACAGCACGACGACCGCGGCTTTCCTTGCGGCGCCGAGCGCGGCCGCCAAGGCGTCGGCATCGGCAAGCTCGATGCCGCAGCCCGGCGCAAAGGAGACGCCGCCCCGCGAAAAGGCGCCGCGCAGCCCCTCGATGACCGATACCACCTCCGCGGGCACGCCGGCGGCGGACCATGGGCCGAGCATCTCCTCCTTGGCATCGCCGAGCGGCCCGATCACCGCCACGGGACCGACATCGTCGCGCAACGGCAGGAGGCCATCCTGGTTCTTGAGCAGTACGATCGATCGGCAGGCGGCCTCCCTCGCGAGCCGCCGCTTTTTCGCTCCCGGTGCCTTTCTTGCTCTCGGCGCTCCAAGAGGCCTTGCGCCGCCGACGCGACGATAAGGGTCCCTGAACAAGCCGAGCTCGACCTTCAGCGCGAGGACGCGCGACACGGCCGCATCGACGGCGGCGATGCTGACGCTGCCGCGCTCGACCGCGACCGGCAGACCCTTTGCATAGGCCTGACCCATCATGTCGATGTCCACGCCGGCCGACAGCGCAAGAGCTGCCGCGTCGGCGAGATCTTCGGCGACGCCATGCGCGATGAGCTGGGCGACTGCCCGGTAGTCGGTGATGATCACCCCCGAAAAGCCCCAGCGGTCGCGGACGAGATCGCGCAGGATCGCCGCATGGGCCGTCAACGGAATGCCGGCGAGATCGGTCAGCGCCGGCATGATCGCGGCGACGCCCGCCTCGACGGCGGCGCGGAAAGGCGGGAGATAGACCTCGTGCAATTGGCGCTCGGAAATATCGACTGGGGCATATTCGCGCCCCGCGGTGACGGCTCCATAGGCGGCGAGGTGCTTTGCCGTGGCGGCGATTGAAGCCTTCCCGTCGAGCTTGGAGCGTTGAAACCCGCGCACCTTCGCCTCTGCAAATCGCTGCCCCAGCCAGGGGTCTTCTCCCGGGCCCTCGACGATACGCCCCCAACGCGGATCGCGCGACAGGTCGAGCATCGGCGCGAAGGTCAGATCGACGCCATCGGCGGCCGCTTCCTCGGCCGCCGCGCGAGCCGTCCGCTCCCAGAGGTCGGGGTCGAAGGCGCCTGCTTCGGCGAGCGGAACCGGGAAAACGGTGCGGTGCCCGTGCAAGACGTCGAGACCGAAGAATAGCGGGATCTTCAACCGCGACTCCTCGACCGCGATCCGCTGAGTTTTGCACACCCATTCAGGTCCATAGAGGTTGAGAACGCTGCCGATGCGGCCTTGTCTGACATCCTCCAAGGAAATGGGAGCGCCGCCGGGGCCTGTCACCGCGAAGTCGGAGGTCGTCATCGTCAACTGTCCGATCTTTTCCTCGAGCGTCATCCTTGCCAGGAGGTCGCGGATGAAAGCCGCATCGGATAATTTCACCATTTCGGCTCGCTTGTTCATTGCAGCGGGTGGTCGGCCAAGGGGGATCGGTGCTTAGGCTTTGCTCGCAAACAAAGTTTCAAATCGAAAGGGAATCCATCCATGCATCCAATGCCTTAGAGATGCATTCCCTTCCCTCGGCCTCGCCGGGAACGACAGAGCATTCGTTTCCGGACGAAACCTTAGCGAATGCGTAACAGCTTTCTACGATTCCAAGTATGAGGCGCAAGGCATCGCTCGGGCCATGCCGAATCGCTATCCGAGCCGAGGACGATCATCGGCGATCGTTCGGATCGCTGCGAGAGATTGCCGCGTGGGCGGTTGTCGAATTCGATCGCCGGGCGCGCCGAGGAACGCTATGGCAAGCACCGCTCATAGTCGCTTCCGCTGCAAGGGCGTGTTGACATGCATCGCCCTAATCCAGCCTGGAGGAACCTGGCATTGTCGAACGCATCGCAGCCGTCACCGGCGCTGGCGCCTTCCGATCCTGCCCATTGGGGCATGCTCGCGCAGGTCACATTGTTGGTCCAGAGCCTCAGGAATTCGGGCCATTGGGCGAAGCTCGGAATGCTTGCCGGCGGCATCATTCTGGTCATCGGCGCAAATGCGCTTGGTCAGGTCAGGTTGAACTCCTGGCAAGGAGCCTTCTACGACGCGCTCCAGCAGCACGATATCGGCGCCTTCGAACAGCAACTCGTCGTCTTCCTGATCATTGTCTCGGGGTTGCTGTTTCTGGTCGTCGCCCAGACTTGGCTGAACGAAATCCTGAAGGTGAGGCTGCGGGAGCGGCTCACCCGCAACCTGCTCGACGCATGGCTCAAGCCCAAGCGCGTCTATCTGTTCGCCTTCACCGGCGATATCAGCCTCAATCCCGACCAGCGCCTCCAGGAGGATATTCGGCACTTGACCGAGCTCACCGCCGATCTGGGCGTCGGGCTCGTGCAAGCCTCGCTCCTGCTCGGCACCTTCGTGGGCGTCCTGTGGGTGCTATCCGCGCAGGTCGTGTTCGACTTCGGGGGGCAGACCTACTCGATCCCCGGATACATGGTTTGGTGCGCGCTCGCCTACGCGACCGCCGGTTCGTGGCTGACCTGGCGCGTCGGCCGCCCGCTGATCGACCTCAACGAAAAGCGCTATGCCCAAGAGGCCGAATTCCGTTTCTCCCTGGTGCGTGTCAGCGAGCACGGGGAGGCGATCGCGCTCTATCGCGGCGAGAAAGGCGAGCGTGCTTCGCTAGACACGGTCCTCGATCCCCTGCTCCTGACGATGCGAAGGCTTGCAGGCGGCCTCGCTCGCCTGACCTGGGTGACCTCGGGTTATGGCTGGCTCACCATCGTCGCGCCGATCCTCGCGGCGGCACCCGGCTATTTCAGCGGCAACCTCACTCTCGGCGCCCTGATGATGGTGGTTGGAGCGTTCAATCAGGTGCAATCGGCGCTGCGCTGGTTCGTGGACAACTTCTCGCGCATCGCGGATTGGCGCGCGACGCTCCTGCGGGTCGTCGCGATCCAGCACGCGCTCGATGTGCTCGAAACAAAGGATGCGGCCGAAGGGCGAATCGAGATACGCGATCATCCCGAGAACAAGCTCACTTTGGAAAAGCTCCAGGTCTATCTGCCTGATTCGCTTTACGAATGCGCCGCCTTCCGACTGGATACGATCGATATCGCGCCGGGCGAGCACGTTCTCATCGTGGGGCAACCGTCCGCGGGCAAGACGATATTCTTTCTCGCATTGGCCGGCCTGTGGCAACGCGGAGCCGGCACGATACTCTTGCCGGCGCGGACGGATCTCATGTTCATGCCGCAACGCCCTTATCTGCCTTTGGGTTCGTTGCACGCCGCGGTCTCCTATCCTGCCCCGGTCGACAGGTTCGGGGACGAGGCCGTGCGCGCGGCCCTGACGCGTGTCGGGCTCGCGCACCTGACGACCATGCTCGATCGGGAAAACCGCTGGGACAAGGACCTGGCGCTCGACGAGCAACAGGCGCTGGCGTTTGCCCGCCTCCTCCTGCATGCACCGAAATGGGTGTTCATCGATGATGCGGCGAGCGCGCTCGACCAGGACCAGCGCAAGCTGGTCATGCAGATCTTCGGCAGCGACCTCGCAGGGAGCACCGTGCTCAGTACCGCACGTTCGAAAGAGGATGACGGCTTCTACACGCGCACGCTCGAGATCCAACGCTGCCTGCGCTTTTGAAAGCCCGTCGGACCGGCAAGACAGGCAGGCGGGATTTGACAAACGCGAACCGAGAATGGTTTCTCGCGATTGCTTGCGGGAAAAGTTACGTCGAGGACGTATTGGTGATGACAAGCCGCGATCCGGACGGGCTTCGCCCTTCGAGGTCACCTGCCAGCAGCCGGGATTCCTGACGATGCCGCCGACGAACCTCGACGATGCGTCCCTGCTCGAGCTCGTTCAGAGGCAGACCTTCCGGTATTTCTGGGAATTCTGCCACAAGCGAAGCGGTCTCGCGCGCGACCGCAGCAATTTCGGCGCCGGGGAATCGAACCTCGTAACGACGGGCGGATCCGGCTTCGGCGTCATGGCGGTCATCGTGGCCGTCGAACGCGGCTGGGTCACGAGGGCCGCTGGGGTCGGCCGTCTGCTCAAGGTCACGAAGTTTCTTTTGAGCGCGGACAGCTTCCACGGCATGCTCCCGCACCGGCTCGACGGCGAGACCGGCAGGCCGATCCGCTTCGACCGCAAGGACGATGGCGGAGACCTGGTGGAGACGGCATTTCTTCTCGCGGGCCTCCTCTGCGCGCGGCAATATTTCGATCGAGCCTCCGCGCCGGAACGAGAGTTGCGCGCGCATATCACCAAGTTGTGGGAAGAGGCCGAATGGAGTTGGCATACCCGCGGAGGCTCGAACGCCCTCTACTGGCATTGGAGCCCGAACCATGGCTGGAGCATGAATTTCGAGATCAGGGGCTGGAACGAGTGCCTGATCGCCTATGTGCTTGCCGCCTCGTCGCCGCGCTATCCCATCGACCCCGGCGTCTACCACCGCGGCTGGGCTGAGGGCAGGAATTTCAAGAACCGACGCAACTATTACGGGATCGAGCTGCCGCTCGGTCCCGACTATGGCGGGCCGCTCTTCTTCGCCCATTACTCCTTCCTCGGGCTCGACCCGCGGGGGCTGAAGGACCGCTATGCCGATTATTGGGTGCAGAACGTCAACCATACGCGCATCCATCGCGAGCACTGCATGCGCAATCCGAACGGCTTCAAGGGCTATGGGGCGAATTGCTGGGGCCTCACGGCGAGCGACGGACCGAAGGGCTATGACGGCTTCGCGCCGGACAGGGATTTCGGCGTGATCGCCCCGACTGCGGCCCTGTCCTCCATGCCCTATGCGCCGGAACATTCGATGGCTGCGCTGCGGCATTTCTACGAGGACATGGGCAAGAGGCTCTGGCGCAAATACGGCTTCGTCGACGCCTTCTGCGAAGCCCAGGATTGGTATGCGGCATCGCATCTGGCGATCGACCAGGGGCCCATCATCGTCATGATCGAGAACCACCGCTCGGCCTTGCTCTGGCGCCTCTTCATGAGTTGCCCGGATATCCAAAACGGCCTGCGCCGGCTGGGCTTCGAATCGCCGCATCTCGCCTGAGACGGCAGCGGCGAGCCGTCGTTCAAATCCGGGACCGAGCGATGGATGAGAAACCGTGGTGGCAAAGATCGGTCATCTATCAGATCTATCCGCGATCCTTCCAGGACAGCGACGGTGACGGCATCGGAGATCTTCGCGGCATCATGAACCGCGCCGATTACCTCGTCTGGCTGGGTGTCGGCGCGGTGTGGTTCTCGCCGTTCTACGTATCGCCCATGGCCGATTTCGGCTACGATATCGCGGATTACCTGAACATCGATCCGTCATATGGCAGCCTGGCTGACTTCGACGATTTGGTCGAGGCGCTGCACGGACGCAATCTGCGCATCATCCTCGATTTCGTTCCGAACCATACATCCGACGAGCATCCCTGGTTCAAGCAGTCGCGCGGCTCGCGGGACAATCCGAGGCGCGATTGGTATATTTGGCGCGATCCGGCGCCTGGCGGAGGGCCCCCCAACAATTGGCAAAGCATCGCCGGCGGCGGCGCTTGGCAATTCGAGCCGGCGACCGGCCAATATTACTATCACGCCTTCCTCGCCGGACAGCCGGACCTGAACTGGCGCAACCCCTCGGTCAGGGAGGCCATGTACGAAGTGCTGCGCTTCTGGCTGAAGCGCGGGGCCGACGGATTCCGCGTGGATGCGGTGGGCTGCCTCGCCAAGGATCCGCAATTCCGCGACGACCCGCCCAATCCCGATTACCGCGACGGGGATCCGCCCTTCGCGCGCAACAAGATGGAGTTCAGCGCCAATCGTCCGGAGGTGCACGACATCGTGGCCGAGATGCGCCGCGTCGTCGACGCCCATCCCGGCGAGCATGTGCTGATCGGCGAGGTCTACCTGCGTGTCGAGCAGCTCGTTCCCTATTACGGGGCCCGATCCGACGGCTTGCAGCTGCCGGCGAATTTCAATCTGTTGTGGACCCCATGGAAGCCCGAGGCCCTGCTGGAGCTGATCGAGGCGTATGAGGCCGCCCTGCCGCCCGGCGCCTGGCCCGATTGGGTGCTCGGCAATCACGATCAATCCCGCATCGCCACCCGGCTCGGGCCGGCCCAGGCGCGGATCGCGATGCTGCTGCTCCTGACCTTGCGGGGCACGCCGACCGTCTATTACGGCGACGAGCTCGGCCTCGAGAACGTCGCAGTCCCTCCGGACAAGGCGCGTGATCCGTTCGGGATCAACATGCCGGGCCTCGGCCAAGGGCGCGACCCGGAGCGCAGCCCGATGCCTTGGGACAGGTCGGCGAATGCCGGGTTCACGACCGGCGAGCCCTGGCTCCCGCTCGCGGCGGACCGGCAAGACATCTGCGTCGCGGCGCAGCGGCAGGACCGCCGCTCGATGCTGACCCTGACGCGGGAGCTGCTCGCGCTGCGCCGGCGCGAGCCCGCGCTATCGCAAGGCGGCTGGTCCCCCGTGGCGGTGGAGGGCGACGTGCTCGCCTATGCCCGCAGCTTCCGCGGCCGGCGATTCGTCGTCGTGCTCAACCTCGATGCCATGCCGAAATCGATCCGCTTCACCGAACCACTATCGGGCCGGATCGAGCTCACGACCCATGCACGGCGCCACCGGCGCGTCACGCAGCGAGGTCTCCGTTTGTCCGGGAACGAGGGGGTCGTCATCGCTTGCGCTGGCGGAGAGCCCGAGCGAGCCGGCCGACCTTGAACGCTCGGGCGGAATGGCCTAAGAGACGGCCCCGCGGGCGTGGCCCTTTCGCTTCCGCAATCCCATGGCGAACCTGAGAAAAAGACGCAGCCTCCAGGTCGTTGAAGAATAAGCGAGGCGGAGTAGCTCAGCTGGTTAGAGCAGCGGAATCATAATCCGCGTGTCGGGGGTTCGAGTCCCTCCTCCGCTACCAACAAAATCAACGACTTAGCCGAAATCCAGACAAAGAACCCTCAAGGTTTTACACCTGGTTTTACAACGTGCGTTCTGGTTTCGAGCTTCCGCATCGCGGCATCGGCAAGCTCCACCGACCCCCCAAGATAGTGAGCATCGAGGATAGCCTGGGCATCCTTCAGACTGTGGCCTGTGATTGCCGCGATCTGAGGCACCGTGCATTCGGCCTGAGCGAGGCGAGTCACGGCCGTGCCTCTGAGATCATGGAACGTCACACCCATGACGCCGGCCTTTTTGCAGGCCTTGCGCCACGAGCTGCGGAAGCCATCGCGTGACCACGGCTGCCCGTCCGAGTTCGTCAGGATCGTGAGGGCCTTCCTCGATGCTTCCTCCATGGTTGCCCGCAAAGGAGCACCAAGAGGGATGCTCACGAAGGCTTGGGATTTGGACTGGCGAAGGTTCAAGCGGCCCTGATCGATCGCGCTCCACGTGACTGTCAGAAGGTCCCCCTGTCGCTGCCCCGTCCATAGGGCCAGCTGAAGGGCCAACCGAAGCTCTGGGGACGCCACCTGAAGGAACGCGGCCACCTGGGCATCCGTCCATATCTTGTCTTGTCGGTTGGCCTTGTAGAGCCTCCCGCCGCGCTCACACACGTTGACGCTGAGCTTGCCCCGGTCCTTGCCGAACGAAAGCACGCGCCTCAACGCGGTCCACAGGTGGTCGGCCTTTCTTGGGTTGGCCGCGAAGCTGTCCCTCCACTCCTTGAATACGCCCCGCGCGGCAGGAAGCTCCACGAGCTTCAGGGGCATGGTTCCAAACTTCTCCTCGACGGTCTTGAGGTATGTCTTGTAGTCTTGGCGTGAGCGCTCCCTGAGGCTCCCGAACTCGGCCGACTGCCGGAACTCGGCTATGAGCGTGAACAGGCAGTTCTGAGCGGGCTGTCTTCTCAATGCATGCGCCGCTTGATATTCGGTGATGAAGGCCGGGGTTCCGGGTAGCGCCGTGATCCGTGGGCCACCGCGCCAAGCGTAGTAGTAGGTGTGTCCCTTGGACCTGACCTTGTGGACCCCCTTAAGCACGACGCGCATTTTCGGTCACCCGCCATTGCTCGAAAGGATCAGCTTCGCCGCCGGACAATTCTAAGCCGCTGACTCGGTCGAGATAAAGGTCTATCGCCTTCCCGTCCCAGCGATTGGTGCCCCCGATGGATGTCGGGAGCAGTCCCTTAGCGACCCACGCATTGAAGTCCCTAATGCTGAGGCCGCAATAGGCGGCTGCGTCCTTTCGCTTCATG
>JBIOEJ010000085.1:0-26763 GCA_044445965.1 Hyphomicrobiales bacterium
CACGGATTTCCAGCTCGTCTATGCCATCACACGCGGCGGACCGGTCAACTCGACGCACCTGATGGCGACGCTCGCCTTCCAGCGCGGCATCCCGGGCGGCCAGCTCGGCGAGGGGGCAGCCATCGCGGTCTCGATGATCCCGTTCCTGGTCGCCGCCACCCTGGTCAGCTATTTCGGCCTGGCGCGGCGCAAATGGCAGCAGGGCGAAGCCAATGACTGACGCGGCCCTCGTTTCGCCCGGTCCCGCGCCACCGGCTTCAGCGCCGGAGCGGACCGGCGTGATCTCCTGGGAGTCCGGCCCGCGCAAGCTCGTGACCGTCTATCTGCCGCTCGCCTGCTTCATCCTCGTGCTGCTCTTCCCCTTCTATTGGATGACGGTCACGACCTTCAAACCGGATAACGAGCTTTACAACTACAAGGACTTCAACCCGCTCTTCGTCCATTCGCCGACGCTCGCCAACATCAAGAAGCTGTTCTTCGACACCGACTACCCGCAATGGCTGTGGACCACGATGCTGATCGCGGTCGCGTCGACGACGCTGTCGATCGCAGCCAGCGTGCTCGCCGCCTATGCGATCCAGCGCCTGCGCTTTCGCGGCGCGAACTGGGTCGGGCTCGCCATCTACCTCGCTTATCTCGTGCCGCCTTCGATCCTGTTCATCCCGCTCGCCGCCATGGTGGTGAAGCTCGGCTTGTTCGATTCGCCCTTCGCCTTGATCCTGACCTACCCGACCTTCCTCGTGCCCTTCTGCACCTGGCTGCTGATCGGCTATTTCAAGTCGATCCCCTACGAGCTCGAGGAATGCGCCCTGATCGACGGCGCCTCGCGCTTACAGATCCTGCGCAAGATCACCATGCCGCTGGCCGTGCCGGGGCTCATCTCGGCCGGTATCTTCGCCTTCACGCTCTCCTGGAACGAGTTCATCTACGCGCTCGCCTTCATCCAATCCTCGGAGAAGAAGACGCTGCCCGTCGCCGTGCTGACCCAGCTCGTGCAGGGCGACGATTACCAATGGGGGGCGCTGATGGCCGGCGCGCTGTTCGGCTCGATCCCGGTCGCGCTCTTCTATTCCTTCTTCGTCGACTATTACGTCTCGAGCCTGACCGGTGCCGTGAAGGAATAGGCCTGCCGGTCGAGGGCCGGGGCCAGAATGGCATGCTGCACCGCACTACCTGTAAACAACAGGCGACTTACAGGTGAACATCGTTCATGACGTATTTGTGCGAAGCAGGTTCGCTGCGCTGCGCAGCGGGGCTGCTCTGGTCCCTCCCGAGCGATGGCTGCCGTTCCTTGAACGCGGTTCACAGCGCATCCGAGGACCGTCAATCGTTCATCGGTCGTCGTCTCGAATGGAGAGAACATAGCCGAACCTAATCGCCCCTTCAAGGGAAATATTTTGAAGCTCTCAGGATGAAGACCCGAGCCCGTGATCTCCGGCCTGGCATCCGACACTAAGCCGGCAAATCCAGTCGCTTCCGGCCATAGACCGCCTGCCATGCGGCGAGGTCGTCGGTCAGCACCTGCGCAGTCGAGAACAGCACATCGAGCGTGGTCTCGAGGCGCAGCTTGCTTTTGGCATGCGCCACCTCTGCGGCGAGCTCTTGGAGGGCATCGGCCGTCTTATCCGATCGTGCGGAGAAGCGGTCGAAATCGCCGCTTTCTCGGATGCCGCCCAGAACCGCGCCGAGCATCGGCAGGAAGGCGGCCAAGAAGGTGATCGAGCTCATCGCATAAACAAGCCAAGCCCCTTGGTTCTCGATGGCCCCGTGGGGGCGGGAAACCTGTCCGGTCGATGCAAGGACCCCTTCCAGGCCGAAAATCTGCCACGATATGCCTTCGATCCTCATCCACACGGCGAAACACACGCCACCCAGAAGAAATAAGATCAGCATGACGTAGGTGGCGGCAAAGAGGCCGTAGCCCACTTGATGCAGCCCATGATGCATGCGCTCGAGGGTCTTGGCGTTGTCGCGATGATATTTGAGCTGGGCGGCGATCACATGCTTCTCGACCGCGACAAGATGTGCACGCTGATAGGTGCCATCGAGCACGGCATCGGGAAGACCCAGCTCCCGCAGCGTCGCACGCAAATACCAGAGGAACCAGTCCGTCGTGGATTCCAGATCGCCGCCGCCGCGCTGCACGCGGCCATATTGACCGAAATAGGCGAGGAAGCGCGCGCTCCAAAGCAATTCGGCGAGTGCGCGATACTCCACCCATCTTTCCCGCCAGCGCGCCCGTTGACCGGTGGTCACGATCTTGTAGATCCATCGAATGAGAAACAGCTCGACAAGAACCAGGATGGCTTTGAATGCCAGTTGGTCCAGAAGCGTCGCAAAAAATTGATGAACAAACACGCCGACCAGGGCGACCGAGACTGTTAGCGCCGCCAACAGGAACGCGTTGAAATAGGCGCTGCGATAGCGATGGGCGTAATCCACCGCCAAGGCATCGGCCCAGGCATAGCGAGGCAAAAGGATCTCGGCGATGCGCACGGAAAGCGGCCCGGCCACCGGCGCTTCCTGGAGGAATGCCTGCCATGGCTCTCCATAGCTCGACAGGGGTTCCGGGTGAATCGCGAGACGCAGCGCCTTGCGCTCAACCCGGCGCTTGAAAAGATCGTAGGTTACCCATCTCGATGGCTTCGGCCATTCTTCACTGAAGAAATCGCGGAGCGCATCCATGGCTTGTGGGGCCGTCGGCGCGTGGCGCGCGGAACGCGTCAAGACGCTTTCGGCCGGCATCGAAACGACCCTCGACAGAGCCTCCGACAGGGAGCCGCCAAGGCAATCGGCGTCGGGAGCAACGGGACGGCCGTCATCTTCCAGGTCTTCGACCATTCGCGCGAAGCTGTCCTCGAGCGTCGAAATCCAGACCACGGGGATTGCGGCCTCGACCGCGCCCCTGACCACGTGGGCGGTCCCGGCGACGCCCTCTTCGCGGCGGCCGTCCCACACCGCGACCAAAAGGTCGATCTGGCTCAGCATGATGCCCGCGGAGCGGACATAGCCGGCATCGCGCAGACGCTGGTATTCCGCCGGGGCCTTCGTCGGCGTCAATGCTCCCGCCGCGATGCGCGGATCGTCGGGGGCGGCGACGATCGTGGTCGCCGCCGCGAGGGCCGCTTCGAATTCCTCGACAACGCTGTCCTTTTTGTCGGGATCGGCCGATTTCTGGAAATCCGCAACATAGCTCTCGCGCGGAAACGGCAGCACGGCGTCGAGCGCCCAAGCCTCGGGCTTCAGCGCGACGGCGATCTGGTCGACGCCCTCGGCGAAACCCGAGACGAGCCGTACCGCCGGCGGGTCGCCGCGATAGCATCCGCGGTTCTTCTCGAACAACGCTGCCAGCGCTGCATCGATGCCGTCGAAAACGTCGACGAGCTGCTTCTTGACGCGCTGAATCGAGTCGGGAGGAAGCTTTGCCGGCTTCGGCCGGTGCCCCGTAATGCCGACGCGCAAGGTCAAGCGCGGCTTCGGGGGATGACCGGCGGTATCCTCGGGGCTCGTCTGGCTCATCGCTTTGGAACCTCATCCGCAACAGCCGGGCCGCAACGGGAGGAGGCGGCACGCCTAGATTGTATTCGGTTAACGAGCGCTGTCGAATTGTCATGGCAGGCCCCGTGCTTGCCCTCCCGGCTGAAAGCTCTGGCCTCGCCGACGGAGATGGGCGCCGCAATGCCCGACCGTGATCCGGGCCGAGGGTGGCCATGCCACGTAAGCACCCCTTGAAGGTCTCTCTCGGATAAGCTTCACTGCGTTACGAGCGGCGGCCTCGCGGGCCTTGGGGGAAGCGTTGCGCATATCCCTGTCGTTCAACTCGAAGGACGCGGCCCTCGCCGAGGCCCTCCGCGCGAGAATTTCGCGGCTCGAGCCACTCGATCCTTCACAGAATTCGCTGAAGGCCCAGCTGCTCCTCGACGACAAGGCTTCGCCACGGGGGTCGGCACGAAAGAAAGAGGGATCGGCCTATGCATGTCATGGCAAGCCCTGTGCCTGCCATCTCGGCTCAAGGGGCACCCGCCTCCCCGACCGAGATGGCCGCCACAAGGCCCGGCCCGTGATCCGGGCCAAGGGCGGCCATGACGCGAAACGGCTACTCGACCGTCAGCACGATCTTGCCGAAATGCGCGCCCGATTCCATCAGCGCATGGGCCTTCGGAGCGTCGGCGAGCTTGAAGGTTGCGTGGATCACCGGCTTGCACCGCCCCTGTTCCAGGAGCGGCCAAACCTTCTCGGCGAGCGCGTCCGCGATGGCGGCCTTCTGCGCGTCGGTGCGCGGCCGCAAGGTCGAGCCGGTATGGACCAAGCGTTTCATCATCAAGCGGCGCAGATCGAGGGTCACCGTCGAGCCCTTGAGGAAGGCGATCTGCACGATGCGCCCCTCCTCGGCTGCCGCATCGTAGTTGCGCGCCACGTAATCTCCGCCGACCATGTCGAGGATGACATCGGCGCCTCGCCCATCGGTCGCGGCCTTGGCGGCGGCGACGAAATCCTCGCTGCGGTAATCGACGGCGACATCGGCGCCGAGCTCGCGGCATGCCTTGCATTTCGCTTGCGAGCCGGCGGTCGCGATGACGCGAGCGCCGAAGGCCTTGGCGAGCATGATCGCCGTCGTGCCGATGCCGGAGCTGCCGCCATGCACCAATAGGGTCTCGCCCCTTTGCAGGCGCCCGCGCTCGAAGACATTGGTCCACACCGTGAAGAAGGTTTCAGGAATGGCCGCAGCCTCGATCATCGACAAACCCTTCGGGATCGGCAAGGCGTTGGTCTCGTGCACCTTGCAAAACTGCGCATAGCCGCCGCCCGGCGCGAGCGCGCAGACTTTGTCGCGGAGCCGAAAGCGATGCGCGCCCTCGCCCTGCGCCACCACCTCGCCGGCGACCTCGAGCCCCGGCAGATCCGAGGCGCCCGGCGGGGGCGGATAATGGCCCTGGCGCTGGAGCACGTCCGGCCGGTTGACGCCCGCCGCCGCGACCCGGATCAGAATCTCGCCCGGGCCCGGCGACGGAAGCGGCCGTTGTCGGGGCACCAGCGCCTCCGGCCCGCCGGGCGTCGGAACGGCGATCGCCGTCATCATGGCGGGGAGCTCTGCCGGCATGGTGTCACCTTCGCTCTCGGGCTCGCACGCGTTGCGCTCGCCTCATGTGCCGAAATGGTCTAACTTTCTTCGTCGGGGCTGCCAACACCGCGGAAGATGGGAGGGGACCATCCATGGACGACGAGGAGATTCGTCCCAAGCCTATCGTACAACGCCATGAGATCGGGCAGGATTTGTCGCTGCTCTCGATCGCCGAGCTCGAGGAGCGCATCGCCGCGCTGCGCAACGAGATCATGCGGCTCGAGACCGCCAAGGCTCACAAGGTCTCCGCGCAAGGGGCGGCGCAGTCATTCTTCAAACGCTAGGGGACCGGTTTCGCTTCGTTTCGGCGCGCTTAAAAAACTCGGTAAAAATTAACTCAATGTTAAGCTTTCCCGCCTATCAAGGTAAATGTCAGGTGGCTCTCCTGTCCACTTGTTTGACGCCTCCCTGTTTTAACCTTCAGAGCCGCCTCGTGCGGCTCTTTTTTTGCGCCGGCGCACGCGCCGAAGCGGTGGTTCGAACCATGCGGGCTCCGCGGACCGCTCGAACCCGACGGAAATATTTGTGCCGTTAACCTTAACCAAGGGTAACCGCCGCGAGCCCCCCTCGCTGGCTTTACACTTGCCTTTATCGGTTCCATCAGTCCGGCGTCGTCCCTTTCTGAGAACGGAACGCGCCACAATCCGATGGGCAAGAGGCGGAACGTGAGCGATACTCGAACAGGGCCGCGAAGCGCGGCGCGCAGCACCGTCATCTTCGCGGAGAGCTTCGTCTCATCCGAGCAGTTCACGGGCTTGTTTCGCGAGGGCATGGGCCTCGTCGAGGAAACGGCCACCTATCTCGACGGCAAGGGACGCGAGGATTCGAAACGGTTGCCGCGACAGGCGGCGCTCGGCTATGCGACGGAGAGCATGCGCCTCACCACCCGGTTGATGCAGCTCGCCTCATGGCTGCTGCTGCAACGCGCGGTCGGGGAAGGCGAGCTCAGCCGCATTCAGGCGGAGCGCGACAAGGCGCGCGTCGCGCTGAAGGATGTGCAGCCGCCCGCCTCCAAGGAAGCCCTCGCGCACTTGCCGCAAGGGCTGCTGGCGCTGATCGCGCGCTCGATGCGCATCCAGGAGCGCATCTGCCATCTCGACCGGCAAATCGCCGCGAGCCTCGCAGGCGAGGTGAAGCCGCCGCCGGGAGGCGACAACCCGGTCAATGAGCAGATCGCCCGGCTGCGCTCGGCGCTCTCGGGCCCCACGCCTCAATAGGCAGGTTCAGGACTTCCCGAACTTCAGGTCGCCGAACTTCTTGGCGAAACGCGACACGCGCCCGCCGCGATCGGTGAGCTGCTGCTGGCCGCCGGTCCAGGCGGGATGGCTCTTCGGATCGACGTCGAGGGTGAGCGTGTCGCCCTCCTTGCCGTAGGTCGAGCGCGTCATGAATTCCGTGCCGTCGGTCATGACGACCTTGATGAAGTGATAGTCGGGATGGGTATCGGCCTTCATGCCGCTCACTCCGAAAAAACGCCACCGCTCCCGCCACCAGGCGGCCGAAGCGATGGCCGATGCTGAAACCTTGGAAGTTGCCGTCTAGCGCAGGCCAAGGCTAAGGGCAAGCGCAGGCGAGCTTCGCGCAGGCGAGCTCCGCCCGCCGCGAATAGCGAATGGCGAATAGCGAATAGAAAGAGCGGCGCAAGCCGCATCCCCTCCACCCCTCATTCGCTACTCGCCATTCACTATTCGTACTCGCTGCCCGCTATTCGCCAGAGAGAGCCCGATGCCTTTTTCTCCGCAGCAACTTCTGTCCCATCTCGAAGGCCTGGGGATCGTGACGCGCACCGTCGAGCACCCCGCCCTCTTCACCGTGACGCAGTCGCGGGAGCTGCGCGGCAATCTGCCCGGCGGCCATACCAAGAACCTGTTCCTGAAGGACAAGAAGGGACGGTTCTTCCTGGTCTCCTGCCGCGAGGACGCCAATGTCGATCTGAAGCGGCTGCACGAGCGGCTCGGCGCTTCGGGTCGCCTCTCCTTCGGCAACGCCGCGCAGCTCATGGACAAGCTCGGCGTCGAACCCGGCGCCGTGACCCTGTTCGGGGCGGTGAACGACAAGGCCGGCGAGGTGACGGTCGCGATCGACCAGGGGCTGCTCTCCTTCGACGTCATCAACGCCCATCCTTTGACGAATACGATGACGACCGCGCTCGCCCGCGACGATCTCCTGCGTTTCCTCGCCACCACCGGGCATGCGCCGCTCGTCATCGACGTTGAACCGCGGCCGCGGGCGGAGTAGACGGCGAAGCGCGTTGCCATGGGGCAGGCGTCACACCATCTGAAGCGGGAGAATTGGCTAAGGATGATCGGCGCCGGGCCAAGTGGGCGCAAGCGCCGCCGCGCGGCGTCGTAGAGGTCAGCGCAGTCGAAAGGGGCTCGTATTTCCATGCAGGACCAGGTGAGCGCCGCAGCGGCGCCGGTGAAGGACACGACGACGGCGGCCTTCCGGCAGGACGTGATCGCGGAATCGGCGCGCCAGCCCGTGCTCGTCGATTTCTGGGCGCCATGGTGCGGCCCCTGCAAGCAGCTTGCCCCCATCCTCGAAAAAGCCGTGCAGGCCGCCAAAGGCAAGGTGAAGCTCGTCAAGATGAATATCGACGAGCATCCCCAGATCCCGGGCCAGCTCGGCATCCAGTCGATCCCGGCGGTGATCGCCTTCCAGCGCGGCCAGCCGGTCGACGGCTTCATGGGGGCCGTCCCGGAAAGCCAGGTCAAGGCCTTCATCGAGCGGCTCGTGGGTCCGCTCGGCCCGTCCTCGCTCGACACGCTCCTGGCTCGGGCCGACGAGGCGGTAGCGAAGGGCGATGTCGGCGGCGCGGCCGAGCTTTACGCGGCGGCGCTCGCCCAGGAAGAGGGCAATGTCCGTGCGCTCGGCGGCTTGGTGCGCATGCAGGTCGAGAGCGGCGCGCTCGAGGAGGCGAAGCGCTTTCTGGCCATGGCGCCGGCCGACAAGGCGGACGACCCTGCGATCTCGGCCGCGCGCGCCGCGCTCGAGCTCGCCGAGCAGGCGGCCAATGCCGGCGACCTCAAGGGGCTCGAAGCCGCGGTCGCCGCGAACCCGCTCGACCACCAGGCGCGCTTCGATCTCGCCGTCGCCCTCAACGGCAAAGGCCGGCGCGAGGACGCCATCGACCAACTCATCGCCGTCATCAAGCGCGACCGCGCCTGGAACGAGGATGGCGCGCGCAAGCAGCTCCTGCAATTCTTCGAGGCCTGGGGACCGATGGACGAGATGACCAAGCTCGGCCGGCGCAAGCTCTCTTCCGTGCTATTCTCCTAAAAGGGGGTGAGGCGGCGAGACGAGCTCATGGGCATCAACGTCCCTTATCGCGGACCGGCCGATCTGCCTCGAACGCTGCGCGTCTTTCCGCTCGCCGGGGCGCTTCTGTTGCCGCGCGGACATATGCCCCTCAATATTTTCGAGCCGCGCTATCTCGCCCTGGTCGACGATGCCTTGCGGACGGATCGGCTCATCGGCATGATCCAGCCGGACGAGGAGAGCTCGTCGGAGGCGCTGGCGCCGAGGCTCTACGGCACGGGCTGCGCCGGCCGCATCACCCAATTCGCCGAGACCGGCGATGGCCGCTACCTGGTGACGCTCACGGGCGTTGCCCGCTTCTCGGTCGAGGGTGAGCTGACCGCGGACACGCCCTATCGCCAGTGCGAGGTCGATTTCCATAAATTCGTCAGCGATTTCACGGCGCGCGCGGGCGAGGACGCCGTCGACCGCGACGCCGTGCTCGATGCGCTGCGGCGCTTCGCCAAGGCCAATGATCTGCGAGTCGACTGGAAGGGCATCGAGGACGCCCCGAACGAGGCGCTGGTCAATGCGCTCGCCATGATGAGCCCGTTCGGAGTGCGCGAGAAGCAGGCGCTGCTCGAAGCGCTCGACCTCAAATCGCGCGCCGAAATCCTGGTGGCGATCACCGAGTTCGAGCTCGCCAGGACCGGCGGCGGCTCGGAGACGCCGCTGCAATGAGGGAGGTTTCGATGGACGAACCGAAAGGGAGCGATCAGGACAACCGCGCCGCGATCGACCGCAAGCTCCTGGAGATATTGGTGTGCCCCTTGACCAAGGGGCCGCTCGAATATGATGCGCGCCGCCAGGAATTGATCAGCCGCTCGGCGAAGCTCGCCTATCCGATCCGCGACGGCGTGCCGATCATGCTCCCCGAGGAGGCGCGCCCGATCGAGGGCTAGTGCAGCGAATCCGAAATTCGCATCACCTTGGAGCAACGCGCAGGGCGAATTTCGGATTCAAAAGCTGCACTAGCAAGTTATTGTTTCTAGTGTGGTTTTCGAATTTGAAGTTCCTACCGCGCGCATGCCATCCATGTGATAGGAACTTCAAATTCACCACACTAGAGCGGCCCCCTCGGCATTCCTGCGAGGGGGACCTCGCGACAGCCGCCTATCCCTGCCTGATCCTCGAAGCAATCCCTCACCGTCATGGCCGGGCTCGGCCAGGCTCGGCCCGGCCAGGACCGGAGTGGAGCACCCTCAGCTCTGCGCCGCGCGCACGCTGACCGCCGCGATGCCGGCGCCGATCAGCAAGCTGCCGCCAACCCGGTTCACGAGGGTGATGGCGCGCGGATTGCGCAGCAGCGAGCGGGCCTTGGAGGCCACGAGCGCATAGCCGATGGTGTTGCCGATGGCGAGCACCAGGAAGGTCGCCTCGAAGACCAGCATCTGGGAGAGGAAATCGGCGTTGCGCTCGAGGAATTGCGGCAGGAAGGCGATGAAAAAGGTGAGGCTCTTCGGGTTCAGCGCCGTGACCATGAAGGCATGGCCGAGCATCCTTAAGGGCGGCGTCGCGTCGCGCCTTGGCTTCGCGTCGAGCCCTCCGCCCGCCCGCCAGAGCTTCACGCCGAGCCAGACGAGATAGACGGCGCCTGCCCATTTCAGCGCCGTGAACACGGCCCCGGACGCCGCGAGCAGCGCGCCGAGGCCGAGCATCGACAAGGTCATCGCCGTGAAATCGCCGAGTACGACCCCGATGGCCATCGGCAGCGCCGTACGCCAGCCCTGGCCGAGCGCATAGGAGACGACGAGCAGCACCGTCGGTCCCGGGATCAGCAGCAGGATGCCGGAGGCGGCAAGGAAAGCGAGCCAGGTAGCGAGCGTCATGGGAGGGCTCCGGGAGAGGCGGCTAAGGCAGGTCGGGAGGCGCCTTGAAGCTATGCGATAGACCCCTATTGTCAATAATGCGGACCGATGGCTTTCCGCCCGGCGCCCAGCTAGGCACCGAATTACCGATTCTTGCCCATCGCCCCGCCCATCGAGGTTGCGATGGGGCCATGCGTTGTCGATAACGAGCAGGTGAGCTAGCCTGATCGAGGACGTTGGCGTGGGGTCTTCGACGAACCCTGCGAGAGCCTTTGCAGGGCTCGGGACAAGCGCCAGCCTCGTCGTATCGAGAAGGAAAGAGCCCGTCTGGTACGGGCCGTGGAGGAGGAAGCGAATGATGCTCGCGAGAAGGCTCGCATCGGTTCTAGGCGCGTCGCTCTTCGCCGCGTCGCTCTTCGCCGCGTCGCTCTTCGCTGCGTCGCTCTTCGCTGCGTCGCTCTTCGCTGCGTCGCTCTTGGCCGCATCGCTCTTGGCCGCGTGCATCTCGGCGCAACCCGCTTCCGCCCAGGACTTCATCGCCGGCATACCCCGCAACGAAGCGCTCATCATCGAGGGCCCGACCGCGCAGAACGCCGACTGGTTCAACCTCTGGGCGCCTGGCGGGGGGGCCAACACCAACGGCCAGCAGCAGCTGACCACCGATACGCTGTGGTTCATCAACCCGGAGGGCGGCCCCAAGGCCTGGCAGAACGCGCTCGCGACCGAACCGCCCATCTACAACGCCGACTTCACGCAGATGACAGTGAAGCTCCGCGAGGGCATCTACTGGAGCGACGGCGCGGAATTCACCGCCGATGATCTCATCTACACCGTGCAGACGCAGATCGATCATCCCGGCATGGGCTGGAGCGCGCCGTTCTCACTGAACGTCGCGAGCCTGGAAAAGCCCGACCGCGACACGGTCGTCTTTCATCTCAAGGCGCCCAATTCGCGTTTCCACACCCTATTCACGGTGCGCTGGAACGCGGCCTGGATCATGCCCAAGCATATCTTCGAGAAGGCCGCAAATCCGCTGAGCTTCACCAACAATCCGCCGGTTTCGCTCGGCGCCTATGCGCTTTACAGCTACGACAAGGGCGGCCGTTGGGCGATCTGGAAGCTGCGCGACGACTGGCAGCGCACCACCATCGGCATGGATTGGGGAAAGCCGTCGGTCAAATATGTTGTCTATCGCGCGGCGGGCAATCCCGATGCGCGCGTCATCGAGCAGCTCAACCATAATCTCGACGTCATCAACGACATCGCGCCGGAAGGCCTGTTCTCGATCAAGCGCCGGAAGAGCGCCTCGGTCACCTGGCTCGACGGCTTCCCCTTCGCCCATCCGGACCCGACGCTTCCCTCGGTGCTGTTCAACCATAAGCGCGAGCCCTTCGGGAACAAGGATGTGCGCTGGGCTCTCGCGCTCCTCATCGACATCCGCGCCGTCGCGCTCGGCGCCTATCGCGGCGCGGCCAATCTGTCGGCTCTGGCGGTGCCGCCGACCGGCATTGCCGGGGAGGTGTATTTCCGGCCCTTGCAGCCTTGGCTCAAGGATTTCGAGCTCGATACGGGCACCCGCAAGATCAAGCCTTACGACCCCGATGTCGCCAAGCAGATCGCGGATCTGGTGCGCCCGACCTGGAAGGATCAGATCCCGACCGACGAAGCCCAGCTGCAGAAGGTGTTCGGCTTCGGCTGGTGGAAGCAGGACAAGGAAGCCGCGGCCGAGCTGCTGCGGCGGGCCGGCTTCAGCAAGCAGGGCAATCGTTGGATGAAGCCCGACGGCACGCCGTTCAGCTTCCGGCTGCAAGTCGAGGGCGACGCCATCCCGACGCTCGCCCGCGCCGGCACGGTGATCGCCCAGCAATGGTCGGAGTTCGGCATCGACGTGAAGGTCGATGTCGCAGGGCCGACCAACAACCAACGCCTCGGAACCGGCGATTTCGACACCGCCATCTTCTGGACGATCGAGACCTGGGGCGGCCATCCCGACCTCTCCTTCTTCCTCGAAAGCTACTATTCGGGGTTCATCAAGCCGCTGGGCGAAGTTCAGCCGCCGCGCAATCTGCAGCGCTGGCAGAGCCCGGAGCTCGACCGCATCATCCTGGCGAACCGCTCGGTCGCCTTCGATTCGCCGGAGGTGGTCAAGCTCGGCCAGGACTTCCTGAAGCTCGCGGTGCGGGAAATGCCGATGATCCCGCTGATGGCCTACAACAAATTTGCGCCCTTCGACACGACCTACTGGACCGGCTACCCGAGCGCGGCCAACCCCTATTCGGCCTCCGGCCCCTACTGGTCGAATCTGCGCTACATGATCGTCAGCCTGAAGGCCAACCCCGACGCTCCGAAATAGAGAGCTTTGCAAATTGCGGTGTAGGCTGGCCCTATCGATAGTTGCCCCCCACCCTAGCCCTCCCCGCCGCTCGGCGGGGGGAAGGAACGCGCCAAGCGGCTCCGTTCTCCCCTCCCCCCACGCGCCCTCGAGTCGCGCCCTCGACGCGCCCAAGGGCGAGTGGCGGGGAGGGAAGCGAGGCGCACAGCGCCGAGCAGGGTGGGGGCGTTTGGATCCGGGCGAAGACGCCGGAGACTTTCGCAAGGGTCTCAAACTGGCGACCCTGCAAAGCCTGCGGCCTGTCGGCGGCCGCCGGCCTGTCAATCGCTGCGACCGAGGCACCCATGCACGGCTTCCTGATCTATACGGCGAAGCGCTTTGCGCAATTTGCGTTCGTCGTCTTCACCGGCATTACGCTCGCTTTTCTCATCGCGCATCTGTCGCCGGTCGATCCCGTGGAGCAGAGCCTTTCGCTCCTGACCAATTTCGGAGCGACGGATCCTCGCTCGGTGGCCATCCTGCGCGCCGCGCTGCGCGAGCTCTATGGCGTCAACGGCGATCTTCTCCAGCAATATGGGGCTTTCTGGCGCAGGGTCCTGACGGGTGATTTCGGCCCTTCGCTTTCGGCGTTCCCGACGCCGGTCATCGAGGTGATCAAGACCGCGATGCCCTGGACGATCGGCCTGTTGACGCTCTCGACCCTGTTCGCCTGGATCGTCGGCAATTTGCTGGGAGCGCTCGCCGGCTATTTCCGCTCCAGCCGCCTGCTCAAGCTCGCCGGCATCGCCGTCATGGCGCTGCAGCCCATACCCCATTACATCATCGGCCTCTTCCTGGTGATCATGCTCGGCTATGTCTGGCCGATCTTCCCGATCAGCGGCGGCGCGCAGATCAACCTGCAAGCCTCCTGGCATTGGCCGTTCGTCTGGAGCGTCATTCAGCACGGGACCTTGCCGGCCTTGGCGCTGGTCCTCGTCGGGCTCGGCGGCTGGTTCGTGGGCATGCGCTCACTCGTGTCCAATATCGTCTCCGACGACCATGTGGTCTATGCGGAGCTCGCCGGCGTCCCGCCGCGTACCATTCTCGGCCAATATGTCGTGCGCAACGCGCTTCTGCCGCAGATCACCGGATTGGCCCTCAACATCGGGCATATATTCGGCGGCGCGGTCATCATCGAATTTCTGTTCGCCTATCCCGGCATGGGACGGTTGCTCGTCGCCGGCATCTATTCCGGCGACTACAGCCTGGTGCTCGGGGTGACCACCATCTCGATCATCGCAGTCGCCAGCGCCGCCTTCCTGATCGACATCCTCTACCCTCTCATCGATCCGCGCGTCAGGCTCGGATAGTCCGTATGTTCAAGATACTTCGCGATCTTCTACGCTATAATACCGAATTCATGTTCGGATCATTGCTGGTTTGCGTCATCCTGATTCTCGTTGTTCTGTCTTTCCTTGCTCCTTATCCGGAAAACGCCATCTACGTGGTTGCGCCGGACATGCCGCCCTCATGGGAGTATTGGCTGGGCACCACGTCCCGGGGCCAGGAAGTGTTCTGGCAAATCTGCGCGGCGATCCGAAACACCTTGATGTTCGGCTTCCTGGTGACCGGCATAAGCCGCGTCATCGCCGTTACGGTCGGCCTCGTTTCCGGCTATGTCGGGGGCCGCACCGATCAGATCATCATGGCGGTCAACGACACCTTCGGTGCCTTGCCGAACATTCCGATCCTGCTGCTCATCTATTTCGTCATGCGCGACAAGATGTCGTGGCCCGTCCTCGCGCTGGTCGCCGCGCTGCTCGGCTGGACCTATGATTCGAGGCTCATCCGCTCGATGGCGCTGAGCTTGAGGAGGCGCGAATTCACCCGCCACGCGGTGTTTTCCGGCATGCGCATGCCGCAGATCCTCCTCAAGGAGCACCTCCCCTATGTGATGCCCATCGTGTTCTTCACCACGATGAACAATCTGATCTGGGCCATAGGGCTCGAGGTGACGCTCGCGGTCCTCGGCTTCAGCGACATCAATCGTCCGACGATCGGCGGCATGATCTATTGGGCGAACGCCCATTCCGCGATGGTGGCGGGCGTATGGTGGTGGATCGCCTTTCCGATGCTGACCGTCGTCGTGCTGTTCCTCGGGCTTTTCCTGCTCGCCATATCCGTCAATGAATATATCGACCCGCGCAGCCGGTTGAGCCGGGTGGGAGGCTGACCGATCGAAAACGTCCTGACCGTCGAGTCCCTGAAGGCTTATTATCGTACGAGCCATTTCGGCGTGACGCGCGAGGTGCGCGCCGTGGACGACATCAGCTTCGCCGTCCGCCGGAACGAGATCTATGGCATCGCAGGCGAATCATCGAGCGGCAAGACCTCGCTGATCAAGACCATCGCGGCGGCCAATCGCCCCCCTTTGCAGGTCGTCGACGGTTCCGTGGCCTTCGTTTTCGACGGCCGCCGCATCGAAGCCAATCGCGATCCCGCGCAGATCAAGCGGGCGCGCTGGCGGCATCTCTCCTACATCATGCAGGGCTCGATGAACGTGCTCAACCCGGTGCGCCGGGTCAAGCATGCCTTTCGGGATTTCGCCTTTCGGCATATGCGGATCGACGCGTCGGCGTTTCGAGGCCGTGTCGAGACGCATCTCGAGCGCCTCCACCTTAGCCCTTCGGTTCTCGAGGCGTATCCGCATCAACTTTCGGGCGGCATGCGGCAGCGCGTCGCGATTGCGCTCGCGACCATCTGCGAGCCGGAGTTCATCATCGCCGACGAGCCGACGACGGCTCTCGACGTCGTGGTGCAATTGGATGTGCTGGGCCTGATCAAGGAAGTCCAGACCCGCATGGGGTCGTCGATCATCTTCGTGACCCATGACTTGTCCGTGCACGCCGCCATCGCGGATCGGGTCGGCATCATGTATGCCGGGCGACTGGTCGAGGAAGGGCGGACCAGCCAGATCTTCGACCAACCCCAGCACCCCTATACGGCCCATCTGATCGCCAGCCTCCCCAGGATCGGAGACATGAGCCGGCGCATCGGTCTCGCGGGCAAGCCGCCCAATCTTTCCGATCCACCGGCCGGCTGCCGATTCCATCCTCGTTGTCCGATCGCGATCGAACGTTGCTCGCGCGAGGTCCCGCAGCTTCTGCCCCATGCGGGCGGCGGGCGCGTCGCCTGCTTCAGGGCCGGGGAGCCTGCGGTAGCATGAGCGGGAGCCTGCTCGAGCTGGCGAGCGTCACCAAGCTCTTTCCCATGGGCGGATTGTTCTCGCGCAAGCTGATGAAGGCGGTCAACGCCGTCAGCTTTACCCTCGTCGAGGACAGGCCGGAGATTTTCGCCATCGTCGGGGAATCGGGCAGCGGCAAGTCCACGCTCGCGAATATGATCCTGGGGAGCGAGAGGGCCGACGCGGGCATCCTGCGCTTCGAGGGCGTCGATATCGGCGCGATCAAAGCGCGTCGCGACCGCGAAGCCTTCATGTCCAAGGTCCAGCCCGTGTTCCAGAACCCGTTCGAGGCGTTCAATCCGCTGACAGCGGTGGACCAATATCTCTTGGCCACGGCGCGCCGTTTCCGCGGCGCCGGCGACACCGGGCAGGCTGAAGGCCTCGTCGACGAAGCCCTGCAGCGCGTCGGGCTTTCCTTCGCGGAGGTGAAACGGCGCTTCTCCCACGAGCTGTCCGGCGGGCAGCTGCAGCGCGTCGCGGTGGCGCGGGCCTTGATCCCGTCGCCGAAGCTCATCGTCGCCGACGAGCCCGTCTCCATGGTCGACGCGTCGCTGCGGATGTCGATCGTCAATCTGTTCCGGACGCTACGCGACGACCTCCACGTGTCGATCATCTACATCACCCATGATTTGGCGACGGCTTACTACATCAGCGACCGTGTCATCATCATGCGCAAGGGCGAGGTCGTCGAAAGCGGCGACGCACGATCGGTGCTCGACGCACCCCATCATCCTTATTCGATCGCACTCAAGAACGCGGTCCTGCCGCCCGACCCGGTGCGGGCGGCGCAAGCCGTCTCGGCGAGACGGGTGAATGCGGGATCGGCTGCGACAACGCCGTGACGAGGCGCATCGCCAGCCTCACCGAGGCGCAAGTGTTCGGCAGGCGCGCGAGCGGGCGCGAGCCCGCTTCGGCCTCTTGGACAACCGAGCTGCGCGCCACGGCGGCGTTGAGCGGCCCGCTGATCGCCACCAGCATCGCCCAGATGGCTATCAACGCCATCTCGATGGCCATGGTCGGCAGGCTTGGTGCAGGCGAGCTCGCCGCGACCGCTCTGGCGAACGGCATCTACACCTCCTTCCTGGTCTTCAGCTTGGGCCTCGTCTCGGCCGTGGCCCCGATGCTGGCCAATGAACGCGGGAGACACCGGCATGCCGTGCGGGAGATGCGGCGCACCGTGCGCCAGGGCTTCTGGGCGGCTCTCGCCATCGCGCTGCCGATCTGGCTGATCCTCTGGCAGATCGAGCCGCTGCTCGTCCTGCTCGGCCAGGAGCCCGGCACCTCGAGGCGGGCGGCATTGTTCATGCACTACCAGCAATGGGGGCTCTTGCCGCAGCTCTTCTACATGGTTCTGCGCTCCTTCCTTTCGGTGCTGGAGCGCCCGCTCTGGACGCTGCTCGCGGCAAGCGCGGCGATCCTCGTCAATCTCGGGCTCGGCGCCTGCCTCATCTTCGGGCGTCTCGGCGCGCCGGCGCTCGGCCTCGCCGGCGCCGGCATCGCCAATGCCTGCGCCGGCGCAGCCTTGTTCCTCGGCCTCGCATGCGTCGTCAGACTCGATCGGCGGTTTCGCCGCTACCGGCTGTTCGGGCGGTTCTGGCGCCACGACTGGCCGCGCCTCTCCGAGCTGATGCGGCTCGGCTGGCCGATCGCGATCACCATCGCCTTCGAGGCGACGATTTTTTCGGCCGCCGTGATCATGATGGGGCTGATCGGCACGACGGCGGTCGCGGCCCATGCGATCGCGCTGCAGATCGCGACGCTCGGCTACATGGTGCCGACCGGCATCGCCCAGGCGACGACCGTGCGGGTCGGCCTTGCGAGGGGGGCCGGCGATGCCGAATGGGTCAAGCGGGCGGGCTGGACCGGCTATTGGCTGGCGCTCGGCGCATCGAGCCTGGTCGCGCTCCTCGTCGTGACCGCGCCGCAGCTCCTCGCCGGCATCTTCATCGATCTCCACGATCCCGCCAATGGCCCGGCCATCGGGCTCGCCATGAGCTATCTCGGCTTCGCCGCCTTGTTCCTGATGGCCGACAGCATGCAGGTCATCGCCGCGGGCATGCTGCGCGGCCTCCACGATACGCGCGTTCCGATGCTGATCGCCGCCATCGGCTATTGGGTCATCGGCTTGCCGCTCGGCGCGCTGCTCGCCTTCCGCATCGGCGTCGGCGGCGTCGGCATCTGGATCGGCCTCGCCGCAGGCCTCGGCGCGGTCGGCGTGCTGATGACGGCGCGCTGGGCGATGCGCCAAAGGCTCGGGCTATTGCGAGGCATTGGGTGAGGAGGGCGCGCGTCCGTCCCGCGCATCTCGGCCGCGAAGCAGGGGCGGCGGGACGCCGCCCCTCCGCGTCGATCTCTGCGTCGACCTCAACTGATCGCGCCGCCGACCTCGCGGGCATCGACCTTGTTGCGCAAGGTCGATGCCGCGGCGATGCGCAGGGCTTCCGCGACGATCGGCACCGCGATCGACGGCGAGCCCGGATGGCGCACTGCCTGCGCCGGCGAGAAGGGAATGTGGATGAAGCCGGTGCGCATCTTGCGGCGGCTCCTGGCCCCGGCATGGCAGGCCCCGTAGAAGATGTGGTTGCACACGAAGGTCCCCGCCGTCTGCGATGGGGCGGCCGGGATGCCGGCGCCGCGCAGGTCGCGCACGATCGCCTTGACCGGCAGGCTCGCGAAATAGGCGGCTGGCCCTTTCGCGATCGCCGGCCGGTCGAGCGGCTGCGCGCCGGCATTGTCCGGGATGCGGGCATCGTCGAGATTGATGGCGACGCGCTCGACCGAGATCTCGGCGCGCCCACCGGCTTGCCCGACGCAGATGACCACGGCGGGCTCGAGCGCCTCGATCTCGGCCTCGAGCCGGGCGATCGCCTCGCCGAAGACGCAAGGCATGAGCCGCGATACGAGGCGATGGCCGTCGATGCGCTCGCCGTCGATGAGCCGAACGGCTTCCCAAGACGGATTCTCGGTCTCGCCGCCGAACGGCTCGAAGCCGGTGAGAAGGACGGTTCTAGCCATGGTTTCGGGATGCTCCCAATCAGGAAACACGATCGTGGACGCGGTCACCAGCCAGGGTCAAGATCTGTCGATTCGCGCGGGGCTGACGCAGGATGCGTCGAGGCCGAATCGGCCGAGCCATCGACGTTTTGTCTTCGCATGATCTTTTCGGAAAACCGGTTCCCACCCCCGCCTTCGCGAGGGCATGCTTTTCCGGATCATGCTCAGCGCAGCATGCCCTTCAGATCGAGCGTCGAGCGCACGCCGATATCGGCGAAATGGGCCTCCAGCCATTGGCGCGCCGCCTGGCGGCCGAGATCGCGCATATAGGTGAGGAACTCCCATTCGGCGTTCAGCTTGGTCGAGGCCGAGAGCGCGGCGAGCGCTTCCCCGCCGGCCAAGCGGTGCATGTTGAGCCGCTTATAGTCCTCGGTCGAGAGGTGATTCTTGTCGATCATCCGCGTCACGAACTCGATCATGCGCAATTCGCCCATGAGCGCGGCGTTGAAGGTGATCTCGTTCAGCCGGTTCTGGATCTCCATGGCGCTGCGGGGCGTCTGCGGCCGCTCGACCGGGTTGACCTGCACGATCAGGATGTCGTCCGTCTTGCAATTGTAGAAGAGCGGCCAGAGCACGGGGTTGCCCATATAGCCGCCATCCCAATACGGCACGCCATCGATCTCGACCGCCTGGAACAAAAAGGGCAGGCAGGCCGAGGCCAGCACCTTGTCGACGGTCAGCTCCTTGCGCGGAAAGACCTTAACCTTGCCGTTCGTCACATTGGTCGCGGCGATGAACAGCTGGAAATGATGCTCGCCGCGCAGCCGCGCGAAATCGATCTCGTTCTCGATGATGTCCTTGAGCGGGTTGATGTTGAGCGGGTTGAATTCGTAGGGGCTGGCATAGCGGGTGAGCAAGTCGAACCAGAAATAGCCCGGCGAGTTGTCGAGGCTCCACGAGCCGAGCAGCCGGTCGCACAGGCTGCGCTGGATCGGCGACATCACGGCATCCTGGCTGACCGCGCGCCAGAAGCGCTCGAGCTGGCGGCGCGCGCCTTCCGGCCCGCCCGCGATCAGTCCGTCGGCGAGGGCGACGGCGTTCATGGCGCCGGCGCTCGTGCCGGTGACGGCCTCGATCTCGAGCCGCCCATCCTCGAGGACATGATCGAGCACGCCCCAGGTGAAGGCGCCATGCGCGCCGCCGCCCTGCAAGGCGAGCGCGATGGGCTTCTTTTCAGGGGCGGCCCGCGCCGCGGCCTTCTCGGGCGAGGGGGCGACCTTGCGGGGCGCCCGAACGGGGCTAGCCGGCTTTTCGTTCATCGAGCGACTTTATCGCGCCGGAGCGGCGGCGTCTCGCCGCCCGCGCGCTCCTGCCAGGGTGCGCGGGACCCGCACCCTCCGTCGCCGGGATGTGGCCGCCGCCGTCACGCGGCCGTCCAGCCGCCGTCGATCGACAGGTTGGCGCCGGTGATCTGCGAGGCGGCGTCCGAGCAAAGATAGAGCGCGAGCGAGGCCACCTGCTCGACCGTCACGAACTCCTTCGTCGGTTGGGCAGCGAGCAGCACCTCGCCGATCACCTGCTCCTTGGTCATGTTGCGCGCCTTCATGGTGTCGGGGATCTGCTTCTCGACGAGCGGCGTCCAGACATAGCCGGGGCTGATGCAGTTGACCGTGACGCCGAAGCTCGCGGTCTCGAGGGCGACCGTCTTCGTCAGGCCGGCGATGCCGTGCTTGGCCGAGACATAGGCGGATTTGAAGGGGGAGGCGACCAGCGAATGCGCCGAGGCGGTCGAGATGATGCGGCCCCATTTGCGCGCCTTCATGCCAGCGACCGCGGCCTTGATGCCATAGAAGGCGGCGATCAGGTTGATGCGGATGATCGCCTCCCATTTATCGTCCGGGAAATCCTCGATGGGTGACACGAACTGGATGCCGGCATTGTTGACGAGGATGTCGACCGTGCCGAGCTTGCTCTCGGCCTCCTTGATCATGGCGGCGATCTCGGGCCCCTTGGTCATATCGGCCGCGCTGTAGAGCGCCTTCACCGAAAATTCGCTCTCGATGCCGGATCGCAGCTTCTCGATCTCGGCCTTGTCGCCGAAGCCGTTGAGCATGACATTCGCGCCCTCCTTGGCGAAGGCGCGTGCGATGGCGAGACCGATGCCGCTCGTCGATCCCGTGACGACGGCATTCTTGCCCTTGATGCTCATGGGTGTCTCCGGTGTTGGTGAGGCCTGGAAGCGCTGCGAGGCGGCGCGCCTCCCCTGTAAAGGGCGGGCTGCGCCCTGTCATCTTCCGGGCCTTCGTCACCCCGTTCGAGACGATCTCACGGTGGGCCTGAGCCGCGGCGCGGCGTCCCCGTGAACCAGACGCCCGCCGCGACGCTGACGGCGATCGAGACGCCGTAGACCGCGAGCGCGGCGCCCAGCGCCACGAACAGCCAAGCGAGCGAACCGGTGGCGCGCAGCACCAGCCAGCCCCCGCCGATCGCGACCAAGAGGCGCATCAGCCCGGCGAGGAGCGGCCACCACAGCCTGCCTGCGCCCTGCGAGGCGAAATAAAGGGCGAGGCCGAAGCCGAAGAAGCCGTAGAACGGTCCCACGGCACGCAGATAGGCGCTGCCGGTATCGAGCATGGCGAGATCCGAGCCGAACAGCGACAGCCAGGCGCGCGGCCAGATCGCCGCCGCGAGCCCGACCGCCTCCGTCACGGCGAACGACAAGACGGCGCCGGTCCAGGCGATGCGGAGCGCCCGTTCGCGCTGGCCGGCGCCGATATTGGTGCCGACGAGCGCGACGAGCGGCGCGCCGAGACCGAACACCAAGGGTATGAGGAGATATTCGAGCCGGGCGCCAGTGCCGAAGCCGGCGATGGCGGCAGGCCCGGCCGCTGCGCCGACCAGGGCGGTGGCAAGCGCGACGCTGAGGTTCGTCTGCAGCGACGAGACCGAGGCGACCGCGCCGACGCGCAAGATCTCCGCCGCCACGGGCCAGCGCAGCGGCGCCAGGCGGAGCCGAGCGAGGTTGCGCCCCGACAGCACATACCAGGCGAGGAAGGCCGAGCCGCCCGCATATATCGCCACGAGGGCGATGCCCCCGCCCGCCACTCCGAAGGCCGGAACGGGGCCGAAGCCGAAGATCAACAGCGGCGAGAGCGGCAAGAGGACGATGACGCCGGCGCAGGTCACGAGCGCCGGCACGAACATATTGCCGGTGCCGCGCACGACGCTCGCCAGCGCGTTCATGACCCATAGGAACAGGCCGCCGCCGAACACCACATTCGAGTAGCTGAGCGCCGCCTCGAGCGAGCGGCCTTGGCCGCCGAGCGCGCGATAGAGCGGCGCTCCGAAGGCGACGAGCGCGGCCGAGGTGACAAGGCCGAGCGCGACATTGATGACGAGGGCGTGCAGCACCAGGCCATCGGCTTCCTCGCGGCCGCCTCTGCCGAGAGCCCGCGCCACCGCCGAGGAAATGCCGCCGCCCAACGCTCCGCCGGAAAGCATCTGGACCAGCATCACGCCCGGAAAGACGAGCGCCATCCCGGCGAGCGCGTCGGTGCCGAGATGGCCGACCCACCAGGTCTCGATCAGGCCGGTCGAGGCCTGCGCCAGCATGACCAGCATATTGGGCCAGGCCAGCCGCAGCAGGGTCGGCAGGATGGGATGGGCGAGCAGCGCCCGCGTGCGCTCGTTATGCGCAGGGCGGGGGAGGGACGCCGGCGCGCCCGAATGAACGGTCGCGCTCACACAGCGGCCTTGCCGGCCGGCGGGTCGACGACCATGCAGGTCGTGCTCGCCGTGGCGTAGAGCTTGCCGGAGGCATCGGTGAGCTTCGCCTCGGCCACCGCCGAGCGGCGCCCGCCATGCACCAGACGGCCCTCGGCCGTGACCAAGCCGGTCGCTTCGGTGATCGGGCGCAGATAGTTCACCTTGATCTCGAGCGTCGCGTAGGCGCGCCCAGGCGGCAAGGTCGAATGCACCGCGCATCCCATGACCGAATCGAGCAGGGTGGCGATGATGCCGCCATGCACGGAGCCGATGGTGTTGTAGTGGTGCTCGGCGGGCTCGAGCCGCATCAGCACCCGGCCCTCCTCCACCTGCGCCAATTCGATATCGAGGCATGCGGCGGCGGGCGGGGGCGGCAAGGCGCCGCTGCGGATCGCGTCGAGATAGTCGAGGCCGGAGAGCCGCAGCCCGGCCCGCGCGGCGGCCTTCGGGTCGGACCAGGTGATGGTCCTGCGGCGTTCGACGGCGGCGGGCGCTTCGTTCATCCGGTTCATTCTCGTTCGTATCGCGGTCAGACGGTTGCTCGCGCGCTCACCGGCCGGCGGAGGGGCGGCGCGACCCTTCCGTCCTGCGCCTCGGCCGAGCACCGGCTGGAGCTTCGGCGGCCGGGCCCGGCGCCACGACATAGCTGCCGGGCTCGAGCGGGCGTCCCGTCTTGCGATCGACGAGCACGGGGTCGATCGGCGCGCCTGAATCGGCATCGACCAGCACCACGCCCGGTCCTTCGGGCGAGAAATGCCGGTTGCCCCAGGCGAGCAGGGCGAGCAGGACGGGCCGGAAATCCTTGCCGCGCTCGGTAAGCCGATATTCGTAGCGCGGCGGATGCTCGCAATAGAGCTCACGCCGCAACAGCCCGGCCTCGACGAGGGCATTCAGCCGGCGCGTCAGCATGTTCGGCGCGACGCCGAGGCTCGTGCGGAACTCGTCGAAGCGCCTGAGCCCCCTGAAGGCGTCGCGCAGGATCAGGATGCTCCACCATTCGCCGACGCGCTCGAGGCTACGCGCAATCGGGCATTGCATATCCGCGAAGCTGGTGCGCTGCATGCAGGAGAAGATAGGAGCATTACTTTCATCATGCAAGTGACTCGGTCGAGCGGCGTCTCGCCGCCCAGGCGCTTGGAGCGAGGGTGCGTGGAACGCGCACCCGCCGGGGCCCTATCTGAAAGGCGGCTCGTCGAAGGAGCGCAGCTTGCGCGAATGCAAGCTCTCGCGGCCGCTGCGCAGGATGTCGAGCGCCGCAAGCCCGATCTCCAGATGCTCGCCGACGGCGCGGTTGTAGAAGGTGTTCGCCGCGCCCGGCAGCTTGATCTCGCCATGCAGCGGCTTGTCGGAGACGCAGAGCAGTGTGCCGTAAGGCACGCGCAGCCGGAAGCCCTGCGTGGCGATGGTGCCCGATTCCATGTCGACCGCGACGGCGCGCGAGATGTTGATGCGCTGACGCTCCCTGCTCCAGCGCAGCTCCCAGTTGCGGTCGTCATAAGTGACGACGGTGCCGGTGCGCAGCCGCTGCTTCAGGGCCTCGCCGCGATCGCCGGTGACGCGCGCGGCCGCCTCCTGCAAGGCGAGCTGCACCTCGGCGAGCGCCGGGATCGGCACATCGACCGGCACCTGCACATCGAGGATGCGGTCCTGGCGCAGATAGGCGTGGGCCAGCACGTAGTCGCCGATCTGCTGGGATTGCCGCAAGCCCCCGCAATGGCCGACCATCAGCCAGCAATTGGGGCGCAGCACGGCGAGATGATCGGTGATGTTCTTGGCGTTCGAGGGCCCGACCCCGATATTGACGAGGCTGACCCCCTGCCCGTCCTTGGCGGTGACGTGATAGGCGGGCATCTGGAAGCGGTGCCAGGGGTTGGCGGCGATCAGCGCCGCGGCTTCGGCCTCCGGGGTCGAGCCGTCGATCGCCGTATCGGCCGGCAGGACCAGCTTCTCGAACGGGCCCTCCTCGCGCACGCGGGCGAGCCCCCAGCGGATGAACTGGTCCACATAGCGGTGATAATTCGTCAACATGACCCAGGACTGGCAGTCGCGCCAATCGCCGCCCGTGTAGTGGGTGAGCCTCCTCAGCGAGAAATCGACGCGCACCGCGTCGAACAGCGCCAGCGGGCGCGGCATGCCGATCGCCTGCTCCCAGCTGCCGTCGGCGATCTCGTCGCCCACCGCCGAGAGCAGCGGCACCGGGAAGAAGCGCGCCAGCTCCGCCGCCGTGACGCCTTCGCGGGAGAGTTCGTCGCCGCGCTCGAATACGTAAGGATAGGGGATCTCCTCGCGGCCGACGCCGATCTCGACCGTCGCGCCGTAATCGCGCATCAGCGGCCGCAGCTGCTCGAGGAGATAGGCCCGGAAGGCCGCGGGCTGAGTGACCGTCGTCGCATAGACGCCGGGCGAGGGAAATTTGGCGAAGGCGCGCCTGACCGAAGGCTGCACGCCTTCCGGCTCATAGGTGACCCTGATCTCGGGATAGCGGAAGCGCGCCCGTTCGGCCGGGGTCGGCGGCTCGCGGGTCTCGAAGAAGCCTTCCAACGCCTCCCGCAGCGCCGTCGTGGCCTCCTGATAGAGGCGATCGAGCCTCGCGACCGCTTCTTCCGGCGTCGCGACCGAGGACAGCGATGGGTGAGCGACTTGGTCCATCATCTTTCATATCGCGCGCCATGGAAGCACGGCAAGATTGGCAATGACGTGCTCGTCATGAGGTCGGTGCTTTCACGAAAGCGGTCGCTTGAACACTGGATGTCATAGCTATATGCTATATGGGTGGCCAAACGGATTCGGTATGCTCTGTCTGCGATTCGCGATCTCAATAAGCATTCGAACCGAGCGAACCTCGTCAAACGCAAGATCGAAGCTTATGCGGTCGATCGCGATTCGCCGGCCACCAATGTCAAGATGTTGAAAGGAGGTGGCCTGCGTCTCCGGGCCGGCAACTACCGGATTATCTTCGAGAAGACCGAAGACGAGATCATCGTGACCAAGATAGGCCCTCGCGGGGATATCTACGGTCGAGGAGCTTTCCTGATGAACGAGCCCAAGCCTCAAATCCTGCAGACGCCATCCGGCGAGGATCTCGTCGTGCTGACGCGCGAAGAGTTCGAAGACCTCGTCGATGCGCGCGACCATGCCGACGCCGTGCGTGCCGTCTCCACGGGGGCCATGGAGACATTGACGAATTCCGAGCTCGACGACCTCCTGTCGGCAGCGACACCGCTCGCCTTCTGGCGCAAGCGCCGCCGCCTCACCCAAAGCGCGCTCGCGCGCGCGGTCGGCGTGACGCAGCCCTATCTCGCGCAGATCGAGACCGCCAAGCGGACGGGCCACATTTCGCTCCACGCAAAGCTCGCACGGGCGCTCGGCATAGCGATGGAGGATTTGCTTGCGCTGCGAGATTGAATGCATGCGCCGCCCGCATCTTTCGAAGACCCCTACCAGCCTCGTTGACATCCGCCTTGCCGCGACATGAAAGTCGGCAAGCCGGGCGCGGCGACGCCGAACAATCGCGCCGAGGGAGCACGCATGGACGAGGCATCCATCCTGGTCGAGAGCCGGCAAGGCTATCGCGTCGTCACCCTCAACCGACCGTCGCGGCTCAATTCCTTCAACGAGGGCATGCACCTCGCCTTGCGCGCCGCGCTGGCCGAGGCCGAGGCGGACAAGGCCTGCCGCGCGGTGCTGCTGACCGGCGCCGGACGCGGCTTCTGCGCCGGCCAGGATCTCTCCGACCGCGTCATGGGCCAGGGCTCCTTGGGCGAAGGGTCGGCGCCGCCCGATCTCGGCCGCACCATCGAGGCATATTACAGCCCGCTGGTGAAGCAGCTGCGCGCCCTGCCGATGCCGGTCGTCTGCGCGGTCAACGGCGTAGCGGCCGGGGCCGGCGCCAATATCGCGCTCGCCTGCGACATCGTGCTCGCCGCCCGTTCGGCGAGCTTCCTCGAAGCCTTCGCCCGCATCGGCCTCCTGCCGGACGCCGGCGGCACCTTCTTCCTGCCGCGGCTCGCCGGAGAGGCGCGGGCGCGCGGCATGGCGCTGCTCGCCGAGCCCGTCGCGGCCGAGACCGCGGCGAGCTGGGGGCTGATCTGGAAATGCGTCGAGGACGAGGCGCTGATGGGCGAGGCGCAGGCGCTCTGCGAGCGTTTCGCGCAAGCTCCGACGCAAGGGCTCGCGCTCGCCAAGCGGGCGCTCAACGCCTCGTCGACGAACACGCTCGACG
>JBIOEJ010000086.1:0-26597 GCA_044445965.1 Hyphomicrobiales bacterium
ACGGCGATCCGCGCCTGCGCCGACAATCAGATCGGCGCGCAGGTGGTCGGCCTCGACGTGAAGCGCCTGTATGCAATAGCCTTCGGAATTGGCACGGCTTGCGTCGGCGCGGCAGGTGCATTGCTGCTGCTGCTCGTCGACGTGCAGCCCTATATCGCGTCCGACTACACCCTGCTGGCTTTCATCATCGTCATTCTGGGAGGGCTCGGCAGCATGCCGGGAGCCTTGCTCGGAGGACTGCTCGTCGGCGTCTCGGAAGCGCTATCGGGTTTCATGATCATGCCGTCGCTCAAGAGCATGTTCAGCTTTGCGCTTCTCATCATCATTTTGCTGGTGCGGCCGCAGGGGCTGCTTGGGCGGCGCGCATGAGCCCGATCCCGGCCATCGAAACGTCGCTCATCGCCAATTCTCTTCGCGCCGCGCCGAGGCAAATGGCTGCGATCGCCATCCTCGCGGCGGTGGTGCTGGCGATGCCGTTCTTCGTCGGCTCCTACCTCCTCTCCGTGCTCATCGTCATTTTGTTCGCGGCCTATTTCGGATCGGCCTGGAACATCATGATGGGCTTTGCCGGGCAGCTCTCGATCGGCCATGCCCTTTATGTCGGTCTCGGCGCCTATGCCAGCTCGGCGCTGTTCGTGAAATACGGCGTCTCGCCATGGCTGGGGATGGTCGCCGGCGCGGCGCTCGCCGGGTTGGTCGGCAGCCTCATCGCCGCGCTGAGCTTCCGCTTTGGCGTCACCGGCGTCTACTTCGCACTGCTCACCATAGCCTTCAACGAGTTCACCAGAATACTGTTCGACAATTTCGCTTGGGTCGGCGGTTCGAGCGGCCTCTTCCTGCCGGTGGCCAATCGCGCCAGCAACGACCTCCTGCACTTGCGCGGCTCGCCGCCGATGTTCTACTACCTCCTTGCGGCGCTGACGTTTGCGGTGATTTGCTTCAGCCGTTACGTCTTGCACCGGCGCCTCGGCTACTACTGGCGAGCGATCCGCGAAGACCCGGAAGCCGCGCGAGCGCTCGGCATCGATTTGTTTCGCTACAAGCTGGCCGCGGTCGCGGTCTCCGCGATGCTGACCGCGGTCGGGGGCACCGTCTTGGCCTTCTACGACAACAACCTCTATCCCGACACCATCTTCGCCACCTCGCGCTCCGTGGAGATCATGATCGGCCCCATCGTCGGCGGAATCGGCACGCTGTTTGGCCCGTTGGTCGGAGCATCCATGTTGACGACGCTCGGCGAGGTCATGACCGCCCTCAGCGCTTCCTTCGAGATCGCGGGCCTCAAGCAATGGTTCTACGGCGCGGCGTTGCTCGCAATCGTCGCCTTGAAACCCTCCGGGCTATGGCCATGGATCCGCGACGCGCTGGCGCTCGGCGAGGCGAAGCGATGAGCACGCCGCTTCTCGAGGTGGACGGCATCTCGAAGCGATTTCGCGGACTTCAGGCCGTCGATCGGGTGAGCTTCTCGGTGCCGCGCGGCGCCATCATAGGCTTGATCGGCCCCAACGGCGCCGGCAAGACGACCACTTTCGACATGATCGCGGGCGTGTTTGCCCCAGATACCGGCAGCATTCGGCTCGATGGCAGCGACATTACCGGGCTCCGTCCCGATCAGGCCTGCCGAGCCGGCATCGGGCGCACTTTTCAATTGGTCAAACCGTTCGTGGCCTTGTCGGTGCTCGATAACGTGGTGATCGGCGCCTTCCGTCAAACCGAGAACCCCGCCAAGGCAAAGCGCCTGGCGATGGAAACTCTCGAACGGCTTGGCCTTGCCGGCAAGGCGCGGGAGACCGCGAGCAGCCTGACGTTGCCGGAGCGCAAGCGGCTCGAGACGGCACGCGCTCTGGCTACCGCCCCAAAACTGCTCTTGCTCGACGAAGTGATGGCTGGTCTGCGACCGATGGAAATCGACGCCATGGTGGGTTTTTTCAACGAACTGTGTCGCGACACCGGCCTCACAATCCTGCTCACCGAGCATGTGATGCGCGCAGTGATGGCACTCTCCCACCATATCATCGTGCTGCACCATGGGCAGAAAATCTGCGAGGGGTCGCCGCACAAGGTCGCTCACGATCAGAAGGTTCTCGAATGCTATCTCGGCGCCGAGCGCGCGAGCCCGTGAGTCGATGACCGCGCCCATGCTGGAAATACGCAGCCTCGACCTGTTCTACGGGGATGCCCAGGTTCTCGACGGCGTTTCGATGGACGTAGCAGCTGGCGAGTTCGTCGCAATCGTCGGCGCCAACGGCGCCGGCAAGACCTCGCTCATCCGGACCGTTTTCGGCATGCAAAAGCCGACGCGTGGCGCCATTCGCTTCGAGGGAAGGGAGATTGCCGGCGAACCGCCGCACCGCATTTGCGATATCGGCATCGGACAAGTGGCGGAAGGCCGTCAGATCTTTCCCAATATGAGCGTCGCCGAAAACCTCGAAATGGGCGCCGCGATCCCTCGCGCCCGCCGCGGCGCGAGGGAAACCCTCGACAAGGTCCTGGTATTGTTCCCCCGCCTCGCGGAGCGCCGCCGTCAATCGGCCGGAACCCTGTCGGGCGGAGAGCAGCAGATGCTGGCGATCGGCCGCTGCCTGATGGCGCAACCGCGCCTGATCATGCTGGATGAACCGTCCCTCGGGCTCGCGCCTGTCGTCGTCGACCAAGTCATGCAAGTCATCCGCGATCTCAACAAAGCGGGCGGCATCACGATCGTGCTGGTCGAGCAGAACGTAGCCCAATCGCTGTCATTGGCTGATCGCGGCTATGTCCTCGAGAACGGCCGCATCGCGATGAGCGGGAGCGGCGCCGCGCTTCTCGCCGATGATCGGGTACGCAAGGCCTATGTCGGGCTATAGGGCCTAAGGACACGCTCAGCTTGGGGCGATCAATGGCAGCTTCGGAAAGTAGGTGCGATAATGAGCTGCGTCGCGCGTCAGCAATCGATATCCGGCAATGGCGGCGTGGGCGCCGATGAAGAAGTCCGGAAGCGGTGACCGCTTCGTTCCACCTTGTTGCCGGTAGGCGAGAAACGACTTCCCGGTCCTCGGCCATCAAGTCGAGCAGAACATTGCTGTCGACCAATATGGCGGTCATTCATTCGTCACGGGTCAGCGCCATGATCGCATCGGTGCTCATGGCGATGTCTCCGCGTCCCGGCAAATGGGCGATCAGACGCGCCCCTCGGCCGTCCTTGTTCCGGACTCCGGCGCGCACGACCTTGCCGTCAAATTCGAAATCGACCTCCGTGTGCGGCAGAAGACCCCGCCTGCTCGCGGATTTCGGCCGGGATCGTCACTTGTCCTTTCGAAGTGATCCGCATGTTGGCCTCCTTACTCTTACCGGTAAGAGTGAGGCCTCGACCGACTGAAACCAAGTGTTGAGCCGCCCTTCAGGCGCCGCCGGGCGCAGTGTTACCGGGTTGGCGAAAAGATCGCCGGCCGCAGCTCATGGATGACCTGCCCTCAGCGCTCAGATGCACTTTCGGATATAGGGCAGATTCGCCTCCCACAACTCGTCCAGAATCTGGATGGCTGCCCGGCTGGAATTGACCACCGGGTCGATCAGCAATGCTTGCAATGCGAGTTCCTTCGAGGCGTGTACGGCAGCGTCCACCGCGAGTTGATGCACATGCGCCGGCATGCTCATCAACTTCGCGATCGGTTCAGGCAGCGGCCCGAGCGAGATCGGATGAACGCCCGCGGCATCGACAATCGCGGGCACCTCGACCGCCAGCTCCGCCGGCAGGTTGGGGATGGCGCCGCGATTGTAGACGATGGCGGACTCGATCATCTGCTTTCGGTTATCGAGCACCCCCGCGATCACCGCCACCGCGCGCTCCCCTGACGGCGTCAGCCAATCGCCCGGGATCGGCGCGGCACCCGACAGCACCTTCGTGAGCGTATCGGCGAGAATTCCGCGGTAGCGCTCGTCATCCGCGAAGTTGTAGCCCCGCTCCCCGGCCTCCCACCCATAGGCGAAATATTCGCCGAGATGGTCGTCGCTGCAGGTCGGCCAATACCCGAAAGCCCGGAAAAGGCGACGGGTAAAGGGCCGGAAGCTCGCGTCATGGCTCCGCTCGAGCTCGCGGAGGCGCGGGTAGAGATCCTCGCCGCTGTCGTGCTCGCGGATCTCGAGCAGCCATTGGGAGTGATTGAGGCCCGCGCCCCAAACATCGACCCGCGCGGTGGCGAGCCCGAGAATCCGAGCGACATCGTCCCGACCCATGAAGATGCCGTGACACAGTCCGATGCAGCGCACATGGCTGTACTTGCTCAGGGCGAGCACGATCCGGCTTTCCGGATTCGAGAAGTTGATCAGCAGAGCATTCGGGCAGAGCTCTTCGATGTCGCGCGCGATATCGAAAATCAGCGGCAGAGTGCGCAGGGTGAAGAACAAGCCTCCGGGTCCGCCGTTCTCGCCGAGCGTATGACGGATTCCGTGCTTGCGTGGGACCTCGAAGTCGAGCCGCCATAGGCGGTTGCGGTCGATCGCCACCGAAATGACGACGAAGTCCGCGCCATTGAGCGCCGTGCGCCTGTCCGTCGTCTGTTCGATCGCAATCCCTGCGCGGGTTTGCGCCTCGATCATGCGGGCGAGCTCTGCCATGCGTTCGAGAGCGACGGCGTTGGTATCGACGAGCACGAGCGTCGAGCCCTCGAGCTCGGTGGAAGAGAACAGGTCGCGGAACATGCTGAGGCCGAACGAGTTGCTTCCCGCGCCGATGAAGACGATCCTGGCTCGGTTGCTCATCGAAGGACTGCGTCAGAACAAGTAATAGCTCTGTTGCGGCGAAGC
This sequence comes from Hyphomicrobiales bacterium, assembly GCA_044445965.1. Lineage (GTDB taxonomy): Bacteria > Pseudomonadota > Alphaproteobacteria > Rhizobiales > Beijerinckiaceae > GAS188. Next base: position 4,786 of record JBIOEJ010000086.1, read on the forward strand.
CGCGGCCCACGCCGAATTGCCGAAAGCCCCCCTGCGCAAGATGAAACGCAAGGAGGCGGCGCTGGGACCATGGACGATGCAGCGGCCGTCGTCGAAGCAACGGATGACGGCGCCGTTCGTGAGCAGGAACCGCCAGCCGACCTCATCCCCCATCGGGGCGATCTTCCGCACCTGAAAACCGGTTCCCCGGAGTCTCGCGACCACGCTTTCCTTGTCCATCTCCGTCTCTCCGAACTCCACCGGAAACTCCACTCGCGCGCCGTTCCGGTGCCGTTGGCGCATGGCTGCCCGACCGCAAGAATAGGACGGTCCGGCGGGCGAAGTTTGAGTTGCATCAAGTCGGGAAGCGTGGCGGTCGGTAAGAGATATGGTCATGCAAACCCCAGTGGAAATCGATTTTCAAGGGATGGCCGGGACCGCGGGAATCCAGGCGGACATTGCGCGCCATGTGGCCGAGCTCGAGGAGCGCTATGGGCGTGTGACGGCTTGCCGGGTCGTGCTCAAAGGACCGGGTGCTCACCATAGCACAGGCGGGCTCTACGAGGTGAACATCCGTCTGGCGCTCCCGAACGGCCGCGAAGTCAATGTCGAACGCACCGCGCAGGCAGACGAGCGGCATGCCGATCTGACCTTCGCGCTGAACGACGCCTTCAAGCGGGCGCGCAGGCGACTTCAGGATCAGGTGCGCCGGCTGCAAGGGCAGGTGAAGCGGCACGAGGGCCAGCCGATCGGAACTGTCGCGCGGCTCGATGCATCTGGCGAGTTCGGCTTCCTCGAATCCGGCGATGGGCGGGAGATCTATTTCCATCGTAACAGCGTGATCGGGGGCGGCTTCTCGCGACTGGCTGTGGGCTCTCGGGTGATCTTTGCCGAGGAAATGGGCGAGAGAGGGCCACAGGCCAGTACGGTGAAGCTGCTTGGCAAGCATGGACTGCGGCCATGAATGGCCGACCTTCGCCAGCCCGCGATCGCGCGGTCTGACGCCCAAATCGGCGATCTCAAGCCACCTCCAGCGATTGGGCTCGTGGCACGCTCCCACGGAGCTTTTTGCGTCTTTGCGTGTCCTCGATCAGTTCGACAATCGCCGGCAACACTGTCCTGCGCGCGATCTCTCCGTGGAAGAGAGAAAAGTGCCCGCTCTGCGGCACGACAAGGCGCCGCCGCCGCGCTTCCGGGATGGAGGGACAAAGCGCATGTGCGGCGCTGGTCTGGCCGAGAGCCGCGATATCGTCCTCTTCACCTTCGATGGTCATCAGCGCGGTGCGTCGAATGGTTCGCAGATCGATCCTTCGCCCCTCGGCGCTCAGTGTGCCGCGCGCCAGCGAAGAGCGATGGAAGACCTCGCGTACCGTGTCGAGGAGCAATTCGGCAGGGATGTCCATCAGCGACCAGCAAAGGCTCGAGAACGGGAAGCGGACGGGATCTTCTCCATCGTCGAGGAGCATTTTCCAGAAAAGCTCGCCTCCATTGACGATGTGGCGCAGCGCATAAGCGGAAAGCGTCTCGAGCTGGCGGGTGCGCGAATAGATGCGCCTGCCGCGCCCGGGATAGGCGGCACCGACCGTGTCCAGGACGTTCTGCCTGAACCAGCCCAAGGACCGTCCGCGCAGCAGGCGTACCACGCGGGACGGATTGGCCAGCGGATCGACGGGCCCACCGATCAAGGTCAAGGAGAGCGGAGCGGCCTTGCCGCGGCTGGCCGAGAGCAACGCGGTCGCCGCGAGAGCCGGCACGACGCCCTGGCAGACGGCGACGACATGCAACTCGGGGCCCAGCCTCCTCATCATCTCCTCGACGTGGAGGATGTTGTCGGCGAGCCCGAAGGCCCCGCATCCCTTGGGGACATAGCGCGCATCGGGCCAATCGGTGATGGCAACCTCGCTCAGCTCGCGAAGCAGACCGATCACGAGATCGCGCAGCACGATCGGATACCCGCCTGCAAGAGGCGCGACCACGAGCACCCGGCGAGGGGTCGAGCTCGGCCGGGAAAAGCTCCGCAGCACCCCGAAGCGGAGGGCGGCGACGCAGCTCTCGCGAACCGGGCAAATGCCCTCGCGACTGGCGATCGAAGCGATCTCGAAGGGCCGGAATGCATCCTCGGAGATGGCACTGGCCCCGCCGCGAGCGCTCTCGAGCGCCCGGGGAGCCTGACCGACCATATTCTCCTCCCTCGGCGACATAGCCTGTCCTTATGCCGCATCCCCACGCATTGCAGAGGACCTCCTTGAACATAGTGCTCTTGTCGGCCGAGCCCCGCTTGAGCAAGATCAACAGGCCGCAACCTGTAATGTCCAAAAGCGCCTCAAACCGGTCCCTCAACTCGCGCTGACCAAGTCGGGGAGCCTATTCATTGGATCTGCTCAATCCGATTCGCTTTCGCGGCCTCGCGGTCGGTGCGACAAGAAGGTTCGTGAAGCGCGCTCGCCCGTGAAAATTCATGAACGGCGCAATGGCGAGCCACGACTGATGATGATGAGCACTCTGTCTACGCTATAGCCCTATGATAGCGCTCAGTCCGCGAGGCCCATGACGAACGCCAGGCCGACATTGAGGCGTCCGATTTCCTCGCCGTTGAGGCGACCTATAAACTGTCCAACCCGTTCCCGCCGAACCGTGACCGGCTTGTCGACCATGATCTGGGACTGAACGTGCAAGCCGTTCTCCTCGTTCGGATCAATCGTGACCCGAAAGTCTGGAGCATCGACGATTTCCGATGTCATCTGGCATATTACGACCGATGCATGTGCTTCAGGAAACGCATCGGTCTGTACGATGACCGCCGGTCGCGGTTTCCCATGATCACCCGCCGCCGCGACGATGACGACGTCGCCACGCTTCATCGTTCGCTTGGACTGGGCGCGTCGAATTCGGAAACGGCTTCAATCCAGCTCAATGCCTCGTCTTCGTGGCCTCGGTCGAGACGAACGACCTGAGCCGCAACCCGCTTTCGAACAGACGCTAACCGCGGGTCCGGTACAACGAGACGCAACTCGCGCAGACCTTGCCCGCGCCGCCGATGGCGCATCATTCTCATTCGTTCGGCCGGTGCGGTCACCCGGATCTCCTCGATAAGCCGCCACGCCGCCACTGTAACGCGTTACAGCTCTGAAAGCAATTGGGCGTGGCCGCCGCCGGCATGAGGGCGTCAGCGGTCTCCGGGATAATACAGCGCACGATAGGGTAGAACTGGCGGAGACGGAGGGATTCGAACCCTCGAGACCCCTTTCGAGGTCTGCTCATTTAGCAAACGAGTGCCTTCAGCCTCTCGGCCACGTCTCCTTGCGCCCCGCCCTGCCGTATAGAGCAGGTTCGCCCCGGTCAACAGCGACGCCGTCGGCCCGGACAGTCCTCGACTGCCCTTGGAATTCTTCCTCGCCCGGAAATCACGGCTGCGGCGGATCATCGCGGCGAAAGTGTCCGCCTCGAACGCCCGAACGATCGGGCACTCGCCCGAACTCGCTTCTCAATGCGCCGACAGCCAGTCGCGCGCCTTGCGTTGTGCATCGGCGATATCGGCGCGGCTCATCTCGCGCGCGATTTCGGCACGCAACTCGGCCGCCTCGACGCTGCCGCGCAGCGCCGCGATATTGAACCATTTATGCGCCTCGACGAGATCCGGCTCGACCGAACGGCCGGTCGAATACATCAGTCCAAGCGACAACAGCGCGTCGCCGGCGAGCATGCCCTGCAGCGCCCCATCGGTGACATCGCGCGCTCCGAAGGCGCACTGATCTTCACGCAGTCCCATGACGATCATCTCCTGTTCAATGCGAGAAAGCTCGACGTCCATCTCCTCGCGCCGATCGCAGGGCCCATGATCGCGGCGGGGTTTGAAGAGCTCGCTAAGGAAAAGGGAAAACGGAGCGTTATGAAGATGCTATCGAGGTATTAAGGCAAGCGCTCATTAACCCTTCTGAGATTGAAAATATTATTATTTCAATATCTTACGATGATTGCTTGCACTGCCGTCGCGTGCCTCCAGTGACGGGTTGTTTACCCTTGGGCGGCAAAGCGGCCGACGCTCATCGACCGGCATGCGACGCTGGAGAGGCTCGCCTCAAACGGGTGCCGTCAACTCGACGAGAACGATTTCCGGCGGCACGCCGATGCGGATCGGGAGCTTGCCCGGGCCGATGCCGCCCGACACGACGAGATGGCGGCCGCCTTCCTCGACATGCCCATAGGCGTAGCGATTGCCGTAACTGGACGGCACGAGCGGCGAATAGCCGAACAGGCGGACTTGGCCGCCATGGGTGTGGCCCGAGAGCGTCAGCGCCACACGGTGTGGCACTTGCGGGAAGATGTCGGGCTCGTGGGCGAGGAGCAGAGCGGGCGCACCATCCGGCGGCACGGCTGCGAGCGCCCCTCGCAGATCGTCCCGACCCTTGAACCCGTAGCCCCGGCGATGATAGGCGATCTGGTCGCCGAGCCCGATCAGCCAGAACGGCTTGTCGTCCTTCACCAGCGGCACGGCGCTGTTCTCCATGACCGGCAGCCCCGCATCCAACAGCGCCCGGGCGGCGAGCGGCACGGCGGTCTGCCGGCTCTGCGCCCGCGCATCCGCCCACCAATCGTGATTGCCGAGCACCGTATGCACGCCCAGCGGGGCTTTAAGGGTAGCGAGCGCGCGCGCCCAATCGGCGCGGGGGACTTCGCGCGAGATGAAACGGTGACCGGGTTCGAAATCGCCGAGCAGGCAGATCAGGTCAGGCTGCAAACCGTTCGTCGTTTCGACGATTTCGTGGAGGCGTTCGAGCGAGACGAAAGGCTCGCCGAAATGCAGATCGGTCAGCACCGCGATCCGAAGCGACGGCCCGGAACGCCATTGCTCGGGCGTGAGCCGATAGCGTGTCACATCGAGCAGGACGCCCGGCGCATAGGCGAAGGCGTAGCCGTTGACCGTCAAGCCGGCGATGCCGCCCGCCAGCGGCGCGAGGAGCGCACCGCGCCGCGTGACCGGACGGGCCAAGGGGCTACGGGCGAGCACCGATCAATCTTCCTCGAAACGAGCAGCGGAGGCGGCGTCCCGGCTCTTGCGCGGCTTTTCCGGCTCGATCCTCGGCCAAGCGCAAGCCGCCACGACGGCGGAGAGGCGAAGCTCGCGGAACTTCGGGATCGTCGCATCCGGCTCCCGGCGCGGGCGGAGAGGACGAGGGGCTTCGGTTGTTTGTCGCATCGGAGATTCTCGGCTGATGCCCGTGGTTGCGCCGGCGAACGGGGCTTCGTCGGCAGGCAAACAGTCCTTGCTCGGCGATCATGGCCGTATCTCGACGCGCCCGTGGCCGCCATCCGAGCCTGCGTCGCAATGGTAAATGAGGCGCTAACCTCAAGGTCTTGGTCTATCCTGGCCCTCGATGCCCCGCACGGCTTCCCGCCATTGCCCAAGCAGCCGATGCAGCATGGCGAGGTCTTGCCGCGGCAGCCGCCCCAAGGTGGTGTCGACAAAGGCCTTTTGCATGGCAAACCCGGCACTCGCCACCCGCTCGCCCTCGCCGGTCAGGAACAAGGCGTGAGACCGCCGGTCCTGCCCGCCGCGCCGCTCGACAAGCTTGGCCTCGACCAAGCGATCGATCAGCCCCGAGACATTACCCTTGGTGACGAAGAGCTGCTGCGCCAGCTCCCGCTGCGTGATGCCGGAGGCCTCGCTCAGCGCCGACAGCACATCGAATTGCGGGATCGACAAACCAACCTCGCGTAAGCACCGGCCCATCAGAAGGCGCAATCGCTGATCGAGCCGCAGGAAGCGCAGCCAGACGCGAAATGCGTCGGGTTCGGGCACCTCGGGCGCTGCGCTTGGTGCCATGATCTTCGCCACAGCCATATCGGGCGCGGCCATCTTCGACGTAGGCCGGCTTGCGCTCGACCGCGACATCAAGCGCCGGGCGCGAGGCAGCGAAGCGCTGCGGAGCTTGCGGTCACCGGGTCAATAATCGCCGCAATAGGCAGGTGCCTTCGGCGTGCTGCCAGGAGTGAAGAAGCCGCAGCCGCGCTTGATCTCGCCGATGATCATTTCGCAGGGATTATCGGCGTTGCAGGGCGGATGGGTCGCGGGCGACACTTCGGTGCACCGATCGACCAGGATCGCGGCCTTCGCCGCGCCGAGCTGGGCGCGGCAGGAGGCAGCCTGCGCAAAGCCGATCGTCCCGGTCGTCAAGACGGCGAAGACCGCGATGGATGTTATGCGCTTCATCGAAAATCTCCGGCATCGGGAATCGGGTGGCACGCCCAGCTTCAACATATGAAGCCGCGATGCGGCGATCAATCCAAGGAATTAGCCGGCGCGCACTATCGTCGAACGGTGAATTTGCTAATATCCTCTTCGAAAGCGGGAAAAGCCCCCCGCCAAAGCGCGCATGGGAGGAGTTTCGATGCTCGGATTGATGCAGGACTGGCCGCTTCTCGTCCATAAGATCATCGATTACGCGGCGCTGCAGCATCCCAAGCGCCGGGTCATTTCGCGGTCGGTGGAAGGCCCGATCGTCGAGACGACCTATGTCGAGCTGCGCCGGCGCGCGCTCAAGGTATCGCAGCGGCTCGTCGCCGAGGGCATCAAGCCCGGCGATCGCGTGGCGACGCTTGCCTGGAACACCGGCCGGCATCTCGAATGCTGGTACGGCATCATGGGCGCCGGCGCGGTCTATCACACGGTCAATCCGCGCCTGTTCGAGGATCAGATCGTCTATATCGTCAACCATGCCGAGGATCGTCTGCTGTTCCTCGACATCACCTTCGTGCCGCTGGTCGAGAAGGTCGCCGCCAGGTTGCCGACCATCGAGCGCTACGTCATCCTTACCGACAAGGCCCATATGCCGAAGACCTCGCTCAAGGGCGCGGTCGCCTATGAGGATTGGATAGCCGAGGTCGACGGCAATTTCTCCTGGGTCGAGGTCGAGGAGAACGCGGCTTGCGGCATGTGCTACACCTCCGGCACGACGGGCGAGCCCAAGGGCGTGGTCTACAGCCATCGCTCGAACGTGCTGCATTCGCTCATCGCCTGCATGACCGACAATTTCCGCATCAATTCGCGCGATGTCTGTCTGATGGTCGTGCCGATGTTCCATGCGAATTCCTGGTCGCTCGCCTTCTCGGCGCCGATGACCGGGGCGACCCTCGTGCTCCCCGGGCCCAAGCTCGACGGGGCGAGCATCTGCGAGTTGCTCAACACCTACGCAGTGACGTTCTCGGCCGCGGTCCCGACCGTCTGGCTGATGCTGATGCAGTATATCGACGCCACCGACGCCAAGCTGCCGGCCCTCGAGCGCGTGATCATCGGCGGCTCGGCCTGCCCGCGCGCCATGATCAAGAGCTTCGCGGATCGTTTCGGCGTCGAGGTCATCCATGCCTGGGGCATGACGGAGATGAGTCCGCTCGGCAGTTTCGCCTCGCTCAAGCCCGAGACCATGCATCTCGACAAGGAGGCGACCTATGATCTGAAGATGAAGCAGGGGCATTCGCCCTTCGGCGTCGAGATGAAGATCACCGATGACAAGGGCAACAGGCTGCCTTGGGACGGCAAGGCCTTCGGGCGCCTCAAGGTGCGCGGCCCTGCGGTGTCGGCATCCTATTTCAAGGGCGTCGGCGGCAATATCCTCGACGATGAGGGGTTCTTCGATACCGGCGATGTCGCCAATATCGATCCTTTGGGCTATATGCAGATCGTCGACCGCTCGAAGGATGTGATCAAGTCCGGCGGCGAATGGATCTCCTCCATCGAGATCGAGAACCTCGCGATCGGCCATCCGGATGTCGCGGAAGCTGCCGTGATCGGCGTGCGTCACCCGAAATGGGACGAGCGCCCTCTCCTCATCATCGTCCCGAAGAAGGACCGCAAGCCCACCAAGGATAGCGTGCTCGCCTTCCTGCAGGGCAAGATCGCCAAATGGTGGATGCCCGACGACATGGTGCTCGTGGACGAGATCCCGCACACTGCGACGGGCAAGATCCTGAAGACCGAGCTGCGCGACCGCTTCCAGAACCATGCGCTGCCGAAAGCGGAAGAAAAGGCTCAGCGCCTTGGATAGATGCGCCGTCTGCTGATCGAGGAGCCCGTCTCGCGCGCCGCATTGTGGAGCCTGCGGGTCGGCTTCTTCGCATGGCTTTCCGTGGCGCTCGCCTTATTGCTCGCTTGGCTCAGGCGGCTGCAGCCCTTCGAGGCGTTGGCTGCCGTCATCGCCTGCGAGGTGCTCGCGGTCACAGCATTGCTCCTGGCGATGATCGCCTTCCGGGCGAGTTGGCGCAGCGGCGCACGCGGCATGCCCAGCGCGCTCGCAGGCTTCATGCTCGGCTTGGCGCTCATCGCCTATCCGGCCGGCATGTGCTTGCGGGACCTCGTGAACCCGCCCGCACTCGACCTGACCACTGATCCGGGCGATCCGCCTCCACCGCTTCAGCCCCTGAAGCAGCTCGCCGGCGGAGCTCCACCGCCCGTCGCCGCGAGCACGCTCGACGCGGGCGCGCTCAAGCCCATACCTCCGTTGCTGCTGGACCAGTCGTTGAACGAGGCGCTGACGCTCGCGTTGCGCGCAGCCGGCATGAGCGCCTGGCATGTCTCGACCGTCGAATATGCGGGCGCGCCCCTCGACAATCAGGCGCGCTTCGCGGCCACCGTGCCGAGCTTTCTCATCGGCTGGCCGAGCGACGCGGTGGTGCGCCTTCTCCAAACCGAAGAGGGGGTGAGAGTCGATGTGCGCCTCATCGCCCGCCAACGCTGGTCACTCCTGCATGGCGGGGAAGGCGACATCTCGGCTTATCTCGATCGGCTCGAGACGTTGGTCTTCGGCAAGCCCAACTATGCGGGGCGGTAGAGCGCCTCGAACGAAATCTGGCCATTGTCCGAGACGAGCTCGCCGCGTTCGACCAGCCATTCGAGATGGGCGAGCGTCGACAGGCTGGCGGCGCCGGCGAGCGCTGGAGCAATGGCGGGATAGGCCGCCTCGACGATCGCCTTGATGCCTCGCGCTCCGCCTTTCACCGCCTCGCGGATGAGGTGCTCGCGTTGCCGACGATGGGCAGCGAGACCCCGCACATAGCGCGCCGGCTCGCGTACCGGACCACCATGCCCCGGCCAGTAGATCGCATGCTCGAAGCTCAAGAGATGCTGCAGCGAGGCCATGTAGTCCGCCATCGAACCGTCGGGCGGGGCGACGATAGTCGTCGACCAGGCCATGACATGGTCGCCGGACAAGAGCGCGTTCTCTTCCCGCAGCGTGAAGGCCAGATGATTGGCCGTATGGCCCGGCGTCGCGATCGCCGCGAGCGTCCAGCCCGGACCTGTGATCGTGTCGCCTTCCTGCATGAGCAGATCCGGCTCGTGGTCGCGGTCGCCGCCCGTGTCGAGGCCGACCTTCGCCGCGGCCGGCCTCGGGCGCGCCGGCCGATGCGGCCCGCAGCCGACGATCGGCGCGCCGGTCATGGTCTTCAGGGCGCGCGCCGCCGGCGAATGATCGCGATGCGTATGCGTCACCACGATATGGCTCACCGTCTCCCCGCGAACGGCATCGAGCAGCGCCGCCACATGCGCCTCCTTGCCGGCAGGGCCGGGATCGACGATCGCCACTTTCCCTTGTCCGACGACATAGCTGCAGGTGCCGGTAAAGGTGAAGGGGCCGCCATTATCGGCGATCACGCGCCGCAGCAGCGGCGTGAACCGCGTGAGCTGCGCTTCGGGCGCGGCGGCGGCGTCGCCTGGAACCGCGGTGGAGGCATTCCGATCTTGCATGGTTTTCCCTGTCGCTGCCCTTGAGGCGCGGCGATCACGGTCATATAGGTCGAAGGTGGTGCGCGGCAAACCTGCCGCCAATCGGAGGAAGCGTCGGGATGAGCGGCACGGGGATCGAGGACACATTGGCGGGCGCGATCTGGCCGCGTCGGGCCGCCGCCGCGACTGCGCAGACCGAGCCCCTGGCGACCAAGGGCGGTTCGCATTTCGTGCGCGACGCGGCGCTCTGCCTCGCGGGCGTCGCGCTGCTGACGGTTTCGGCCAAGGTCAGCGTGCCTTTCTCGCCCGTGCCGATGACGTTGCAGAGCCTCGCCGTCCTGAGCCTCGGCGCGGCCTATGGCGTCAGGCATTCGGTGATGACGGTCATCGCCTATCTGGCTTGCGGCATTTTCGGCTTGCCCGTTTTCGCCGCTGCGCTGCCTCCGATGGCCGGGCCTGCCTATCTCCTCGGCCCGACCGGCGGGTTTTTGATCGGCTTCATTCCGGCCGCGGCCTTGATGGGCCTGATCGCCGAGGCGAGGCTCGATCGCAGCTTCTCGGCGATCTTGCCTTGCGCCCTGCTCGCCGACGCGCTGATCCTCGCCTGCGGCTTCCTTTGGCTTGCCTACGCCGCAAGGATCGGCGCGCATGGTCAGGGTCTCGGCATGGCCGCGGCCTGGTCGAAGGGCGTGGCGCCGTTCCTGCTCGGCGAGGGCGTGAAGGTCGCCCTTACCGCCGCGACCTTCCCGGCGATCTGGTCGCTGATCGGCACGCCGCAACCTCGCTGAGGGATGTTCGAGCGAAGGGATAGCGGTTCGCGTGAAGACAATGCGACAAAACGAGGAATTGGATTCCCGGTCTCAATCGAACGGACCGGGGATCTAGCGCCGCCATGTCTCCGGACATTCTCTGCATCGGCGAGCCGCTGGCCGAGTTCAACGCGACGCGCGGCGATGGCGGCTATCTGTTCGGCTTCGGCGGCGACACATCGAACGCCGCCGTCGCCGCCGCGCGTCAGGGCGCGTCGGTCGGCTATGTGAGCGCCGTCGGCGATGACGAGGCGGGCCGTGCCTTTCGCGCGCTATGGGCGCGCGAGGGCGTCGATGCGAGCTGCGTCCGCACCGACCCTGATGCCGCGACCGGCATCTACTTCGTCGCCCACGGCGAGAGCGGCCATGTCTTCTCCTATGTGCGGGCCGGATCGGCGGCCAGCAGGCTCAGCGTCCGCGACCTGCCCTTCGAACTGATCCGCGGCGCCAAGGCGCTGCATGTGTCGGGGATCAGCCAGGCGATCTCGACCTCCGCCTGCGACGCGGTGTTCGCCGCGATCGAGACCGCGCGCGGCGCGGACGTGCTCGTCTCCTATGACAGCAATCTGCGGCTGAAGCTGTGGCCTCTCATGCGGGCGCGCGCCATCATCCACGCGGCCATGGCGCAATGCGACATCGCCAGGCCAGGTCTCGACGATGCGACGCGACTCACCGGCCTCGGCGACCCCGATGCCATCGCCGATTTCTATCTGCGGCTGGGCGCCAAGATCGTGGCGCTGACGCTCGGCCCTGAAGGCGCCCTGGTGGCGACCCCGCGGGAGCGCAGGCGCCTGCGCTCCATCCCCGTCGAGCCTGTCGATGCGACAGGGGCCGGCGACTGCTTCGACGGGGCGTTCCTCGCCGAATATCTCGTGACGCACGACCCCTTTGTCGCCGGCCGCTATGCGGCGGTGGCCGCCGCCCTGTCGACGCGAGGCTTTGGCGCGGTCGCGCCAATTCCGAGGCGGGCGGAGGTCGAAGCCGCGCTTGGCCAAACAGCTTCCGCCCAGCAGCCAAGAAGCGAGGTCGCATGACGAAACTCTCCCATCGCGAGCGGCTCGAAGCCGCGCTCGAACGCATCGCCGATCCGAAGGGCGAAGGCGCGCGGGCTTGCCTGACGGTCTATGCGGACGAGGCCCGAGCGGCGGCCGACGCCGCCGACGGGCGCAGCAAGTTCGGCCGCGAGCTCGGCCCGCTCGACGGGCGCATCGTGACCATCAAGGACCTCCTCGACGTCAAGGGCGAGCCGACGCGCGCCGGCTCCAGGATCAGGGCGGATTTCGCGCCGGCGACGCAAGACGCCCCGGTCGTCGGGCGGCTGCGGGCCGCCGGCGCCGTCATCGTCGCCAAGACCAACATGACCGAATTCGCCTTCTCGGCGATGGGGATCAACCCGCATTACGGCACCCCCGGCAATCCGGCCGATCGGGCTCGCGTGCCGGGCGGCTCCTCTTCCGGCGCCGCGGTCGCGGTGGCCGACGGGCTATGCGACCTCGCCATCGGCACGGACACCGGCGGTTCCTGCCGCATCCCGGCTAGTTTCTGCGGCGTCGTCGGCTACAAGCCGACCGCGCGCCTCGTGCCGAAGGACGGCGCCCTGCCGCTCTCCTACACGCTCGACTCCGTCGGCCCGCTCGCAAGAAGGGTCGCCGACTGTGCCCTCACCCATTGTGTGCTCGCGGGCGAAGAGCCTGCGTCGTCTGCGCCGTCGAGCCTCTCGGGGTTGCGGCTCGGCATCCTCGTCGGCCCCCTGCTCGAGGATCTCGACGCCACCGTCGGCAAGGCATTCGAGGCGACGCGAACGCGGCTCTCCGCAAGCGGTGCGCGCCTCGTGGATTTCCCGACGGTGCGGCTGACGGAGATGCAGGCGGCCAATGCCAAGGGCGGTTTCTCCGCGGCCGAGGCATTGGCAGTCCACAATGCCTATTTCGAGACGCGCAAGGCCGACTTCGACCAGCGCGTCTGGCAGCGCATCGCGGCGGCGCGCGCCATGGCGGCGGCCGATTATGTCCTGCTCGCGCGAGAGAGGCTGCGCCTGATCGCCGCGCTCGACGCCGAGATGGCCGAATTCGACGCCATGATCCTGCCGAGCACGCCCAATGTCGCACCGATCATCGCCGAGGCGAACGCCAATGACGAAGCCTTCTTCGCGCATAATGCACGGGGCCTGCGCAACACGGCTTTCGTGAACTTCTTCGATCTGTGCGCCATCTCGCTACCGATGCCGACCGGCGGCCTGCCGGCCGGGCTGCAGCTCGTCGGCCGCCACGGCGCCGATCGAAAGCTGTTTTCGATCGCCGCTGCGGTCGAGGCGGCGCTGCGAGGCTGAAATGGCGCGAGAGGTGACGATGATGAACGACTTCACGTTGCGCGACGATCCCTTGGCGCTCTTCGACGAGTGGCTGAAGGAGGCCGAGGGCCGCGAACCGAACGATCCGACCGCGATGGCGCTCGCCTCGGTCGACGAGACGGGCCTGCCCGACCTGCGCATGGTGCTCTTGAAGGGGCATGACCCACGCGGTTTCGTGTTCTATTCCAATTTCGAAAGCGCCAAGGGCCGACAATTGCAGGCGACGCCCAAGGCCGCCGCCTTGTTCCACTGGAAGAGCTTGCGTCGCCAAGTGCGGGTGCGCGGTCCCGTCTCGCGCGTCAGCGACGCGGAGGCGGACGCCTATTTCGACTCCCGTCCCTTGCAATCTCGGCTCGGCGCCTGCGCCTCCGACCAGTCCCGGCCGCTCGACAGCCGGGCGACGCTCGAGGCACGGGTGAAGGCGGCCGCCGCGCGCTATCCGGACGGCGTCGTGCCGCGCCCGGCCCATTGGTCGGGCTTCCGCATCACGCCGCTCGAGATCGAATTCTGGCAGGACGGCGCCTACCGCCTGCATGATCGCGTGCAATTCGCGCGCGCCGCCGCAGGCCAGGCGTGGAGCCGCGAGCGGCTCTATCCCTGAACCCCGGCGGCAGCGTTTCGTCGCAGTTGCGGCGATCAGGCGCAGGCCGCCTGTGGCTGCGCGAATGTCTTAGTCCCGCTGCGGCCCGATTTCGTATAAGCTCCGGGCCGGCAGCGGAGCGATAGGCGACATGGCGACACGCGAGAATGACCGCAGGGTTCTTCTGCTCACCGGGGCTTCGCGCGGCATCGGCCACGCGACGGTGAAGCGCTTCTCGGCCGCCGGATGGCGGGTCCTCACCTGCTCTCGGCATCCATTTCCGGGCGAGGACTGTCCCTGGGAGATGGGCCCCGAGGATCATGTCCAGATCGATCTCGGCGATTCAGCGAATACGCAAGCGATGATCCACGAGATCAGGACGCGCTTGCCCATGGGCAGGCTCGATGCTCTCGTCAACAACGCCGCCATCTCGCCGAAGATGCCCGGCGGCGCGCGTCTGGGCACGCTCGATACCAGCCTGGAAGACTGGCAAGCGGTGTTCCAAGTGAACTTCTTCGCGCCGATGTTGTTGGCGCGGGGGCTGATGCGGGAGTTGCAGGCTGCCAAGGGATCCGTGGTCAACGTGTCCTCGATCGCCGGCTCGCGCGTGCATCCTTTCGCGGGCTCCGCGTATGGCACGTCCAAGGCGGCGCTCGCGGCGCTGACGCGCGAGATGGCGGCGGATTTCGGTCCGCTCGGCGTGCGCGTCAACGCCATCTCGCCCGGCGAGATCGACACCTCGATCCTGTCGCCGGGAACGGAGAAGATGGTCGCGCAGATTCCGCTGCGCCGACTCGGGCAGCCCGACGAGGTCGCCAAAGCCATCTATTTCCTGTGCACCGAGGCGAGCTCCTATGTGAATGGCGCCGAATTGCATATCGATGGCGGCCAACATGTTTGAATGAGCATGCCCGATCGAGCCTACCCCGCCCACCCGCTGCTCGCAGCTTCCGTTGCGGTGATCCGCGACGGGCGCGTCCTCTTGGCGACACGACGCAAGCCCCCGGCCGAAGGCCTGTTCTCGCTTCCCGGCGGCCTCGTCGAGGCCGGCGAGACGCTCGAAGGAGCGGCCTTGCGCGAGCTCGGCGAGGAAGTCGGCGTGACGGCCTCGATCGTGGCCTTCAACGACCATGTCGAGGTGATCGAGCGCGACGGCGAGGGCAAGGTGGCGCGGCATTTCGTGATCGCTTCCTTCGTGGCGCGCTGGGTGAGCGGCCAAGGCCAGCCGAGCGCGGAGGCCGGCCGGGTGATCTGGGCAAAGCCGGCCGAGATCGAAGCATTGCCCACGACTTGCGGCCTTTCGCGTGTCGTCGCGCGCGCCTTTCGCGTTCTCGAAGCCAATGCGCTTGCCGGCAAGGTGCGCCGTGAGCATCTGTGACGGCGCCCAGGGGCGCGAGGCCCCGAAAGGCGGCGGCAATCGCCGCCTCGCCGCGGTTGTCGCGCTATGGGGATTGCTGCTTGCGGCGGCGCTTTCGCCCGACGGCTTGCGGGCTGCGACCGCACCGCCCCCCCAACCCCAAGCCCAACCCTATGACGCGCAGCTCCTGCGCTTGTCCGAGATACTCGGCGCCCTGTCCTATCTCAACTCCATCTGCGAGCCCTCGCAGAAGGACCCGTTCCGCCCTCAGATGCAGGCGCTTCTCGATGCCGAAGCCACGACATCGCCACGGCGGGAGGAATTCGCCGGCGCCTATAATCGCGGCTATCGCGGGCTCGCGGCGACTTATGCGCGCTGCACCGAGAACGCGCGGGCTCTGATCTCGCGCTTCCGCGAGGAGGGCGTCGCCATCACGCGCCAGGTGCGCAGCATGTATGGCGGATGAGCGCCGGATCGCGTGCCGCAAGACCGAAGGCCTCGACCATTCCGACGCCAAGACCGGGCGGCGAGACGCCGCCCCTCCCGCGCCGTTAACGGTGAATCAACGCTACCGCCTTCATAATGGCGCCCTGTCGACCGGTCCGATGCGGGGCACGGACGGCAACTGGGCGATTGTGGCGATCGTCCCAAGCTTGTGTCGGGCGAGCGCGAGGCCGGTCGTATGCGTCGTGAGTCCTCTTGCGTGCGTTGGGCCTGCGCGACCATCGCGCCATGGTGCCTGGCGAGCGGCCTCCTGATGTCCTTCACTGCCTCCGCCGGCATCGAAGCCGGCGGCGGCGGCAGCCGCGCCGTCCGGGAGCTGAACCGTCTCGGGCATTCCTATTTCGTGGCCGGGCCGGGCACCGCCGATCTCGCCATGTTGATCGGGCCCGACATCGCGGTGAACCGGCTGCGCGCGCCCTGGCTGCAGCCGCCCGATGCCGCCCCGCCGGAAGATGGCGTCGTCGGCTCAGCCCCGCGCGGCGATCTGAAGCGCGACGTGAGCGCCTTTCCGAGCGTGGAGCGCACTGCGAAGAGCGATCCCTTGATCCAGCTCAGACCCGCCTTCGGACGGCGGCCCGTTCATGATAGCGATCTCGCGACCGCGAGCTTCGGCCTTCCCCGGCCGGGCAGCGCCCAGGAGCGCGTCTCGTTCACGCCGGGCGATTTGTGGACCAACCAGGTCGTGGGGGCGGCCAGCTTCACCGGTTGGCAGGTCGAGGACGGTGCGACGGCGCGCGCGCCGCGCGGCGCCTTCACCTCCGCCGCCGACATCACCTCCGCGACCACGCGCGCCAAGCTCACCGCCGGCAACCCCGACGGCGCCACGCCCGCGGCGCCGCGCGCCACACGCCTGTCCTCGACCACTCCCGTGCCGCCCGACTCGACGCCGATCGAGATCGCGGCCGTGCCCGTCTCCTTCTCCGAGCTCGTGGCCCTCAACTCGCGTCAGCTCTCCAAGGCGAAGGGGATGACGACGGCGCGAAAGGAAGATGGCGAGAAGCCGAACTATGCGGAGCTCGTGGCGCCCGAGCGCATCAACCGCGAGGAACGCTGCCTCGCCGAGGCGGTCTATTTCGAGGCGCGCAGCGAGCCGGAGACCGGCCAGGCGGCCGTGGCCCAGGTGGTCCTCAATCGCGTCAAGAGCGGCCTGTACCCGACTTCGATCTGCGGCGTCGTCTACCAGAACCGCAACCGCTATCTCGGCTGCCAGTTCAGCTTCGCCTGCGAGGGCAAATCCCTGCGCGTGACCGAGCCCGACGCCTGGGCGCGCGCCACCCGCATCGCCAACAACGTGCTCAAGGGCGACACCTATCTCGCCAATGTCGGGGCCGCCCTGAACTACCACGCGAACTATGTCCGCCCCGGCTGGGCCCGCTACCTGCAGCGCACCAGCATCATCGGCCACCACATCTTCTACAAGCCCAAGAACACCGACGGCTAGCGTGGTGAATTTGAAATTCCTGTCACCGACAGTCAGTAAAATTAAAAACTTACTTTAATCATTATCGTAACCCGCAAGGAGTCTTCTGTTAAACTTGGTTAATTTAACGTTAAAACATAATTCATGTTGCAACTTCTCCTCGCGCGGCGTGTGATGCGTGCGTCACATGAAGGAACGCGGCGCCGCCGAAGCCGCTCCGCCAAGGAGTTGTCATGAACATTCATCCGATTGCGGCCGCGACGCTCGCCGCTCTGGCGCTCTCGCTCGGAGCCGGCGCCGCGACTGCCGGCCAGGCCTGTTTCCGCAAGGTCGCATCGCCCCCGCTCTATGAGACCGTCAGCGAACCGGTTCTGGTTCAGCCGGCCCGCGTGGTCGCCCGCCCCGTGCCCGGCGAATACCAGCGGGTCAGCGAGCGCGTCCTGGTGCGTCCGGCCCGGGTCATCGCCCATCCCATCCCGGCCATCACCCAGACGGTCGCCGAGCAGGTGCTCGTCCAGCCGGGCGGTCGGGTCTGGCAGGTGAGGCGCGACGCCTATGGACAGGAGATCGGTTGTTGGGTGCACACGCCGCCGGTCTATGCCACGCAATACCATATGGTCGTCGTGCAGCCGGCGAGCGCTCAATACGAGACCATCCCGGCCGAATACGAGGATGTCAGCCGCACCGTCATGGTGCGCCCGCCGAGCGTCGAGCACGAAGTGATTCCGGCTGTCTACGGCTCCCAATCGCGCCAGGTGATGGTGCAGCCGGGCACGGTCGGCTGGCAGCCGATCGGCGGTTGCGTGGAGTAAGGCCACCGGCGCCCTTCGACCTCCCGTTTGCAGGCGGAGAGGGGAAGGCAATTTGTCTTCGCCCCCTGAGCCGGCTACCAGATGACCCGTGGGGGCCCGGCCGCGCCGTCATCGGGAGTGCAGCATGACCTTCAAGGCCATCCTCGTCGAGAAGAGCGATGCGGGCCAGAGCGTCGCCCTCAAGAGCCTTAGCCGCGACGCCTTGATGGAAGGCGACGTGCTGGTGCGCGTGACGCATTCCACGCTCAACTACAAGGATGGGCTCGCGCTCACCGGCAAGGCCCCGGTGGTGCGCCGCTTTCCGATGGTTCCCGGCATCGATCTCGCCGGCATCGTCGAAACATCGAGCCATCCGGATTGGAGGCCCGATGACGCCGTGATCGTGAACGGCTGGGGGCTCGGCGAGACGCATTTCGGCGGTTATGCCGGCTATGCCCGCGTCAAGGGCGACTGGCTGGTGGCGCTCCCCAGGAGCCTGACCCTCGCCCATGCCATGGCCGTCGGCACGGCCGGCTATACGGCGATGCTTTGCGTGCTGGCGCTCGAGAAGCATGGCCTTGCGCCGGCGCAAGGCCCGGTCGTGGTCACCGGCGCCGCGGGTGGGGTCGGATCGGTCGCCATCGCCCTCCTCGCCAAGCTCGGCTGGCACGTCATCGCCTCGACCGGCCGGCCCGAGGAAGCCGAATACCTCAAGGGGCTCGGCGCCGCCGAGATCATCGACCGCAAGGAGCTTTCGGAGCCGGGCCGCCCGCTCGGCAAGGAACGCTGGATCGCGGGCATCGACTGCGTGGGCTCCCATACGCTCGCCAACCTCCTGTCCATGACCCGATATGGGGGCGCCATTGCCGCCTGCGGCCTCGCTCAGGGAAGGGACTTGCCGACGACCGTCGCGCCCTTCATCCTGCGCGGCATCTCGCTCCTCGGCATCGACAGCGTGATGGCGCCCAAGACGCGCCGCATCGAGGCCTGGGGCCGGCTCGCGAGCGGTCTCGACCTGAAGAAGCTCGATGCGATGACGAAGACCATTCCGCTCGAGGAGGTCATCGCAGCGGGCGAGGCCATCCTTTCGGGCAAGGTGCGAGGCCGGGTGGTGGTGAAGGTGGCCTAAGGTACGAGAGCGCCGGGCGCTCTTCCCTCTCTCGCGAGGGGAGAGGCAAAGGCGCGTCACGATCAGCGCCGCACCGGGCGGAAGAAGGAGCGCCGCCTACCCGCCCCCGTGCTTGCGCAATTCCGCCTCGTTGATCAGGTGCAACCCTTCTCCGAAGCGGGCGCGATAGACCTGCATATTCTCGATGATGCGCTGCACATAGTCGCGGGTCTCGGAGATCGGGATGCGCTCGACCCAGTCCACGGGATCGACACTCTCGCGGCGCGGATCGCCATGCGCGGCGATCCACTCCTTCACGCGCTTGCCCCCGGCGTTGTAGGCCGCGAAGGTGAGCACATAGGAGCCGCCTTGCTCGGCGAGCAACTCGCCGATATGGGCTGCCCCGATGCGCGCGTTGAGCGCCGCATCGCTGTTGAGCTTCGTCATGTCGAGCGCGATGCCGGCATGCTGGGCCGCGCGCCGCGCCGTATCGGGCATGAGCTGCATCAGCCCCTTGGCGCCCGCGCTCGAGGTCGCCTTCTGCGCGAAGGCGCTCTCCTGGCGCGCAATGGCGTAGACGATGGTCTTGTCGGCCGAGTTCGCCACCGGCTGGTAATAGGGCACGCCGAAGGTCGGGAAGGCGAAATCGTCGAGCGGGAAGCCGCGCTGGGTGGCGGTCTTGCCGAGCGCCAGGGCGGCGCGCGCGTCGCGTCCGGTCTCCACGACCTTGCCGAGCGCCGCCATCTGGCCCTCATCGGCGAGCCCCTTCGCGGCGTCCAGCACCAGCGGCAAGGCGAGATCGCTCTCCCCCATGGCATAAAGGAACTCGGCGACGCGGATCGAGATATCGCGGTCATCGCCCGTCGCCAGTTGCTGCGTCTGCCGCAGCGGCAGATCGGTGAGGCTGAGCTTCGCCCGCGCGAGCTGGCCGTAATAGGTGGTGACATGGGAGGCCGCCTGCGCAAAGGAGGCCGAGGCCGCCCCTTCGTCGCCGAGCGCCTGCGCGGCGCGGCCCTGCCAATAGGCGGCACGCGCGATCGAGGCCGGCATGGCGGCGATCGACCCGGCTATGGCGAAATGCGGGGCGGCGAGCGTCGGGTCGCCGAGGAAGCGAAGCGCGATCCAACCGGCATGGAACTCGGCCTCGATGCGCATCTCGGCGCTCGAGGCCGAGTGTTCGGCGCAGATCCGGTAGGCGGTCCAAACCTGCTCGGCGGACCTGATTTGATCGGCGGACTTATTTTGCTCGGCAGGCCTATTTTGCTCGACAGGCTTGGCCTCGCCGGCGTCGAGCAGCTGCCGCGCGATCAGTCGCCGTTCGACCCACCAGGCATCGCCGTCGACGACGAGCGCGGCCTCGCGCGGCGCAGACAGCATCAGCTTGGCCGCCTCGGCGAGCTTGTCGGGTTTTTCGGCCCGCCGCAGCAGCTGGATCCGCGCGAAGATGAAGGAGGGATCGGTCTTGAGCGTCACGGGCAGCGCCGCGAGCATCGCCTCGGCGTTGCTCGCCTCGTCGATGACCGCGACCTGCGCCTTGGCGAGCGCCACCTCGTCGCCGCCCGCCAGCGACGCCGCGCGCATCAGGCGGCCGGTCTCTTCCTTGTAGAAGGCGCGGTCGGCCCGGAATTTGTGGTCGGCGACGGTGAGGAGATCGCCGAATTCACCGACGATCTTCGACTCCACCGTCTGGCTGAAGTCGCCGTCGCGCCACACCTCGCGCACCAGCGCGGCCGCCTCGTCGGCGCGGCCTTGCTTGCGCTCGAGCCTCGCGAGCGCAAGCTTGCCGAGAGGGCTCTGCGGCTTCGCCTTCGCGAAATAGGCGGACAAAAGGGCGAAGTCCTGCTTACCGGCATAGAGCGCCTCTTCGCTGCGCCGGCGCAGCCATGGCGCGGATGGCCACTCGGGATGGCTCTTCAGGAAGGCGGTCAGGCGCGGGAAGCCCGTAGCGTGCGGGTCGGTGCGGATCGCGACCCATTCGAGCGCTACCCGCGCGGCTTCGGTCGTGGCGGTGGCGGCATAGGCATCGCCGAGCACCATATCGCCCTTGCGGTAGGCGGCGATGGCGAGCTTCGCGGTCTCGGCATCGGGTGGCGCGATCGAGGCCGGCAGCGGCGCCAAGGCCGGGTTCCAGTCGCCCTGCATCACATTGTCGGGCTCGAGGCTCGTGGGAGTCGGGCTGGCGAGAGGGGCGGCCTGGTCGGGACCTCCGCCCGGCGGCATCGGCGCGACGAGGCTCGGCAGGAGCTCCGGAGCAGCCTCTTCGGGTTGCGCATAGGGCGTCGCGAGGGCGAGCTGCGTCGGCGCCGATGCGGAAGTTGATGGCGAGGCGGGCTGACCGGCCCCGACCAAATCCGCGATCGCCGCAAGCGGCGACAATCCGGTCGGCGTCTCGGCTTCCCGGCGCGCGCTCTGATCATCCAGCAGCGATGGGACAAACCGCGCCGGCTCCCCGATGGGGGCGGCGATGATCGCCGCCAGCGCCTTGTCGACCTCGTCCTTGCGCGTGCCCGCTCCGTTTCCGGCCGGAACAGGCACTAGCATCGCCGCGACCGCCACGGCGAGACCTGAGGCAGCGATCGCGATATGGCGGCGAGGCGCGATCAAAGCCCTGAAATCCCTCCTCGGAACGGTGAAGCGAGACTCTGTGCGCCTCGGCCTTCACAAATCCCTAAGCCGCGCGCAGCGGGCCGACGGCGCCCCTGCGCTCCGATACGACCAAAGCCGGAAAATGCGGCGCGCTGAGGGCCGTCCTGTGGGGCGCTCCACCCTCTCCCCTCGCGGGAGAGGGTGCCTCGACGAAGTCGAGGCGGGAGAGGGGGACGCTCATAGGGCTTGTTGGATACGGTCGAGCGCATGATCAAGACCGCCGATCGCCTCATCGCCGCTGATGCGGATCACGGAGAACCCCTGGGCGCGAAACCATGCGTCACGTCGCAGATCGCGCCCTCTCTGGATCGGCCTTTGGTGCATCGGCCCGTCGACTTCGATGATTAGCCTGGCCCTGAAGCAGACGAAGTCGGCGACGAAGGGACCGATCGGCACCTGCCGTTTGAACTTCATAGCCCCAAAGCGTTTGGCCCTCAGCTCTCGCCAGACGAGGCCCTCGATTGCGGTTTGCTGGCCCCGTTGAGATTTCGCGAAGGCGCGCTTTTCGGCGGTGACTTTGAATTCGACCAAGTTGTCCCCCTCTCCCGCC
>JBIOEJ010000087.1:0-24626 GCA_044445965.1 Hyphomicrobiales bacterium
GCGCTTCGCCGGCAGCGACAGGCCCGAAGCGATCAGCGCGGCGCGCACCCGCTCGCGGCTCTCGCCGACGGTCTTGTCGGGGAGGCCCACGATGTTGAAGACCACATTGCCGTTGGAGACGAGCACCTGCACATCGACGGCGCGCGCCTCGATGCCTTCGAAGGCGATAGTCGCGACGCGTGTGACCATGCGGGCCGAACCCCCAGCGGTGAGGGCTTGACCTTAAACGCGTTCCGGCGGGCTTGCAAGAACAAGAAGTGAACAAGCGGAAACTCGCCGAAGCCGACTTGCGCATGCGCTCGCAGTAGGCCTTAAGCAAAAACTGTTTCCGGCATTTCGCCGCCTGCATCCCGTCGAAGTGAAACGCCCCCATGCCGCAGCTCAAGATCGCCGTCGTGCCCGTCACCTTGTTCGAGCAGAGCTGCACGCTTCTGTGGAACGACGAGACCAAGAAGGGCGTGGTGATCGATCCGGGCGGCGATCTCAAGGACATTCGCGCCGCCATCGCCAAGGCCGGCATCACGATCGAGAAGATCCTGATCACCCATGGTCATCTCGATCATGCGGGCGGGGCGGCGGAGCTCGCCGAGGCGCTCGGCGTTCCGGTCGAGGGGCCGCACCGGGCGGACGCCTTCCTGCTGGCGCACCTCGCCGAGCAGGGGAAAACCTATGGCGAGCTCGACGCGCGCCCCCTCGTGCCGTCCCGCTGGCTCGAGGAGGGCGACACCGTCACCATGGGAGGCGCAAGCTTCAACGTGCTGCATTGCCCGGGGCATTCGCCGGGCAGCGTCGTCTTTGCGGCGCCCGACCTCAACTTCGCGATCGTCGGCGATGTGTTGTTCAAGGGCTCGGTCGGCCGCAGCGACATTCCGGGCGGCGACCATGCGCAGCTCATCGCGTCGATCAAGACGAAGCTGCTGCCGCTCGGCGACGAAATGAGGTTTGTGTGCGGGCACGGCCCCGGCAGCACGATCGGCGAGGAAAAGCGGACGAATCCGTTCTTGAGGTAGTGGCGAACGGCGAACAGCGAATAGCGAATGGAAAGAAAGCGGTCTCTATTCGCTACTCGCCCCCCGTCCCCTCGCCAGCGCGTGTTCGAGAAACGCGCAAGTGAAACCCGGCATCGACGCCTTGTCGATGTCGGCGGTCGAGCGCACGATGCGGATGTCGGCAAGCTCGGGCTCGGCTTGCGCGGCGAGCCGCGACAGGATGAGCCGGCGGGCGGCCTCGGCCTCCATGTCGATGGCGACCGGCCGCATGAAGGCGATGCGCTGGGCTTCGAGGATGGCGGTCCAGCCGTCGCCGATGCTCACTTCCGCGGCGGACAGCCCGGTTTCCTCCTCGAGCTCGCGCATCAGGCTGCCGAGCAGATCGACCCGGCCATCGGCGGTGACATCCTCGGGATCGGGCGTGCCGGCGGCGAAATAGACCTTGCCCGGATTGGCGGTATGCGCCCCCATCTCGCCGAGCAGGAAGGCGCCGTCGCCGCTCCGCAGGGCCGCCATCGCGAAGCCGTTGCAGACGGTCTTGTCGGGCCAGCCGAAATCCCGCCAAGTCAGGAAGGCCGAGTAATCCGTCTCGAGATAGCGGGCATGGAACACGCCGGCCTCGATGCGCCGTTGATATTGCAGGAGCACGCGCCCATTGAAGAACGCCCGGTTTGCCCCGGCGAGGCGCGCCCAATGCGCCGCGATTTCGCTCGAGCGCTCGGTCGCGAAAGCCCAGTCGCGCTGCTCGAAGACCGCATCGATGCGCTCGAGGCTGATGATCCCGGAGCCGCTCATTGCGGTGCGGATCGCCTGCGGTGCCGAAATTCTAGAGGCCGGATCACGCCCGCAGCCTGCCTTCGCACATGATCACCGCCTCGCCGCCGATCCTGGCCTCGCTCAACCGCCCCTTGGCGACGCTGATCGACAAGGTGATGCGCGAGGGGCGTCCCATGGCGTCGCCCTGCTCGATGACGAGGTTGTGATCGCCGTCGCCCGGCTTGTCGAACTCCATGACCAGGCCGGCGAAGGCCGCGGCTGCCGAGCCGGTCGCCGGATCCTCGGGGATGCCGAAGCTCGGGGCGAACATGCGGGCATGGTAGGCGTGAGCGCGGTCGAGCGGTTCGGCGCAATAGACATAGGCGTTGGGGGCTCCGGCGGCGACGCCGCCGAAGGCTCTCGCGAAGGCTTCGCCCGCGGGGCGCGCCCGCGTCACCGCGTCGCGGCTGCGCAGCGGCACATAGCCGAAGGGCAAGCCGGCCGAATAGACGCCCGGCCGATGCGTGCCGAAGCCGATATCCTTCTCCTCGAGGCCGAGGCCGCGCGCCAGCGCCGCCCTGTCCGGCAAATCGCCGACACGCCCGGGGAGGCGCGGCACCGTGAAGGTCGCCCGCCCATGCTCCGCGCCGAGGACCTCGACGGCGCAGGGCACCGGGCCTACCCCCTCCTCGAGATCGAAGCGGGCCTGGCCCGGCTTGCCGCCGCGATCGAGCACGGCGATGAGCACGGCGGTGCCGACCGTCGGATGCCCGGCGAAGGGCAGCTCCCGGCCCGGCGTGAAGATGCGCAGGCTCGCGCGGCGGCCGCCCTTTGCCGGCTCGCCGACGAAAACGGTCTCGGAGAGGCTGAATTCGCGTGCGATCGCCTGCATGCGCTTGTCGTCGAGACCGCGCGCATCGAGGACGACGGCGAGAGGGTTGCCGGCGAGCAACTCGCCTGCGAAGACATCGAGCGTGTAGAAGCGGCGAGGCATGGCGCAACCCTTTTCGGCGGAAGGTGTGGCCGAGGCGGGCTCGGCTCGGTAGGAACTCGGGGTTCGGTAGTATCTTGGGGCGAAGCGGTCTAAGGGTCGCGGCCGAGCAACGTCAACCGGCCCTCCGGGATGGCACATTGATTGCTCGATGCCGTCGACCCATGTTCAAGGTCCGATCTGTCCAAGATGATTCCGCCACGGCATTTTCCGGCGAAGCATGCCCCCGCGAAGGCGGGGGTGGATACTCCGGTTCGCCGCAGAAAATGCTGCAAAAGCAATCGGCTGGAGCCCCGGTCCGATTCAATCG
Organism: Hyphomicrobiales bacterium; assembly: GCA_044445965.1. Taxonomy (GTDB): domain Bacteria; phylum Pseudomonadota; class Alphaproteobacteria; order Rhizobiales; family Beijerinckiaceae; genus GAS188. Next base: position 3,047 of record JBIOEJ010000087.1, read on the forward strand.
GATCGGGAAAGGCTGTAGCCGCGTCGTCCGAGCACCGCCCGTGAGCCTCGCAGATCCCTTGCGCCGGGTCGGGATGTTCTTCAGCCCCGCGCCTGTCGACAAGCCGCGCCGCGCAGGCGAATTCTCCGCGGGGCAGATCGGCGTGCTGTTCGCGGTGCTGGCGCTGATCGCCACCATCCCCATCATCACCAACCCGCTGCCTCCCTTGGAGGATTACGCCAATCATCTGGCGCGGATGAGCGTGATCGCCAATTTGAGCCGCGATGCCAATCTGGCGCGCTTTTACGAGATCGATTGGGAGATCGTCCCGAATCTGATGATGGATCTGACCGTGCCGTTCCTGGTGCGGTTCGTGAATATCTACACGGCCGGGCAGATCTTCCTGGTCTCGACCTTCGTGCTGATCATGTCGGGCACCTTGGCGCTGCATCGCGCCCTGCATGGGCGCTGGTCCGTCCTGCCGCTGATCGCCTTTCCGCTGCTCTATAACCGCGTCTTCCTGGTCGGGGTCACCAACTACCAGTTCGGCATCGGCTTGGCGCTGTGGGGCATGGCCGCCTGGGTGGCGCTACGCGAGAAGCCCTGGCCGCTGCGTCTCCTGGTCTCCGCGATCTTCACCCTCGCCTTGTTCTTCTGTCACCTGTTCGCGGTCGGCGTCTACGGTCTCGGTTTGCTGGCTTTCGAGCTGTGGCGCCTGTCGAGGCTGCAAGGCCGCGCCTGGCGCGGCGGCCTCATCGACTTCCTGGCGGCGGGAGCGCCGTTCCTGCTGATCGTGCCGCTCCTGCTCGAGAGCCCGATCTGGCGCCATCTCGCCGGCTTCGAATGGGAATCGACCGGCAAGATCGACGGCATCGCCTTCACGATCGAGGTCTATTCGGACATCGTGGCCTTCGTGCTTACGGGGACCGTGGCCGCCGCTGCCATCTGGGCGGCGCGCCATTCGCTGCTGCGCTTCCATCCAGCCGGTCTGTTCGTGGCGGGCGTCGGCACCCTCGTCTATCTGGCGCTGCCGCGCACGCTGTTCGATACCTACATGGCCGACCAGCGCCTGCCGATCGCGCTCGCCTTCATGACCGTCGCCTGCCTGCATCTCGATGTGCGCCACCGCCTGGCGCGGCGAGGCTTCGTGGCGCTCGCCCTCATCCTGCTTCTGGTGCGGGTCATCGAGGTCGATAGCGCCTGGACGCCGCTCTCGGCGGCCACGCTCGAGTTTCGCGATTCGGTGAAGCGCATCGAGCGCGGCTCGACCGTGCTCGTCGCCTATGCGGATCAGTCGGGCGGGGACGCGGTGGGCGATCTCGGATTGGTGCATGCGGCTTGTCTCGCGATCATCGAGCGCTCGGCGCTCGTGACCACGGCCTTCACGGTCGAGGGCAAGCAGATCATGCATGTGCGCCGGCCCTATGTCGGTCAGGTCGATACCGAGGACGGCTTCCCGCCCTCGATCGAGCAGCTCATCGTGGCGGCGCTGCGGCCCGATCCCAATTCGACCGCCTATTGGCGGGGGTGGCCGCAACGCTTCGACTATGTCTACCTGCTGTTCACCGAGGATGACGCCGATAATCCGGCTCCAGACCTCCTGACGCAGGTCTATGACGGCGGCCGCTTCCAGCTCTATCGCGTCGGCAAGGCGCGCACCGCGCGAGCCGGCGGAGGCCGGCGCGAGCGGTGATCCGGCCGCCGGCGGGGAGAGCCTCTCAAGGGCCTGCCCCTACCCGACGAACGCCTCGCGCCGGTAGCCCTGCAGATACAGGAGCGCCGTGAGGTCGGCATGGTCGATGCGCGCATGCGCCGCCGCGGCCACGGCGGGTTTCGCCCGATAGGCGACGCCGAGGCCGGCTTCGGCCAGCATGGCGAGGTCGTTCGCGCCGTCGCCGACGGCGAGCACCGCCTGGCGCGGCAGCGAGCACCGCTCACGCAGCTCGATCAGGGTCGCGAGCTTGGCGTCGCGGCCGAGGATCGGCGCCTCGACCCCTCCGGTCAGGCGCCCATGCCGGACCATGAGACGGTTGGCGCGGTGCTCATGGAAGCCGAGCTTCTCGGCGATGCGCGAAGTGAATACGGTGAAACCTCCGGAGACCAGGCAGCAATAGGCGCCGTTCGCCCGCATGGTCCGCACCAGCTCGCTGGCGCCCGGCGAGGGTTTGATGCGCTCCTCCACCAGCTCGTCGACGACGCCGACCGGCAGCCCCTTCAACAGCGCCACGCGCTCGCGCAGCGCCGGTTCGAAGGCGATCTCGCCGCGCATGGCGCGTTCGGTGACCGCCGAGACCTCGGCGCGCAAGCCGAGCTTCGCGGCGAGCTCGTCGATGCATTCCTGCTCGATCATGGTCGAATCCATGTCGGCGAGGAACAGCCGCTTGCGACGCTCGAGCGCAGGCACGATCGCGACATCGATCGGCGCGCCGGCGAGCGCCGCGCGAACCCGCCCGAGCAGCGCCGAATGATCCTCGACGGCGATACCTCCCAGGGCGATCTCGGCGCTCACCCCCTCGCCGAGCCAAACGGGGGAAGGCTTTTGCGCTACAATCCGGGCGCAAGCGCGAAGGAGCGTGTGGGAGAGAGCGCGGCTTTGCGCCGCGCAAGCGAGAACCAGGACGTGCGACACGAAGTTTCCTGCGACGCGAGCCTGCCCGATGGCAGCGGTTCAAAGGCCAGGCGGGGCGAGCCGCCGAGCGCGATCCTGATCGCAGGTCCGACCGCTTCGGGCAAGTCGGCGCTTGCCGTTCGCCTGGCGCAAGAGCTCGAGGGCGTCGTGATCAATTGCGATTCGATGCAGGTGTATCGCGACCTGCGCATCATCACGGCGAGACCCGGCAAGGAAGACGAGGCGAGCGTGCCGCATCTTCTGTTCGGCCATGTCGACGCCGCCAGCAACTGGTCGGTCGGCCTCTGGCTGAACGATGTGAAAGGCGCCATCGCCAGGGTGAGGGAGAAGAACCTCCTGCCCATCCTGGCGGGGGGGACGGGGCTCTATTTCAAGGCGCTGACGCAAGGGCTGTCGGCGATGCCGGCCGTCCCGGAGGCGGTCCGCGCCCTGATCCGGGAGCGGGCGGAAGGCCGACCTGCCGCTGAGCTGCATGGGGAGCTTGCGGCCCTCGATCCCATGACCGCGCCAAGGCTTCGCCCGAGCGACCGTCAAAGGATCATCCGCGCCCTCGAAATCCTGGAGGCGACAGGCCGCCCGCTCGCCGGATGGCAGGAGGCCCGGCGCGAGCAGCCGATTCTCGCGATGCGCGATTGCGTCGGCTTGTTCCTTTCTCCCGACCGCGACGAGCTGCGCGCGCGCATCGAACGGCGTTTCGACGCGATGCTGGCGCAAGGCGCGCTCGAGGAGGTGGGCGCGCTCGCGAGCCGCCGGCTCGATCCGGCCCTGCCGGCGATGCGCGCCCATGGCGTGCCTTGGCTCCTCTCCCATTTGCGCGGCGAGATCGGCTTGGAGGAGGCGGCCATCGGCGCCAAGGCCGATACGCGGCGCTACGCCAAGCGGCAATTCACCTGGTTCCGCCATCAGATGCCCGGCTGGACATGGAGCGCGCCAGAGGCGGCGGAAGCGGCCATCCTCGACGCCCTCGAAACTAGCCGCTAAACCTCGCCGCCCCGGCATGATTTTCCGCGAGGCGCCCTCTCTTGAGGCATATCGAGCAGATCCAGGTCCTGCGCGCCTTGGCGGCGCTGGCGATCGTCATCCATCACGGCATCTACGAGGCCGTGGCCTTCGCGGCGGCAGGAGGAGCCGCATTCGTGCCGCCGAGGCTCCTGCCCTGGCCGGCGGGCGTCGATCTGTTCTTCGTCATTTCGGGCTTCGTCATGGTTTATGCCTCGCGCAACCTGTTTGGCACGCGGGACGGACCGAAGCATTTTCTCTGGCGCCGCATCGCGCGCATCGTGCCGCTCTATTGGTCGACGACGGCGCTGGTGCTCCTGGCGGACCTGCTGATCCCCGGCGCGGTCAGGGGCGCCGAGCCTTCGCTCGCGATGGCGCTCGCCTCCTTCGCCTTCATCCCGTTCATGCGGCCGGACGGAGTGGCCCAGCCCCTCTATTCGCTCGGCTGGACGCTGAATTACGAGATGTTCTTCTATGTCGTGTTCGCGCTGTTCCTGCCGTTCAGCCGGCCCTTCGCGGTGGCGGGCGTGGCCGCGGTCCTCGTCGCGCTCTGCGGCTTCGGCCTCTTGGCGCAGCCGGCCGGCACGGTCCTGGCGTTCTGGTCGGCGCCGATCATCCTCCTGTTCGCGGCAGGAATGGGGATCGCGATGCTGCGCATGGCGGGCGCCAGCCTTCCCTCATGGCTGCGCTTGAGCCTTGCGGCCGCGGCGCTCATGCTGCTGGCGCTCGATCCGTTCGACCGCATGCGCAACCCGCTCGACATCGTGCAGACGCTCGATTTCACGCGCGTCGCCGCCTGGGGCATACCGGCGGCGCTCTTGGTCGCGGCCGCCGCGCTCGGACGACAAGAGGGTAGAGCCGAACAGAAATCCTCGGCGTTCTGGAGCGGGCTCGTGGCGCTCGGCGAGGCCTCCTATGCGCTCTATCTCGTGCATCCCTTCGTGTTCAGGCCCGTACGCGAGGCGCTGCTACGTCTCGGACTCGCGCCGGTCATCGGCCCGTGGCCCTATCTGGCGCTCGTCGTGATCTGCGCCTCGTTCGCCTCCCTCATCGTGCATTGGCTCGCCGAGCGCCCGATCACCACCTATCTGCAGACGAGGTTCGCGTGATGCATAAGCCGCGCTCCCGAGGCAGGACATGCCATTAGCGACGCCCGCAACGCTGATCACCGGGGCGTCCGCCGGCATCGGCGCGGAATTCGCCCGCATACTCGCGGCCGAAGGCGAAGCGCTGCTGCTCACGGCGCGCCGCGAGGATCGGTTGGCGGCGCTTGCCGAGGAACTGCGCCGGGCGCATGGCGGGCGCGTCGAGATCGCCGTCGCCGACCTGACGCAGGAGGACGCTGCGGGCTCGCTCGCCGGCAAGGCCCAAGCGCTCGGGCTCGAAATCCGCACCCTCGTCAACAATGCGGGCTTCGGTCTGCGCGGCGCCTTCGCAGAGCAGCCGCTCGATCGGCTGATCGCCATGCTCGCCGTCAATATCGTCGCCTTGACGCGGCTGACCGGCATGTTCCTGCCAGCCATGATCGCAAGCCGCGAAGGCGGCATCATCAATGTCGCCTCGACGGCCGCCTTCCAGCCCGGCCCCTATATGAGTGTCTATTATGCGAGCAAGGCCTATGTCCTCAGCTTCTCCGAAGCCCTGGCTCATGAGGTACAGGGCACGGGCGTCGTCGTCACGACGCTGTGTCCCGGAGTAACGCAGAGCGAGTTCGCGGAGGTTGCCGGCACGGCCGGGTCTCGCCTGATGCAGCAAGGCGAGATGACGGCGCATGAGGTGGCGCGCCTCGCCATGGCGGGCCACCGGGCCGGCAAAGGGCTCGTCATCACCGGCGCCGGCAACAAGCTCGTGCCCTTGGCTTCCCGGCTGTTGCCGCGCAGCCTCGTGGCGCGGATCGTGGCGGGCCTGCAAAAGAGTTGATCGCGGCTCGGGAAGACGGTGTAAGCTCTTTCAGCGATTGATTGTCGTCAAGGTCGATAGCGGTGCGAGAAGGCATGGCCGAAAATGCGGGGAAGCGCGGATCGGGCGTCCTGAAGGGCGCGGCCCCCATCCTCACCCTCCTTATCCTCGCGACGGTGGCGACCCTCGGGGCTGGCCAGCTCCATATTCTGGATGCGGTCTATGAAACGCTGTTCGGCCCGCCCGATCTCGGCTCCATCGCCTTTGAAAGGGTGACGCGGCGCGCCTCCGGCAATGACGCGCTCGCCTGCCCTCCCGGAGAATGCGGCAGCGCCAAGGTCGACCTCAAGCCGCCGAGCTATACCGGCAGCGCGAGCGAGCTTCGCCAGCGCGTGAGGCGATATTTCGCCGAGCAAGGCGCGGTTCTGGTCGGCGCCGATGACAGCTCCCTGCATGACCGCTTCGTTGTACGCACCAGGCTGTTGCGCTTCCCGGATACGGTCGATGTGCAGATCTTCCCGGCCGATGCCGAGCACGCGACGCTCGCGGCCTATTCGCGCAGCCAGCTCGGCAGCGGCGATATGGGGACCAATCTCGAGCGCCTGCGCGCGCTCTTCGATGCGCTCGGGCCAGGCGTCGCCTCGGCATGACCGACCTCGCCGAATTCGGCTCCTACGACTACATCGTCGTCGGCGCGGGCTCTGCCGGCTGCGTCCTCGCCAATCGCCTCTCCGCCGATCCGCGCCGCCGCGTGCTGCTCCTGGAGGCCGGAGGGCGAGACAATTGGATCTGGTTCCACATCCCGGTCGGCTATCTGTTCGCCATCGGCAATCCGCGCGCCGATTGGCTGTTCACCACGGAGGAGGAGCCGGGGCTCAACGGACGCAAGCTCGCTTATCCGCGCGGCAAGGTGATCGGCGGCTCCTCGTCGATCAACGCCATGATCTATATGCGCGGCCAGGCAGCCGACTATGACGGCTGGCGCCAACTCGGCCTTCCGGGCTGGAACTGGAGCGAGGTCCTGCCGGCCTTCCTCGAGCACGAGGACCATGTCGCCCCGCCGAACGCCGCGCATCGCTCCGGCGGGGAGTGGCGCGTCGAATATCCGCGCTTGCGCTGGGACATCCTCGACGCCATCCGCGAGGCTTGCGCTGCCGCGGGCATCGCCAAGATCGACGATTTCAATGCCGGCGACAATGAAGGTTCCGCCTATTTCCAGGTGAACCAGAAGCGCGGACGGCGCTGGAGCGCGGCCCGCGGCTTCCTCAAGCCCGCCCTCGGCCGGTCCAATCTGCGGCTCGAGACCGGCGCGCATGTCGAGCGCGTCGCCGTCGAGGCCGGACGGGCGACGGGCGTGATCTTCTCACGCGGCGGGATGCGTCACCTGGCGGCGGCCTCGGGAGAGGTCGTGCTGTCGGCGGGCGCCGTGGTCTCGCCCAAGCTGCTCGAGCTCTCCGGCATCGGCGCCGGCGCGAGGCTGCGCGAGCTCGGCATCCCGCTCGTCCATGATCTGCCCGGCGTCGGCGAGAACCTGCAGGATCACCTGCAATTGCGACCCGTCTACAAAGTGACGGGAGTGCGCACGCTGAACAGCGACTACGCCAGGCTCTGGAAGCGCGCCGCCATGGCGCTCGAATACGCCTTGCTGCGCCGGGGACCCTTGACCATGGCGCCCTCGCAGCTCGGCGCCTTCGCGCGCTCCTCGCCGGAATACGCCACGGCCAATCTGGAATTCCATTTCCAGCCGCTGTCGCTTGACAAATGGGGCGAGGGCCTGCACCCCTTCGGCGCCTTCACGGCGAGCGTCGCCAATTTGCGCCCGACGAGCCGCGGCAGCGTGCATGCGGCGAGCCCCGACCCCGCGGTTCCCCCGCAGATCCGCCCGAACTATCTTGCGACCGAGGAGGACCGGCGCGTCGCCGTCGCTGCGCTGCGCCTGACGCGGCGCATCGTGGCGCAGAAGCCGCTCGAGCCTTTCCGGCCGCAGGAGCACATCCCGGGCGCCGCGCTCACCAGCGACGCCGAGCTGGTGCGCGCCGCGGGCGATCTCGGAACGACGATCTTCCACCCCGTGGGCACGGCCGGCATGGGACCCGACCACGACAAGAACGCCGTGCTCGACGAGCGGCTGCGGGTGCGCGGCGTCGGGGCGTTACGCGTGATCGACGCCTCGGCCATGCCCAGGATCACCTCCGGCAACACCAACTCGCCGACCATCATGATCGCCGAGAAGGGAGCGGCCATGATGCTCGAGGATGCGGGGCGGTGAGGGCGGCCACGAGGACTCCCGAGGCGAGCCGCAATAGCCAACGGCTTTGTTTTCCGGCATTGTCGCTCGCGTATTTCGGAAGCATCGCCATGTCCCTCCAGCTCTACCTCGCCTTCGTCGCCGCGACCGCCATCCTGATCCTCATTCCGGGGCCGAGCGTGACGCTGATCGTCGCCAACAGCGTCGCGCATGGCGTGCGCTACGGGCTCATCACCGTCGCCGGGACGAGCTCGGCGGTGGTCATCCAGCTCATCTTGACGGTCGCCGGCATGACGACCTTCCTCGCCTTCATGGCCAATTGGTTCGAATGGCTGCGCTGGATCGGCGTCGCTTATCTCGTCTATCTCGGCATCCGCGCCTGGCGTGCGCCCGCAGTCGATCTGACCAAGGCCCGCCCCGAGCCGCGCTCGGCGCGCGCCATCTATCTGCGCGGCTTCCTCGTCGCGCTGAGCAATCCGAAGACGCTGTTGTTCTACGGCGCCTTCTTCCCCCAGTTCATCAGCGTCGGCGCGGACCTCTCGACCCAGCTCGCCTTGCTGGCTGCGACCTTCCTCGTCATCGAGCTCACGCTCGACAGCGGCTGGGCGCTGCTCGCCGGGCGCTTCCGGGCGGCGCTCGCGGTCAACGGCAAGCTGCGCAACCGGCTGACGGGCGGCTTGCTGATCGGGGCGGGAGCGGGCCTGGCGCTGGCGCGAAATACATAAGGGCGAGGCGTTGCCGCCGATCGACTTTCGTCCGGGTCCGCCGTCGTGACGGTGCCGGCCGTTACGACCGAACGTCTCTTGCTGCGCGAGAGGTCGCCGGCCGATACCGAGGCGTGCCTCGCGATGGACCGCGAGCCCGAGGTGACGCGCTTCGTCGACGGTCCGTGGGCCGACGCACGGGCGCATCGCGCCTTCATCGAGGCCCGCACGCGCGGCCCTTATGCGGACGGCCTCGGCTATTGGACCATCCTCGCAGGCGCCGAGCATCGCTTCATCGGCTGGGTGCTGCTGATCCCGCGCGACGCCGAAGGCCCCGAGATCGAGATCGGCTGGAGGCTCTGCCGCACCGCCTGGGGCCATGGCTACGCGACCGAGGCGGCGAAACCAGTGCTGCGGCACGGCTTCGCGACGCTCGGCCTCGAGGAAATCGTCGCCGATATCGACCCGGCGAATGCCGCGTCGAGGCGCGTCGCGGAGAAAATCGGGCTTCTGCCCGTGGGGTTGCGGCAGGGGAAGGCGCGCAGCGAGATTCGTTATGCGCTCAGCCGTCCCTTGCGCCTCGCGACCTCCTGGGCAATATAGGTCGTGGGAGGTTGGCGAGGGACGTTTCACTCGCCAACCGGGTCAGGTCCGGAAGGAAGCAGCCCTAACGGGACCGAGCGGGTCTTCGTCCAGCCTCCCACCTCTCATCGGGACATGAGCGATGCAGGAAACGCCTCCTTCCGCCCCGGCGAGCGAAGCGCCGCCGGCGGAGGCGCAGGCGCTCCACGAGCCGACGCTGCCGGGCTTCGCGCCTGCCGCGGCGCAGCCCATCCGTCAGTCCGGCTATCGGGTGCTGGCGCGCAAATACCGCCCCTCGAGCTTCGACGACCTGATCGGCCAGGACGCGATGGTGCGCACCTTGCGCAACGCCTTCGCCAGGAACCTCATTCCGCAAGCCTGGATGCTGACCGGCGTGCGCGGCGTCGGCAAGACGACGACCGCGCGCATCCTGGCGCGCGGCCTGAACTACGAGCTTCCAGGTGCCGGCGGCGGCCCGACCGTCGACATGGACCGGTTCGGCGTGCATTGCGAGGCGATCATCGAGGGCAACCATATCGACGTGATGGAGATCGATGCCGCCTCCAATAACGGCGTCGAGAATGTCCGTCAGATCACCGACAGCGTGCGCTACGCGCCGACCTCGGCGCGCTACAAGGTCTACATCATCGACGAAGTGCACATGCTGTCGGCGGGAGCCTTCAACGCCTTCCTGAAGACGCTGGAAGAACCGCCTCCGCATGTGAAGTTCATCTTCGCGACGACCGAGATCCGCAAGGTGCCGGTGACCATCCTGTCGCGCTGCCAGCGCTTCGATCTGAGGCGGGTCGAGGCCTCGAAGCTGGTGATGCATCTCAGGCGCCTCTGCGCCCTCGAAGGCGTGACGGTCGAGGACGAGGCCCTGGCGCTGATCGCGCGCGCCGCGGAGGGCTCGGTGCGCGACGCCATGTCGCTCCTCGACCAAGCGATCGCGCATGGGGCGGGCAGCGTCGCCGCGGAGGATGTGCGCGGCATGCTCGGTCTCGCCGATCGGGCTCGTCTCCTCGACCTCTTCGAGGTGCTGATGGCAGGCGACGCCGCCGAGGCGCTCGGGCAATTGCGCGCCCTTTACGATATCGGCTCAGACCCCGCGCTGATCATCGCCGACCTCGCCGATATCGCCCATCTCGCCACGCGCCTTAAAATCCTCCCCGAGGCCGCCAAGGACGCTTCGTTGTCGGAGGCCGAGCGGGTGCGGGGGCTCGGCTTCGCCGAGCGGCTGTCGATGCCGGTCTTGTCGCGCGCCTGGCAGCTTCTGTCGCGCGGCCTCCTGGAGGTGCAGGCGGCGGGCAAGCCGATCGCGGCCGCCGAGATGCTGCTGATCCGCTTCGCTTACGCCGCCAACCTGCCGACGCCCGACGAAGCCTTGAAGGCGCTCGGCACACCGCTTGCCGCTCCGCCTTCGGGCGCGGGCGGATCGCCCGGCCCCGCGAGGGGTGGCGGGGCCAATGCGCCCTCGGCTTCCGCGGGGTTCGCTGCCTCGCCCGCGCGCCCGACCGCGAATCTGCGCGTCGCATCATCATCATCATCCGGCGGCGCGAGCGCGCTGCGCCGCGAGGCGGCCCAGCAGGACTTGCAGGCATCCCCGAAGCTCGAGCGCCTCGAGGACCTGATCGCGCTCGCCCGCGAGAAGCGCGATCTCGCCCTGACCTACGCGCTCGAACGCGATGTGCGCCTCGTCTCGTTCGAACAAGGACGGATCGAGTTCGAGCCCTCGCCGGGCGCGAGCGACGATCTCGCCAAGACCATGGCGCGGCGCCTTCTCGAATGGACGGGCGAGCGCTGGCTCGTCGCCGTCTCGCCCGCTTGCGGCGTGCAGAGCATCGGCGAGAGACGCGACCTCGACAAGAGGGGGGCGCTGGAAGAGGCGATGGCCGCGCCGCTGGTGCGCGCTATACTCGCGCGATTCCCCGGAGCCGAGATCGTCGATATTCGCGACAGCCTCGCGCCACCCGAGGAGGACGGCGAGGAGAGCACTGTTTCGTCCGCGAGCTTCGAGCGGGACTTCGGCGACGAGGACGATCCCATGGAATTCCTGGACACGCTGGCGGACGATTGAAGGAGAGGTCGGGCATGCGCGACATCATGGGTCTCATGAAGCAGGTGCAATCCGCCCAGACGAAGCTGCAAGAGATGCAGGCGGAGCTCGAAACGGCCGAGGTGGAGGGCCGGGCGGGTGGCGGCCTGGTGACGATTCGCCTCACCGGCAAGGGCGAGCTGAAGGGCGTTTCGATCGATGCCAGCCTCTTGAAGCCCGAGGAGGTGGAAATTCTCGAGGATCTGCTGGTCGCCGCCCATGCCGAGGCGCGCAAGAAAGCCGAAAGCCTGCTCGCCGAGAAGATGAAGGAGGCGACCGGCGGCCTGCCATTGCCGCCAGGCCTCAAGCTCTTCTGACGCCGAGGGGCGATGTCGTCGCATCCGCTTCCCATCATCACGCCCGAATTGCTGTTGCGAGCCTATGAGATCGGCCTGTTTCCGATGGCCGAGGACGCCAATGACGAGACGATCTACTGGGTCGAACCCGAGCGGCGCGGCATCATTCCGCTCGATGCCTTCCATGTGCCGCGCCGCCTGGCAAGGGTCGTGCGAGCGGAGCGGTTCCGCATCGAGATCGACCGGGATTTCGAGGCCGTCATAGCGGGTTGTGCCGGCGTCGGCGGCGCGAAGCGGGAGCGCACCTGGATCAATGCGCGCATCCGCAGGCTCTATCGCGAGCTCTTCGAGATGGGCCATTGCCACACCGTCGAGGCCTATCAGGGCGAGACGCTGGTCGGCGGCCTCTATGGCGTTTCGCTCGGCGCGGCCTTCTTCGGCGAAAGCATGTTCTCGCGGGCGAGCGACGCCTCGAAAGCCGCGCTCGTGCATCTCGTCGCGCTGCTGCGGCGTGGCTGCTACGCCCTGCTCGATACGCAATTCGTCACCCCGCATCTCGCGAGCTTCGGAGCCGTCGAGCTGCCGCGTCCGGCCTATTTGCAGCGGTTGAGGCAGGCCACGGCCAGTGAGCCGTCCGCCGATGCCTGGGCACCAGGCAAAAGACTGAGCGGAGCGGAGGCGTTGCGCCCAGTCACTTGATCGAGGCCCAAATCTTGCTATATCGGGGGCGATCCATTTGAGTTGCGGGCGCCATTCCGCTCCGATGAACGCCGAACGCAGGCAGGTGTTCATTGATCCAGCGACCGGCGCCCTTTCGAGACAGGTGCTTCGATGAAGATTCGCAATTCCTTGAAGTCGCTGCGCGGGCGCCATCGCGACAATCGGCTCGTGCGGCGGCGCGGCCGGCTCTACGTCATCAACAAGACGCAGCGCCGGTTCAAGGCGCGCCAGGGCTGATTTGGCGATGCTCCCTCGGCGCATCGTATCGGCGGCGCGCACGAGGCCGGCTGCGCTCTTTGCGGCCCTCCTGGTTTCCTTGGCGGCGTTGGCCCTGCCCGTCGGCTCGGCGGCGGGAGCCGGCGACCGCGACCCCTCGATGGTGCCGGTCGTCAAGCCCATCGACCTCGACGGGCTGTTCGCCAAGCTCAAGCAGGCGCCGGACGTGACCTCGGCCGCGATCACCAGCCACGCCATCGAGCAGCGCTGGGCGAGATCCGGCAGCGACACCGCCGATCTTCTCATGCAGCGAGCCGTTGCCGCCGCGGCGGCGGGCGATCGGCCGCTCGCCATCGAGATCCTCGACCGCGTCATCGCGCTCGAACCCGACTGGGCCGAGGCCTGGAACCGGCGCGCCACCGTTTTCTTCCTCGAGGATGACCTGTCGCGTTCGGTGGCCGATATCGAGGAAGTGCTGCTGCGCGAGCCGCGGCAATACGCGGCGCTGATGGGGCTTGCCGGAATCCTCGAGCGCGTCGGCGACGAGCGCAAGGCCCTGCAAGCCTATGAGCGGGTGCTGACGATCTACCCGCTCCTGCCGTCCGCGCAAAAGGGCGCGGACCGCCTGAGGGCGAAATTCGGCGACGTACCGATCTGAAGGGTGGCACGTCATGACCGTCCTCGGACTTGATCCGAGGATCAGCCCGGCCATGACGAGAGCCCTATGACGATCTTTGTCGCGCTCATTGCCGCCTTCCTCGCCGTTGCGGCCGTTTCGCTTGCGATAACGGCCGGCATCAATCGCCGCTATCCGCCGGAAGGACGGCTCTATGGGACCCCCGGCGGCCGCGTGCATATCGCGCAGCGGGGGCCGCGCGAGCGCGCAGCGGAAGCGGATGTCGTGCTGATCCACGGCGCCTCGGCCTCGCTCGGCGACCAGCTGGTCGCCCTTTCGGACGTGCTGTCGGCCCGTTACCGGGTCCTCGCGGTTGATCGTCCTGGCCAAGGCTGGAGCGAGCGGCCGGGCGGGGCGAGCGACGCCTCGCCCACTCGCCAGGCGCTGCTCATCGCGCAGGCGCTCCGCCAGGCGGGCGTCGAGCGGGCTGTCGTCGTCGGGCATTCTTTCGGCGCCGCGGTCGCCGCGGCGTTGGCGATCGAGCATCCGGACTTCGTCCAAGGGCTCGTCTTCGTCGCGTCGGCGTCCCATCCTTGGCCGGGAGGCGTCGCCTGGCATTACCGGCTTGCCGCGATGCCGATAGCAGGGCGGCTCTTCACCGGCCTCATGGCGCCGCTCATCGGCCCTCTGGCCTTGAGCGCCGGCATCCGCGCGGTGTTCCTGCCGCAAACGCCGCCGCAAGACTATGCCGGCAGAGCTGGGGCGGCGCGCGCCCTCACGCCGCTGCGCTATCTTGCCAATGGGCAGGACATCTCAAGCCTCAAGCGTCATGTCGAGGCGCTGTCGCGCCGCTACCACGAGATCAAGGCGCCTTGCGTGATCGTGACTGGCGATGCCGACAACACGGTGTGGCCGAGCATCCACTCCCGAGGGCTGGCGCGCGATATCGAAGGGGCGAAGCTCGTGGTGCTCGAAGGCGTCGGCCATATGCCGCATCACTCGCACCCGGACACGATATTGGCGGCGGTCGACGAGATCGTCGCTGTTCTTCGGCGGTCCATCTCCGCTCATTCCCGCGAAAGCGGGAATCCAGCACTCCCAATAACAGGTGGAAGCTCCGGTTCCCCGCTTTCGCGGGGATGAGCGGAGAAGCGGTGAGACGGCGAAGGCGAGCTCCGCAAAGGTCTCGCGAGCGGAATCACCCGATCCGCGGCAGATCGAGCCAGCCGGCCGAGCCCCCGGCGGTCCCGAAGGCCAGGCGGGCTCCGGCCCCGTCCCAGGCGAGCGCCGAGATCGGGCCGGCGAAGGCCGAGGCGCGGCGCACCAGGAGCTCGGAGCCGTCCGTCAGCCGGCACATCAGCACGCAGCCATCGTCATAGCCGATCGCCACGACCAGCGCTTTCGGATGACAGGCGACCGACGTGACGCGCGAGGGCCTGACCCCGCATTCGCGCGGCGGCTTGCCCATCGGGCCGTCCTTGTCGGCGAAGGGCCAGATGACGCAGGCATTCGCTCCGCTCGAGGCGAGCCATTTGCCGTCATGCGACCAGGAGAGCGAGCGGCTCTTTCCCGGATAGCCGGTCATGCGCATATGTCGCTTGTCGGCGAGCCGCCAGCCATGCAAGGCGTTTTCCTGCATGGAGGTCACGAGGAAGCGCCCATCGGGCGATAAGGTGGCGTCGAGATGCGAGCCCTTCCACGCGAACAGCTCCGGCGGGGTCGAGGCCTTCGGAAACCATAAGGATGCCCCGCCATTATGCGCATAGGCGAGGCGGTGGCCCTTCGGCGCGAAGGCGAGGCCGCGCACGCTCGAGGGCGCGGTCATGCCCTTGATCTCGCCGGATTTGTCCAGCACCTTCACGGTCCGCCCGGCCGACCAGGCGAGAGCGCCGGCGGGCGAGAGCGCCACGGCGTCGATCCATTTGCCCTTCTCATCGGCGAGCGTCTCGGTCGCGCCCGAGGCATCGGTGCGGACAAGGCGGCCATCGTCGCCGCCGGTGTAGAGCGCCTCCAAATCATGGGCGAAGACCTGCACCGCGCCGTCATGCGCGGCGATCTCGCGCGCCTCCTCGGCGCCACGGCGCAGCACCACGCGCCCGTCGCCGAGAGCGAAAGCCGCGGACTCGCCGAGGAAACAGGCGCCGGTCACATGGGCGCCGAGCTCGAAGCTCGTCACATGCTCGGTAAGCGAGAGGGAATCGGTCGTGGTCACGACAGCGCCCGAGGCTCGCGCCTTTGATTTGAGAGGACTAATTCAAACATTCAATTCCATAAAAACGTCATATTATCAATAATTTATATCAAGCCGCGCAAGCCAGGAAACCTTGCCGGATGGCGGCCTCGTCGAGATGGCGGCCGATGAACACGATCTTGCTCTCGCGCTTCTCGCCTTCCTTCCAGGGGCGCTGCAGATCGCCGTCGAGGATCATGTGCACGCCCTGGAAGACGAAGCGCTTCGGCTCGCCCTTGAAGGCCAAAATGCCCTTCGAGCGCAGGATGTCCACGCCGCGTGTCTGCGTCAACTCGCTGATCCAAGGCATGAATTTCTCCGGGTCCACCTCGCCCTCGACCTTGGCCGCGACCGCTTGCATCTCCTCGTCGTGATAATGCTTCAAGCCCCCATGCGAGTGGGTCTTGACGGCGGCCGCGTCCCCATTGCCACCGGCATGGGCGCCATGATGGTCGTGATGGTCGCTTCCATCATGGTGATCATGATCATGGCCGTGCCCATGGTCGTGGTGGTGATGACCGTCCTCCTCCTCCTCCTCCTCGTCGAGGAAGGCCGGCTCGATGGTCAGGATGCGCTCGAGATCGAAGGCCTCGCGGCCGAGCACGGCGTCGAGCGGCACGGCGCAGTTCTGCGTGCGATGCAGCTTGGCATAAGGGTTGATGCCGCGGATGCGCGCCTCGACCTCCTCGAGCTGGTCTTGCGTCACGAGATCGGTCTTGTTCAGCAAGATCACGTCGGCGAAGGCGATCTGGTTCTTGGCTTCGGGCGCATCCTTGAGGCGGTCGAGCAGCCAGCGCGCATCGGCGACCGTCACCACGGCGTCGAGCTTGGCTGCCGCCCCGACATCGGCGTCGACGAAGAAGGTCTGCGCCACGGGAGCGGGATCGGCGAGGCCCGTCGTCTCGACGATGATGGCGTCGAACTTGCCCTTGCGCTTCATCAGCCCCTCGACGATGCGGATCAAATCGCCGCGCACCGTGCAGCAGACGCAGCCATTGTTCATCTCGAAGATTTCCTCGTCCGCGCCCACGACCAGCTCGTTGTCGATGCCGATCTCGCCGAACTCGTTGACGATGACGGCGAATCTCCGCCCGTGCTGTTCGGTGAGGATGCGGTTCAGGAGCGTGGTCTTGCCGGCGCCGAGATAGCCGGTGAGGACGGTGACGGGGATCTTGTCGGACATACGGAACCTGGATGCTCAGTGCGGACGGGGGATAGATAGTGGGTTGGGGTGTCGAATGGAATGGAGGGTGAAGGTCCCCGCTTCATCGTTCCTTTTTTACGAAGATGCGAAGCGATCAAGGTCGGCCAAAACCTCCATAAAGTCGGCCGCGATGTCGCCAACTGCCATCGCTCGAATAATCTGGGACGGAGTGATCGAAACCTGAAGATCGCGCTGAAACTCACGATTTAAGTCCGCCAAAATTTGCTTGCCGGGCACAATTCTAAGCCGCTTGGCCAAGTCAGGCCAGTTCACCTCAAGCAGCTTGAGCGCCGGTTTCATCAGTGTCGACGCGTCTGCCCCTGTTCGACCGAAAAATCTCATCCGATGGGTCATTAGCTGAAGGGTGACGTCCGATCGAATTTCCGCGGTACATTTCTGCAAGGTGGCTTCGACCGCTTCGATTGACGCAGCCTCTAGCGACAACTCCGGCCCATTTCGCTCCTTCAAACGCTCGCGCACTGCCGATGAAATTGCGCTAGGTATCAACAAATAATTCTCAATCTCCTTCGCTCCAAGCAGGTGAAAATGCGAAATAGCTGGCGTCACACTACCAATAATCTTTGCGATTTCTTCTTCGCAGCGAAAATCTCTATCCAGTAACGCCGCAATCGATATCTTAGCGCGCAGCACCTTCTCAAATGTCCAAGCTACATCCTCAATCCGTTGACGTTGGCCGAAGCCCCCTATCGGAACAACCGTTAAATTGACATCGTCCGCCAAATTTGAGAAGCCAGCCTTTATCGCGAAGCGCTTCAAGAGCTTATAGTCGTCTCCTTCTAGAAAAAGGATCTTACGGCCGCGGGACAGTTTCGTTAAATGGATATTTTGGGCAGAGCCGATGCTAAATAGAGCATCTTGTAATCCCTCAATGTCGCCTACTCGTTTGGCACTACGCCGAGAGCGATTGATCATAACAACTTCATCATGCTCCGCGTCGTTAACAATCTCGGCGGAGTGCGTTGCCAAAATGACCTGCGAGTTTCGTCCGCGCAGCAGATAAAACAATCGATGCTGAAGATCAGGATGGAGATATATTTCCGGCTCATCGACGACGAGTGCCGCGTTGGGCGCCGCGTTGACTAGATGAGTTAGAATCTGGAGCCAAACTTGAAATCCGAAACCCGACCAGTATAGTTCTCTGGTCTTTCTGTGCTCTTCACAAAACATCATGAGCTTTGGAGGAGCATATCCGTGACGCTCCGGTCGAAGTACACGCATTCCCGGCCAAGTTTGTGAGACCAGGTGTTCAAACTCCTCGAATCTCTCTGGCTGATGGTACCAGATGTTGCGAAACATTCCATGGCCACGTCGAGAACCCTGCCATCGTTGCACATATTCCTCGCTCAATACGGATTCTTCCTCTTCGAAGGGTCCGAGGGTTGGAAAGGACGCGATCTCGATCGGAAAATGTTTTCTGAACTGAGTAGTAGTCCGTGTCGGAGGTCCGGAATTCTCAACGGTCAGCACGCATCGGGAGCTGTCCACAAAAGTAAGACGTAGCTTGTTGCCGTTCTCGATTCTGAACGTAATATTGGTACTCAATTCATCGCGGTAATCAGAGTGAACGTTCACGAGAGAAATCGGCATTTGGGTACGGGGCAAGTCGTAGCCCGTGATCGCGTCATCCTCGAGCGATAGTAGAGTTGGATTTCGACTGCGAGCGTGTCTGATAGCTACGGCCAGTACCCTGAACGCATCTAAGACGGAAGACTTTCCAGCGTTGTTGGGACCAACCAGCACATTCATACGACGGAGACTAATGGAGTAATCGCTTAACCCCTTGAAATTTTGAAACCGTACACTGGTGAACATCGATTTTCTGGGGCTGCCGAGTACTATAGATTCGAACAGAATGTTACCGTAGGTTGCGACTCGAAGAAAGATGGCCCCCCTCCCTAGGAGGTAGAGAGGGCCGGACGAGGCGCAAAATCAATGCCTCAGAGTGGACACTCCGCCAAAGCGAGCAGGTTGTCCGGCTGAAAGCCGTCAGCCACGGTTTTCAGGTACTTGTTCTCACCGTGCCTTGCGACGATCACGTCGAGAGTGTGACCGGCGCGGTGCACGTAGAACGCGTACTTCCGTGATTCAATTCCAGCGATCGCATCAGGCTGGCTCAATCGCCAGCGTGCGCCGTCTGGATTCTTGCCCCCAACGCTTTGGATGCGCTCGTGCGGGTCATAACGATCGGTCTTATTGATGCACGTTATCTCATGTCGAGAAGCCATGGCTCTCGTCCTTTGTTCGAGCACCAGGCTTGACCTAGATGGTGTTTCGGATTCTAAATCCGATTGCTGACACCTGGACCGCCGCCTGGCTAATGGGTGCGGATCAGACAGTAGGGGCCGCCGAGCTCGTAACTCGGCGGTCTTTCTGTTCTGAATGGTCGAGTCGGATTCGCGACCGGTCAGTGTTTTGAGTCAAGCCGGTCGCGCTGCAATCTAGATATTTGATTTAATTTCAAATATTTAAACGATTAGGCGTGTGCGTTCTCACGCCTGCTTTTGGTTCGAGTAGAGCAAAATAGGCGCGAATCCCGCGAATCGTCCGACTGATTCTAGCCCTGCGCATGCAGGACACATCTCCCCGTTGCTTACGGCTTCCGAGCTGTCGTCTTGGACCGGGGGGGGGCCTCAAGGGTCGGGCAAATCCACGATCATTTGCCGGATGAGCTTGGCGAATTGGCCCTCGGGGTCGCATAGGCCTTGGGCCTTGCGTTGTCGGGCGAAGGCCAAGGCGCGGTTGTCGAGGCCCTTCTTCCGCGCGGGCGTCAGCTTCAAATCGCCCTCCGTGAACGCGATGGCGTCGTCGAGCTTCGCTTTCTCGGCGGCGTCGAAGGTGAAACCGCAGAAGGTTTCGCTCAATCTCGCGAGATAGAGCGCCGACAAGGTTTCCTCTGGGGAAGCAGCTCGCGCCGGAAGCGAGGCGCAGGCGAGGGCGAGCAATCCGAAGGCGATCGCGCGGCTGGAAACGGAAGCCATGGTCGGATCCTCCCGGCTCGGCGAAAGCGCGTGACGGTCGGCACGGCCTCTATTGCCGCATCAGCGTGAACGCCCAGAAGATCAGCGCGCCGCCACCCCCGAAGACGAGGGAAACGACGAGCGGCGCCAAGGTCCCTTGCTTGTTGCCTGGTTCGAGGACCGCGGTTTCGGGCTCCTTCGGGTCGTAATAGACGCGGACGGACCTGCCTTGCGGGTGCGCCGCGACGATCGCCTGCGCGCCCATGCTATCGGCGTAGAGCGAAGTCCAGCCCCATTTCCATTGGCTCGAGTGGAACTCGCGCCCGCCGACCTTATAGGCGAAGCGGATATCGGCGCGGTATTTCGTGGCGGTGGTTTCGCGGCCCTCATCGTCCCGGCTCGTACTCTCCTCCTGCGTCACGGCGGATGAGGTGATGGTGCCGGCAGTCGTCGGCCAGAGCGCGCTCTCATGCAACCGCTTGCGCATCTGCACGAAGGCGAAGACGCCCCCGACCGCGATGGCGATGCAGGCGAGAGGCAAGAGGAAGGCGAAAAGCGGCACGCCGCCTTCCCGCAGCAGCAAGACCTTGCCGGCGATCGAATGCGCGATGAGCACGACGGCGATGCAGCAGAACACCACCAGGAAAACGACGAGGGCCACGAAATTGCCGGTGTCCTTCGGCTCCAGCACCGCCGTCGCGGGGCGATCCGGCCGGTAATGGACCTCGACCCGGCTGCCGACCGGATATTTCGCCGCCAGTTCCTCGGCGGATCGGCGGGTGGTGTCCGGACTGGGGCCCGCATGGATGTTCGAGCCCTCGTAATCCTTGGCGCCGACGCGATAGCGATAGCGGATGGCGACGCTGCAGTCGGTGTCATCGTCGGATGTGTGGGTCTTGGGCACCTTCGCCTCGGAGGCGATGATGTCGCCCTGCACGGTCGGCCAATGCCGGCTCGACGATGCCTGCCTTCGCGCCTTCCACACGGCGTAGGCGAGGTTGGCGACGAAGAACGACGCGATGCCGGCCGAGATGCGGGTCCAGAGGAGGGCTGTGGCCGAGAGCATGGCGAACTCCTGGACGGGTCGATCGCATGGGCATCGAAGGGCGAGGCGCTAGAAATACATGTGCCGGCTCATGGCATGATCGGCTCATGGCATGATTGCTTGGAGGCCGCCAGAGTCTCCGGTCCGAGCGAATCGGACCGGAGACCGTCATTCTTTCTTTTCGCCGCATTTTCCGCGGCGAACCGGAGACCACCCCCGCCTTCGCGGGGGCATGCTTGCCGGAAAATGCTCCCGCGGCAGCGGCGCCTCTTCAGGAGTGGCAGGGCTCGAAGCGCACCGCGACCTGCTGGCCGGCAACGAGCCCGGCCTTCGGCTGATCGAGCTTCACCGTCGCCGACACATGGCCCAGCACGGCCTCGCCCGGGCGGACGGCGCCGGCTGACGGCGCGCCCGCGAACGGCGCGTTCACCAGCGGCGCGATGCGCTCGACTTCGCCGGAGAGCGGGGCGGCGGCCTGTCCGGGCAATGTGACGGAAGCGCGCTGCCCGACGCAGAGATCGCCGAGATGGGCTTCGTCCACCTCGGCGCGGACCGCGAAGTTCCTGTCGTCCTCGAGCGCGAGCAGCACCACGGGCACCGCGGCACTGACGAATTGGCCGAGCGAGACGAAGCGGGCGACGATGACGCCCTCGATCGGCGCGGCGACCGAACATTGGGCGAGCTTGGCCTTCGCCTCCTGGAGCGCGGCCGCGGCGGCATCGCGCCTGGCATCGGCCTCCGTGATGTCCTCTTCGCGCGAGCCCGAACGCAGGAGGTCGAGCTTGGCGCGGGCATCCTCGAGCTGCGCCGCGGTGATGCGGGCATCGCGTTGGATCTGCAGCATCACCGCCTGCGTGACGCTGATGCCGACCTGCAGCCTCTCGGCGCGGCGGAAGGCATCGGCCGCCTCGTCGGCCCGGGCTTTCGCGACGCCGACATTGGCCTCGCCGCCCCCGGACTCCGCCAGCCGCGGGCCCGGCCCGCCGCGGTCGGCGGCCCCCGGGGCGGCGCTGTTCGAGGACGTTCGGCGATGAAATGGCGCTTGTCTGTAGGAAGGGGGCTGCTTCCGGGGCTTTGTTCGATCGGCCTTGCGGTGTTCGCGTTCCTGCCGCGCGAAGCCCTGGCCCAAACGCAGAAGAC
>JBIOEJ010000088.1:0-24514 GCA_044445965.1 Hyphomicrobiales bacterium
GCGATGGCGGACCTGCCCACTGGCTCATCCCTCACGTGGGATTGATCGGGATGCCGTTCCTCGAACCTTGCCCGCCTGGGCGGATTGACGCACCGTAGCATCGGCAATCGGCGTGATCGCGCCCGAGGTGCAGTTCGAGGTCGATCTTCCGGCGGGCTGGAACCGACGCTTCTATATGTTCGGCAATGGCGGCTGTGCGGGCAGGCTTCCTCACGGTGCAGACCAATACCGGCCATGACGCGCAACGCGAGCCGCTCGGCACCTCCGCGGCGAGTCTGTTGAACACCATCGACTACGCGTTTCGCGCCGTGCACGGCACCGTGCTGGCGCGAAGTGAGGGGCGCCTCCTCAAGCCGCCGCCGCGGCCCTCAGCTTTGCCTTGGCGGCAGCGGCGCGCGTCGAGTCGTTCACCTGGAACATCTCGAGCGTGTCGAGATCGCCGTCGGCGACCGGCGTCAGCGCCAGGTCGCGGTAGAGCCGCGCCTTCGGATCGCGCTTGATGGCACGTCGCGTGCGGCCCATGCGCCAGACGATGCCGGCGATCTTCAAATGCTTGGCGACGACCTCGGCGAGGTATTTCGGATAGAACAGGAAAGGGTTCTCGATCGGCAAGCCTGGGCGCCGGTCGCGGCGCACCTTGCGGCGCAGATAGCCGCCTTCGAGCGGATGGATCTTCTCGATGGTCACGCAGCCATAGAACCAGATCAGAAGGAACATCATCTTGCCGGGGCTTATGCCGGTGGCATAGGCGCGGCGCATGATGGTCTCCATGTGCTCTGGCGTATAATAGATTTCCCAGGCCTGCCGGTAGACGCCTTCCCATTCGGCCTTCGACATCTTGGCATGGCCGGTGGTGACATGCTCGAGATCGTATTTGTTCATGTCCGGATCCATGGGGATGCCGGCCTTCAGCAATTTCTGGTGGTCCTCGGAGCCCGGCAAGGGCGTGAGGCAGAAGAACTCCAAGAGATCGAGCGGTAACTCGCGCTGGATGATCTTGATGTCGCGGATGATCGATTCCACCGTATCGTTCGGGAAGCCGAGGATGTAGCCCGCATAGGTGAAGCAGCCGACCGCCTTCCAGGCGAGCAGCATGGTGCGGTATTCGGCGATGCGGTTCTGCTTCTTCTTGGCGGCGATCAGATTATCGGGATTGATGTTCTCGAGCCCGAGGAAGACGCGCCTGACGCCGGCCTTCGCCGCCTTCTCGATGAAGTTGGGGATGCGGTGGCAGAGCGTGTCGACCTGGATGACGATCGAGAAATTCACGCCCGTATCGGCGCGCACCTCGATCAGACGGTCGAAGATCGGCTCCCAATTCTTGTTGCGCGCCAGATTGTCATCGGTGATGAAGAAGGAGCGCACGCCCTGAGCGAGGTTGGCGCGCACGATCGCCTCGACATCGTCGGGCGAACGGAAGCGCGATTTGCGCCCCTGCACATTGATGATGGTGCAGAAGGAGCATTGGAAGGGGCAGCCGCGCCCGGCATCGAAGCTCGTCACGCGCCCGCCGGTGCGCCCGATCCGGTCCACCGGCAGGAAAGGCACCGGCGCCGCGTCGATCGAGGGCAGATCCTTCATGAAATCATAGAGCGGCCGCAGCCTGCCCGCGGCCGCGTCGCGCAGCACCATGTCCAGACGGTCCTCGGCCTCGCCGGCGAAGAGCGAGATGCCGAGCGCCTGCGCCTCCCTCAGATCATCCGGCATCTGCGGCAGCATGGCGAGGCAGCCAGAGACGTGGAAGCCGCCGATGGCAACTTGCACGCCGCCGGCGCGCA
The DNA here is from genome assembly GCA_044445965.1 of Hyphomicrobiales bacterium. Taxonomy (GTDB): domain Bacteria; phylum Pseudomonadota; class Alphaproteobacteria; order Rhizobiales; family Beijerinckiaceae; genus GAS188. Next base: position 1,779 of record JBIOEJ010000088.1, read on the forward strand.
GCTTGCGGGCGAGGTCCATGGCATGGGGATACTGGTTTGATTGCACGCCGACGAAGGCGACCATGCCGAAGCCGCCATTCTCGGCGAGTGTTCGCACGACCCGTTCGGGACGGATGCGCGTGTTCGTTTCGTCGAGCGCCGTGATGTCGATCCCGACGTCCTCACCGAGCACCTTGCGGGACGCGCAATCGGAAGCTAGCCCATAGAGCACGGCAAGCGTATTCGACGGGATGGCCGAACGCATCCATTGGATGACATAGCCGTCATCGTCGTAATGGGACGGCTTGATGAGGAAGAGCTTGAAGCGGCGCGGCGCGGTCAAAGCCACTGGCGTTCCATCCGCCATCCTCGCCTTCGCGGCGGCCGCGATCATGAGGCAGCGCCGACGGCGTCGCGAACCGGCGCCGCGCTGGCTCTTGCGACCGCGGCGCCCGTCGGGTGCAGAAGCTCGGCCTGCTGGCGTACCTTGGCGACAGCGGCGCGCCCGCCTTGCGTGACGTTGAAGATTTCGAGCGTGTCCATCTCGCCCTCTTGGACCGGCGTCAGCGCGAGGTCCATATATTCCGAGCGCTTCGGGTCCTTCAGGATGCGGCGGCGGGCGCGGTCGAGCCGCCACAGCAGCGCCAGCATCTTCGCGGTCTTCACGACCGTCTCGCCCCAATATTTCAGGTGCCACAGGACGAGCGGCTCCACGGGCAAGCCGGAGCGGCGATCCTTGCGGTATTTCAGCCTCACATAGCCGCCCTGGAGCGGGTGCAGGCCCTCGATCGCCAGCGAGCCCTGGAACCAGGCGAGGAAGAACATCACCTTGATGGTCTTCATGCCGCAAGCGGTGGCGCGGCGCATCACTGTCTCGACATGCTCGGGCGTGTAATAGGTCTCCCAGGCGAGCCGGTAGGCCCGCTCCCACTCCACCTTCGACATCAGCGAATGGGCCGTGGTGGCGTGCTCGAGATCATACTTGTTCATGTCCGGGTCCATCGGGACGCCGGCAAGATGCAGCTTCTTGTGATCCTCCGAGCCCGGCAACGGGGTAAGGAAGAAGAACTCCAATATGTCGAGCGGCAATTCGTGCTGGATGATCTTGATGTCGCGGACGATGCTCTCGACCGTATCCTTCGGGAAGCCGAGAATATAGCCGGCGCAGGTGATGGCTCCCGCCGCTTTCCAGGCGAGTAGCATTTCGCGATATTCTGAGATGCGGTTCTGCTTCTTCTTGGCGCCGACCAGGCTGTCCGGGTTGATGTTCTCGAGCCCGATGAAGACGCGCTTCACGCCGACCCGCCGACACTTGTCGATGAAGTTCGGGATCTTGTGGCAGAGCGTGTCGACCTGGATGATGAAGTGGCAACGCACGCCCTCCTTCTCGCGCATTTCGATCAGGCGGTCGAAGATCGGCTCCCAATTGCGGTTGCGGGCGAGATTGTCGTCGGTGATGAAGAAGCTCCTGATGCCTTGCGCCACATTGGCGCGCACGATCGCTTCCACATCGTCCGGCGTTCGGTAGCGCGATTTGCGGCCCTGCACATTGATGATGGTGCAGAAGGAGCATTGGAAAGGGCAGCCGCGGCCGGCATCGAAGCTCGTCTCCCAGCCCCGCGTGCGCGCGATTTTCTCCGCCGGCAGGATCGGCATCATCGCGGCCTCGAGGCCCGGCAAATCGTCCATGAAATTGTAGATGGGCGCCATCCTGCCGGCGGCCGCGTCCGTGAGAACCTGGTCGAGCCGCCCTTCCGCCTCGCCGGCGAAGAAGGAGATGCCGAGCCTTTGGGCCTCCTTCATGTCCTCAGGCATCTCCGCCAGCATCGACATGCAGCCTGAGACATGGAAGCCACCGATGCAGACTTGGATGCCTTCGGCGCGCAGCCGCCGCGCGATGTCCATGGCGCGCGGGAACTGGTTGGACTGCACGCCGACGAGGCCGACCAGGCCGTGGCCGCCATTGTCGCGGATCAGCCGCGCAATGCGGTCGGGCCTGATGCGGGTGTTGGTTTCGTCGACCGCCTCGATCTCGAGCTCGACATCCTCGCCGAGAACGGCGCGGTCGCGGCAATCGGCGGCGAGGCCGTAGAGCGAAGCCAGCGAATTCGAAGGGATCGACGAGCGGAACCATTGGATGACGTAGCCGTCGTCATCATAATGGGACGGCTTGATCAGATAGAGCAGGAACCGCTGCTTGCGGGTCTCGGCCATCAGGGCCTCATCAGCTATGTCTCGCAAGGCTCTTCTTGACCGATTTCGTGTGGGAGCACAACAGGCTCTAGATCAGCGGGATCGTCTCGACGATCGCCGAATCCAGGACGAGGTCGTCCATTGCGCTCAGGAACCAGAGCGATTGCGCCTGAAATCGCAGGATCGGCCGATCCCACCAGCGCTTGATCAGGCTCGAAAGCGCGGACGCTTCGACGGCATCGAGATCGTCGATGAGGTTATAGATCCCCACGAGGTAGAGATCCGTCTCGCGCCGTCCCATTACTTTTTGGATGCGCGCAAACATATTGATGCCGTCTCGGCGCTCTGGGTAAGCCCGCAGATAGAGCCGGCCGAGATTGACGTTGCCGGAGAACAGGCCGCGCAATTCGATCTGCACAGGCCCGAGGTGAGCCAACTCGCGGCGCTGTTGCGCATCGAGGGCAGGCGGCTTCTCTCCTGTCGCCAGCACGCCGCAAATCGTGGCGTGCAGCTTCGCTCGCCGCCGCTCCAGGATGCTCCAGGCGGTCTTGTGGGCCAAGGGAGAAGTCTTGAGCTCGCCTTCGAGCTCCTGATAAGCGGCGGACTGACACAAAGCCGTGGAGGGGATCGGCAGGACGAGCGAGAAGCTGGGCTCGTGCCGACCCATCTCATAGCTCGTGCCCTGGCGGCGCGCGATGACGCGCGGATGCTCCGGCGCCACGAGCGGCAGATGCGCGAGGCGATAGGCTTCGTCGAGCGCCAACCCCTCGCCGGGAGCGAATTGCGTGCGGCTGCGGAAATAACCGAGCTCGCCGTCGCCGCAGAACTCGGCCATGCCGAGCGGCGCTACGCCGCCCGATTGCTGTTGGCCGGTTCGGGCGGCTTGGCTTGGCTTGCCGACCGAGCAACCTGCTCCTGGGCGAAGCCGGCCGTCGAGGCATAGCCGCGCACGATCGCTTTGCGCCGCTCGAAGGAGAGCACGTCCTCGATGCGCTGGAAGCCGTCCGGCGCCAGCGCCTCGACCGCATCGATCACGCCCTCGGGTCCACCCTTGCGGTTGAGCCGCACCAGCTCCGCCGTCATCGGCGCGCGCTCCTGCTCATAGGCGAGAAGGGCCTGCGCCGGATGATCGCCGCGCTCGAGGCAATCGGCGAGGCAGCGCGCATCGAGAACCGCCTGGCTCGCCCCGTTCGAGCCGACCGGGTACATCGGATGGGCGGCATCGCCGAGCAATGTCACCCGCCCCTGCGACCAGCGCGGCAAGGGATCGCGATCGCACATCGGGTATTCGTAGAACTCGCCCGTCGCCTCGACAAGATGCGCCACGTCGACGCCGGGAATGGCGAATTTCCGCACATGCGGCAGCAGCTCCTCGAGACGGCCCGGCCGCGACCAATCCTCCTTGCGCGGCGGCACGCCGCCCTCGCCGATCTTGGCGGCGACCGCCCAGTTGGTGAGCCTGGTGTCGGCGCGCGCGCCATGCCCGATCGGATACAGCACGAGCTTGGCGCTCATGCCACCCGCGACGATCATCGAGCGCCCGTCCAGGAATTGCGGCCAATCGAGCGCGCCGCGCCACAGCATGATGCCGTTCCAGGCAGGCGCTCCTTCATGGGGAGCGAGCGCCGCGCGCACGGCCGAGTGGATGCCGTCCGCCCCGACCAGCACGTCTCCCTCGGCGGTGTGGACATGCGAGCCGTCGCGGTCGAAGAACCAGGCCGCGACGCCAGCCTCGTCCTGGCGCCAGCTCCCGAGCCGGCAACCCGTGTGGATATGGCTATCGCCGATGCGTGCCCGCAGCGCCTGATGCAGCACCTTCTGCAGGCGCCCGCGATGAATCGAGAATTGCGGATAAGGGAAGCCGGCATGGGTGCCGCGCGGCTCGCGCCAGATCTCCTGGCCGAAGCGGTTCGCATAGGTCAGCTCTTGCGTGCGGATGCCGACATGATCGAGGCGCTCCAATAGGCCGATCTCAGCGAGCTCCTTGATCGCATGCGGCAGCGTATTGATACCGACACCGAGCTCGCGAATCTCGCTCCCCTGCTCGAACACGTCGCAAGGGACGCCTCTCGCATGCAGCATGAGCCCTGCGGCGAGGCCGCCAATGCCGCCGCCGGCGATGATGACGCGCATGAAACAGATCCCGTTTTCACTCGACCAGCGGCGAAATGCCTCGACATTTCCGGCCATTGGCGGCGCCGACGGCGCTCGCGCTCATGCTACGAGCGAGGGGACGGAACGGCAAGGCCGCGTTTCGTGCCGCCGAGGCAAGTTCAGGATACGGTGAACGGCCTGATTTGCCGCGTCTTCAGCGAAGAGACATTTGCCGCTTCGCCGAGAAATGCTCCGGCCGCGACATCGGGGGGCGGTTTTGCGGCGAGCGCGGCGAGCCGGACGCGGCGGGCGGCGATCGCCTGACGGCATTCATCCAATGCGAGGCTCAGCGCCGCGAGCCCTGACTCATTGAGCCTGCCGTCCCGCGCATGACGAATGGCCTCTGTCGACCGGGCCGCGACCGCCGCTTCCGCCGCGTCGAGAGCGGCCACGTCCTTGGCCTCGCGGGCGCTGTGCTGAATAAGGATCAATTCGTCGATCGCGGCAAGCGAGCTGCGCCGGATCCAGGACCGCGCCGAAGCGATGAGCGCGGCGAGGCCGGACACCAGACCGCTGAGCCCCATGGCGCCGAGATAGAACCAGTCATCATAGCGATCGAGGAACGATTTCTCATTGCCGTCGAAATAAGCGGCCGCGCCCGGGTGGATCGGCAGCGCCGTTTCATTCTCGGTGTCGGGCTTCTCGATATGGTCGGCGAGCGAGGAATCGAGGCTCAACGCCATCCGCAAGGTGAACAAGCGTCGTGTGAAATCCGAGACGATATAATCCTCGAGATCACGGCTGGCGACCAGCCGATAGGTGATCGCGATCGTGTCAAAGCTATCCTTCGGACGTGGCGGGTTGCCGCCGAACAGCCCGTTCACGATCTCATGCGACTCGTAGATGGGCTTGCGCTGCGCGATGGCCTCGGCTTCCTTCACGTCGAGGAAGACCGGCTCGCCCTTAGCACCAGTCGCGACCGCCGCCACGACCGCGTTCATCAGCGTGCCCGAAGGCGGCGAGACCACCATCACGGCGTCGACGCGCTTGTCGCGGATCGCGGCGGCGACGGCTTCGGCTTCCAGCGGAACCTGCGCCACCGATTGGGGGCTGATGCCATACTCCGTCAGGAGCTGCTCGAAGAGATGCGTATTCTCGGGCGTCGCGCGCAGGATGCCGACCCGTTTCCTGTCGAGATCGGCAATCTTGCGCACCGAAGAGGAATGCGGGGCGACGAAGGTGACGGCGTTGCGATGCAGAATGGCGACGGTGAGCCCGGTCGTGGACATCGACACGTCGCTGCGCACCACGGCGAGGTCGGCGAGCCCGCCATCGAGCTCGGCGGCGCTCGCCTGGGGACCCGTCGTCTTGACCAGTTTCAGCTTCAGGCTGCGTGTCCTGTCGCGCGCCAGTTGGACGGCAAGGTCGGAGATCAGCTTGACATCGGCGCTACCGTCGGGGCCGACTGCGATGCGCAGCACGGTCGGCTGGACTACGAATCGCAAGCCCCAGACGATCAGTGCCGCAGCGAGCGCGGCGGCCGGAACCCAGAGGAATGGCGAGCGCAAGAGGCGAGAGGGCATGGAGCTCCGCCTCTTCGGACCTTCGGGGGTGATGATCGATCCTCCAACTGCTCGACCGCCCCCGGCCTCCGCCGAAGATAACGCGAGGCTCAAATATCGTTATCGGAGCTTGAAGGCGGGTTTGAGGCGATGGCTGGGCGCGGCTGGTGTCCGAAATCGGCGAAGCACACGCCCGTCCTCACCTCTCCCCTTCGCCCGGCTCACGGTCCGGGCCTTACGGCAGAGGTGAAGGGGCGCCGCACTATAACGGCAGCTCTGCTCCACTGATCGCACCTTCATGCGCCAGCAGCCAGCGCTTGCGCTCGAGGCCGCCACCATAGCCCGTCAGCGACCCGTCGGCCCCGATCACGCGATGGCAGGGCACGACGACGCTAATCGGGTTCGCGCCATTCGCGAGGCCGACCGCGCGCACCGCGCTGGCCTTGCCGATGCGGACTGCAAGCGCGCCATAACTCAGCGTCTCGCCGACCGGGATGCCGGTGAGCGCTTTCCACACTGTGCGCTGGAACGGCGTGCCTTGGGTGCGCCAGGTGATCTCGGCAAGCGCGCTCAGCTCGCCGGCGAAATAGCGTTCGAGCGGCTGGCGCACCGCTCTCGGCGCACGTCCCGGGTCCAGGGCGAGGTCCCCACATTGGCGGCGGAGCAGAACCCGCATGCGATCCTCATGATCCTCCCAATCCAGGACGCGCAATGCCCCGTCATCGTCGGTGACGAGTAGCGCCCGACCGATCGGCGTGTCGAGGCGGTCGATATACAGTCGGTCAAGCGGCTTTGCGGTCATGGAGCTTTTCACTGGAGATGGTGGAGCGGGCATCATGAGCCCAAAGATGCAGCGCCGCGTAGGCGCGCCAGGGCCGCCAGCCTTCGGCTCGGGCGAGGAGCTCGGCGGGCGTCGGCCTTCGGCCGCCGACGGCGAGCGCCCGCATCAGCCCGATATCGGCGGCCGGAAATGCGTCGGGCTCGCGCAGCTCCCGCATGGCGATGTATTGCGCGGTCCATTCGCCGACGCCCGCAAGCGATCTGAGCTTGGCGACCGCCTCCTCCAAGCCGCGAGCAGGGCCGAAGATCTGAGGATCGGCCGCGACGGCCGTTGCCAGCGACGACAGGGCGAGGGCGCGCGCCTTGGGCACGCCGAGCGAAGCAAGATCGGCGCCGGCCAAGCGCTCGGGCGGGGGAAAGACATGTGTCAGGCCTTGGAACGGCGAGGCTAGGCTTTCCGGCAACGGAATGCCATGGGCGCGGACCAGCTTGCCGGCGAGGCCGGTGGCGGCCGGCACCGTGATCTGTTGGCCGAGGATGGCGCGCGCCGCGAGCTCGAAGCCGTCCCAGCCGCCGGGCACCCGAAGGCCGGGGCGCGCCGCGACTAGCGGGGCGAGAAACTGGTCTTGGCTCAGATGCTCGCCGATCACGGCCGGATCGGCCGCGAGGTCGAAGACGCGGCGGATACGGGCGATGATGATCGCCAAGGCGCTCAAGCGCGGAAAGCGAATGCTCACCGACAGCCGATGGCGTTCGCCAGGCTCGACCGTGAGCACCCCGTGATCCTTGCCGATGGCGATGCTGCGGGCATAACGCGTGCCCGCAACCTCCTCGACTCCCGGAATGGCGCGAGCCGCCAGGAACTCCAGCATAGCATCGAAATCATAAGGGGGGCGGTAGGTGAGGCTGACGGTCAGCCGATCCGTCGCAGCGCGGCCGGCTTCCTGCGCGCTTGCCCGGCGTAGACTGGCTGGCGGCCGGCCGAACAGGCGCTGAAAGGTCTCGTTGAAGCGGCGTATGCTGCCGAAGCCCGCGGCATGCGCCAGTTCGGCCATCGGCAAATGCGTCTCGTGGATCAGCTGCTTGGCAAGCAGCACGCGGCGCGTCTGGGCGACGGCGAGCGGAGAGGCGCCGAGATGCTGCCGGAACAACCGCCGGAGCTGGCGCCCGCCGACCCCCAAACGCTCGGCGAGGCGCTCCACATCGGCGTCGTCGAGCGCTCCGGCCTCGATCAGGGCGAGAGCGCGCGACACCGTGTTCGAGGTGCCGCGCCAGAAGGCGAGCTCCGGCGATGTTTCCGGACGGCAGCGCAGACAAGGGCGAAACCCGGCCGCCTGTGCGGCAGCCGCGGTGGCGTAGAAGAGCACATTCTCGCGCTTGGGCGTGCGCGCCGGGCAGATCGGCCGGCAGTAGATTCCGGTCGTCTTGACGCCGATGAAGAGGCGGCCGTCGAAACGAGCATCGCGTGTCGACATGGCGCGGTAGCAGGCCTGCGCATCCATATCCATGCGCGCATTATCCGCCCCCTTCGCCGCCTTGTCTCGCGGTTTTCGGACATCATCGTCAGTCGGTGCGAGGCCCATCCGCAATGGCACGGACGACGACGGCGACCGCATCCCGCATCGCCTCGGGCGGCGTGTTCGCAAAGCCGAGGAGCAGGGCCGGGTGAGGCGGCGTGCCACGGCCCATCCTGTAGGCGGTCAGCGGCTCGACGCCGATCCGCCCTGCGCGCGCCTCTTCGACGACAGCAACATCGTCGATATCCGGCGGCAATTCGCCGAGCATATGGACACCCGTCGCGGCACCCGAGACCCGCAACAGCCCTTTGGCCAGAGTATTCAGCGCCTCGAGCAAGGCGGCCCTGCGCTCGGCATAGACCGCACGCAGCTTGCGAATATGTTGGCCTAGATGCCCGTTGCCGATGAACTCCGAAGCAATCGCCTGCAGCGGCAACGATACCTGGCGATCGAGGGCGAAGCGGACTGCGCACGCCGCATCGATCAGGTGATCCGGCGCGATCAGGAAGCCCAGCCGCAAGCCAGGCGCCAGTACCTTGCTGAGCGTGCCGACATAGAGGACCCTTCCACGGTCACCATCGAGCGCCTTCAAGGATGCGATGGGCTCGCCGTCATAGCGGAACTCGCTGTCGTAATCGTCCTCGATGAAATAGGCGCCGGCGCCATCGGCCCAATCGATGAGTGCGAGCCGGCGGGTCAGGGACATGACCACCCCTGTAGGGAATTGATGGGATGGAGACACCACGGCGAGGCGCGCATCGGGACAGACGCTGCGCCCATGCGCGATATCGAGGCCTTCCTCATCCACTCGAACCGGAACGACGCGGAGATCGGCGAGGCGCAAGGCGAGCCGCGTACCGTCATAGCCCGGATCTTCGACCCAAGCGCGCTCTCCGGCTTCGGCGACCGCGAGCGCCGCGATATAGGTCGAGGACTGGGTTCCAGTGGTGACGAGCACATTATCCGCCGAGCAAGTGATGCCGCGAGCCGCCCCGGCATAGCCGGCGATCGCCTCCCGCAACGGCCGATAGCCGAGCGGATCGCCATAGGCGAGATCGGCGGCGCTCTGCCGGCGATGGAAGCGGGCGCTAAGCCGCGCCCAAAGGGCGAAGGGAAAGGCGTCGAGGGCCGGCACGCCGGGGGTCAACGGCCAGGTCGCCCGCATGGCCGCCGAGCGCGCCGTCATGAGCTCGCGGGCGCGGCGAGAGCCGGCGAATTCACGCGCTGCCCGCGAGGCCGAGCCGGTGCCGAGCTTTTGCTGCGGAGACTCACCCGCGATCATCGTCCCGAAGCCATGCCGGGCCACAAGAAAGCCCTCAGCGGCCAGGCGATCATAGGCGCCGGAAACGGTGCCGCGAGCGAGCCCCAACTCTTGCGCCAAGGCGCGGCTCGCGGGAACGCGGGTGCCTGAACGGAGGGCGCCCTTGGCCACTTCCTGGCGGAAGAAGCGGACAAGCTGCTCCTGCATCGAGAGCGAGTCGTCTCGCGAAGGGGCGAAATGGCTCCATATCGCGTAGGCGGGCGGCCTTGACATATGAGTGGTCCATCCAAAGTGAGCAGAGTGGATCTTTTCATTGGTCCTCAATCTTGGCAAGTCATCGCCGTTGGCTCGGGCAATGCCGGCGGCGAGACTGCGGACGCACCTCGGCGCTGGCTCGATGTTTGAATTGGCCTTTCCAAATCAAACAGTCCGAAATCGAGAGCGTTACCAAAGGTCGAGCGGAGCGAGGGCAAGATGGACGGCGAATTCGGCGACACGATCAAGGCCTGGCCCAAGACTGTGCGCAACAAGGTCCGGCGCTATCCCAATCGGGGAAGCTATGAGCGGCCTGACATCTACCGCATCCTCGATGCCGCGTTGCTCTGCCACGTCGCCTATTGCATCGACGGGCAACCCTATTGCACGCCGACCGCCTTCTGGCGCGATGGCGACCGCCTCTTTTGGCACGGCTCGTCGGCGAGCCGGATGTTGCGCACGCTCGCCAAAGCGACGCCGGCCTGCCTGACCGTCACCCATTTCGACGGCATCGTCCTGTCGCGCTCGGCCTTCCATCACTCGATCAACTACCGGTCGGTCATGGCGTTCGGTTCGGCGGGGCTGGTCGATGCGCAAGAGGCCAAGGCCGCGGCCATGCGGCTATTCGTGAACCGCTTCTTTCCCGGACGCTGGGAAGCCATCAAGCAGCCGAGCGCTCAGGAAATGAAGGCGACGACCATCATCTCGATGCGGATCGAGGAGGCGTCCGCGAAGACCCGCTCGGGCCCTCCGGGAGACGACGAAGCCGATTATGCCCTGCCCATCTGGGCCGGCATCGTCCCGGTCCAGACGGTGATCGGAGATATCATCGAGTGCCCGCGCCAGCACCCCGATGCCCGGCGAGGCCCCGACCTCTCCTTCTACCGGCGCGGCAGCCCGCTGGGCGAGGTCTTGACGGAAGCGCAAGACACGGTGAGCCCGCCGTAACGGCAATCGGATCGGGCGGGCGATGAGTGCACCTACCCTCTCGCCCCGGAGATCGCGACGCCGCCCACTGATTGGGGGTAGCGCCTTGATCCCTTCTTCAGCGAGCCGTTGTCGAGGGCGGTACGAAATAAAAGTCATCGCCGCTTAGCGAGCTGTAGATGGCGGGCGTTTGCGCTCCGGCGCTCGCGCGCAAGACATCGTCACGGACGAGCCGAAACGTCTTCCCGATCTCAAGGCCCGGCTGGCGCAGACGTTTCGCGAGAGCGTCGGCGAAAGGACTCGTCTCTCCTTGGCCATCGAGCGCTACTGCGCCGTCGCCCGCCGAATATACAATGATTGTCGACGGTGGTGGTTCGACGCGGGCGAGACCACGTGTCCGAGACGCAGGCTGCTCCTGGGGAGCTGAGGCTTCCTTTGTGACTTGGATCCCGCGGGTGGAAGTCCCTTTGCCGAGCGCCTGGAAAGGGTTGTCTCGGCAAGCATCGAGGATCGCCACGCGAACCTGTCTGACACCCGTCTGCGACGACAAGAGGTCGTCTAGGCTGACTGATTGCCGTTGCACGTCGCTCACACCATCGATGCGCGCATCGATGGGCATAAGGTAGTTGGTGCCAGCAATGGCTACGCCGTGGCCAGAGAAGTAGATAGCAGCCCAATCGGCACCTGAGGCAAAATCCCTGAACCTGCGAAGGCCGTCAATCATCTGCTGATGCGTAAGGTCGATGCTTACGAGAACTTCAAATCCTATGTCGCGAAACGCCGTTGCGACCAGTTGCGCATCGTGACTTGGATTGGCGAGGCGCGGAACGTTCTTGTATTCCGACTCGCCGATGACAAGCGCCACTCGCCTGCCCAAGGGAGGCGTTGCGGAGCCCGGCTCGCCGGCCGATTCAGAGGGCCTTTGGCCGGGGTGGCCCGGCAAGAGGAGATCGCGTACCCTCTCGACATGTATTCCGAGGACGTCACGCTCTGCGTAGCCCAAGGCGAGCGTGGAGGCGCCGAGGATTGCGCCCAAGGCACTCCGTCTGCCGAGACGAAAGGCCTCGCGATTTGCTGGGCGCTTTGCGCGCGATCCGGAAAAGCTGGCCGCCATGGGCGGCGAAGGTTCGGCGCCTCGCATGGACCTGATCTGCGCCGCGATCTCATCGAGGACGGCCTCGCGGTCAACGAAGAGGTCGCGCCATTGACGAGTTTGGACCTGATAGAGCAGCGTTCCGGAGAGCGGGACGTCGGCGATGCGTACCGGGAAGATGACCTTGCGAAGATGCGCCGCCAGCGTCACTTCCTTTTCGATCTCCTCGGACGCATTGGCAGCCTCCGACACGACCAACAGCATCGCGCGCGAGCCCTCGATGCCGCTGACGATGGCGCTTGGCCAAGTCTTGCCAAGGGGGATATTGCGCGGCGCGATCCAGCACCGCACGTCGCGCGTCTCGAGGTCATCGACGATCCGACGCGCGGTGGCCGCGCCGTCGGTTGACGCGTGGCAGACGAAGAAATCCGTAGCGAAATCTGCCATTGCGACAATCGCCCATTTCACTGGGCCTCAAAGGCGCATCTGAAAGGAACTCTAACCGACTAGCGTTCGGCGATCCATAGGAACTTCGGCCGCGACGCGGCAAAAAGGTAGGGCGCGGCGACTAATGACCGGGCCTTGCCCCGAAGATCGCCGTGCCGACCCTGATATGCGTCGCGCCATGGGCGATCGCCTCCTCGTAATCGGCGCTCATGCCCATCGACAGGAAGGCAAGCCCGTTGCGCTCGGCGAGCTTGGCGAGCAACTTGAAATGCGGCGCGGCCGGCTCGCCTTGCGGGGGGATGCACATCAGCCCGGAGATGACCAGGCCGTGGCGCTCGCGGCAAAGATCGATGAAGGCGTCGGCATCGGCCGGCGCGATGCCGGCCTTCGAGGCTTCCGCGCCGGTATTGACCTCGACGAACAGCTTCGGCGCGCGGCCCGAGCGGGCGATCTCCTTGGCGAGGACCGCCGCGAGGCTTTCGCGGTCGAGCGCGTGGATCGCATCGAACAAAGCGACCGCATCGCGCGCCTTGTTGGTCTGCAAGGGACCGATGAGATGCAGCTCGATATCGGGGAAGCGGGCCTTCAGCTCGGGCCATTTCGCCTTCGCCTCCTGCACGCGGTTCTCGCCGAAGACGCGCTGGCCGGCGGCAAGCGCCTCCTCGATTGCGGGTGCCGCAATGGTCTTCGACACAGCGATCAGCACGATGCTCGCCGCTTCCCTGCCGTTTGCGGCAGCGGCGCGCTCGACCGCGGCGCGCACCGTCCCGAGGCGGGTGGCGACGGACGCGCTCACGGCGTCACGCGGGGACAGCCTTGGCGGCACCCGCAAGGTGCTCGCGCCGCAAGCGAATCAGGCCTTCCTGCGCGACCGACGCGACGAGACGGCCGTCGCGCGAGAAGATCGAGCCGCGCGAGAAGCCGCGCGCCCCGCCCGAAAACGGCGAGTCCTGGCTATAGAGCAGCCATTCATCGGCCCGGAACGGCGCGTGGAACCACATCGCATGATCGAGGCTGGCTCCCTGGAAGGCTCGTTCGAACAGAGTGCGGCCGTGAGCGACGAGCGAGGTATCGAGGAGGGTGAGGTCCGACGCATAGGCAAGCACGCATTGGTGCAGGACGGGATCGGCGGGAAGCGGCGCCGTGGTGCGCATCCACAGATTGAACACCGGCGGACGGGGCTCGTGCGAAAGATAGCGTTCATACTCGACGGGATGCAGCTCGATCGGGCGTTCGCGCTCGAAATAGCCGCGCACCGGATCGGGCATCGCCGGCATGATACGGTTCTTGATCTCCGATTCGCTCGGAAGATCTTCCGGATCCGGCACGTCGGGCATGCCGATGCTGTGCGACAGCCCCTCCTCTTCCAGATGGAAGGATACCGACATCGCGAAGATCGGATGGCCGTGCTGGATGGCGCTGACCCGGCGCGTCGAGAAGCTCCTGCCGTCCCGCAGGCGCTCGACCTCGTAGATGATGGGCACGGCGGGATCACCCGGCAGCAGGAAATAAGCGTGCAGCGAATGGGGCTTGCGTCCCTCGACCGTGCGGCAGGCGGCGACCAGCGCCTGGCCGATCACTTGTCCGCCGAAAACGCGCTGCCAACCCACTTGCGGGCTGCGGCCTCGAAACAGATTGATCTCGAGGGGCTCGAGATCAAGGATGGCCATGAGGTCGCGAACCGCATTGCTCATCTGTGGCGGAGATCCTGTCGCAGTTTCACGAAAAGGCCTGACCCGCGGCTTGCCAAGCCCAGGGGCCGGGCGCAAACCGTTCCGCGGAATAGGACCATCCGACCGGCTCGCGTCAAGAGCCTGGTCCGTGAGGAGAAAACCTCTCAGGCGACCATGCAGCCCAAAGGAACCAGCGCCCGAGCCCGTGAGCCCGACGCCGTCCAGCGTGCTTGCGTGGTCGTGGCGGGAGATGGAATTGTCGCGCTGGCGGCGGCGTTGGCATTGCGCGGCGCCAGCGGCCCGCAGGCGCGTATCATCATGGCGGCCAATCCGCCGTTGCCGGGTTCCGCCCCTGATGGAAGGGCGTTCGCCATTTCGGCCTCGGCTCGACAGCTGCTCGATGCGCTCGGCGTCTGGCAGGCGCTGGAAAAATGCGCGCAGCGGATCGGCGAGATCGTCATCACCGACAGCCGGGTCGAGGACGGGGTGCGGCCCACCTTGCTTTCCTTCGCCGACGAAGCGGAGCGGGGCGAGGCGCTGGCACACATGGTCGAGGCGCAGGCCCTCCAGCAGGCCCTCGCGCTACAGGCGGACGCGGCGAACATCGAACGCATCCCGCAGCCGATCACCGACATCCGCCCCGACAACGACGCCACCCGACTGACCCTCGGGGGTGGGCTTGCGATCGAGACACCGCTGCTCGTGGCGGCGGACGGTGCACGTTCGATATGCCGTGAGCTCGCGGGCATAGGATGGATCGGCTGGAACTACGCGCAACTCGGCCTCACGACGACGGTTCTCCATGAGCGTGAGCATCATGGCCGCGCTTATGAGCATTTTCTACCCGGCGGCCCCTTCGCCATCCTGCCGCTCAAGGGCCGGCGCTCCTCGATCGTCTGGACGGAAGACAAGACGCAAGCGAAGCGGTTGCTCTCGCTCGGCGATGCCGACATCGTCGAAGAGCTGTCACGACGCTTCGGCCATGAGCTCGGGCATCTGCGTCTGGAGGCTCCGCTCGCGGCCTTCCCATTGAGCTTCGGCATCGCTCGATCCTTCGTTGCGCGGCGCCTCGCGCTCGTCGGCGATGCGGCGCATGTTGTTCACCCTGTCGCGGGGCAGGGACTCAATCTCGGCCTTCGCGATGTCTCGGCGCTTGCCGAGGCGGTTTCGGGCGCGCTTCGCCTCGGCCTCGATCCCGGCGCTCCCCATGGGCTGTCGTCCTATCAACGCGCCAGGCGATTCGACACGATTGCGATGGGAGCCACCACGGATGGCCTCGTGAAGCTATTCTCGAATGACCGGCCGGCTTTGCGGGCGCTGCGCGGCCTCGGTCTCGGGATCGTCGACCGCCTGCCGCTCGCGAAGCGCTTCCTCGCGGCAGAGGCCGCAGGGCCAAGATCGAGGGTCGACGACGAGGTCGGAGCCTCGGGCGTGAGGAAAGAATACTGAGCGCTCGACTATTCCGGGATATGTCGATTTTCCTGAGGAATTATTAACCTACCCGCAACGAGCTTTGGCCATAATTATAACGGGTTAAGGAGCGCTGGCGCACAATGGCATCGCCGAAAAGAGCATAGGCGATATTTCGTATTTCAGGCGAAGGCTGCCGGACATGGCCAGGAGTGCCGAGCGTCACATCTTGCGAGCGCCGAATCTTGTCGGTCCGAGCACCGCGAAAGTGTTGGGCGTGGGCGTCGCGACCGATTGTCAGAAGGGCGAGCCGAGGGACACGCGCATCGATCTGCCGGAGTCTTCCTCCGCGTCGGAAGATGCAGCCGAGCAGCACGGGGAAAGCACGCGGATCGCAAGCCTCGAGGGCGAGCTCGCTTCAGTCAGGTCGATCCTCGATGTCACGCTCAATAACGTCCAGCAAGGCATCCTGATGATCGATGCCGAGCATTGGGTGCGTTTGTACAATCGAAAATTCGTTGAATTGTTGGAGCTGCCCAGAAGGATATTGTCGAACCCTCTTCATTTTCAACAAATCGTCGAATATCAATGGTCGACTGGCGAGTTTGGCGGCGCGAGCGAGGACATCGTCAATTGGATCCGGGCAGGCGGCATCTTCAAGTCTCCTCCGGTTTATGAGCGCCGGCGCGCGAACGGCACCGTCTTGGAGATCAGAACCGTGCTGCTGGACGACGGCGGCGCGGTTCGAACCTTCTCGGACGTCACCGATCGGGCGAAGAAGGAGGAAGCCCTGAAGCAGGCGGAGGCCGAATATCGCGGTCTCTTCGAAAACGCCGTCGTCGGCATCTATCGCTCGAGCCTGGATGGTCGCCAATTACGGGCGAACCCCGCTTTGGTACAGCTCAACGGCTATGACAGCGAGGCGGAGATGCTGGGCTGCGTGAACGATATCGCGCGCCAATGGTATGTCGACCCCAAGCGCCGCGACGCGTTCCTGCACGAGATGCGGACCAAGGGCCGGGTGACGGATTTCGTTTCGGAGGTCTACCGCCACAAGACGCGCGAGAGGATCTGGGTGTCGGAGACGGCCTGGTGCGTGCGGCGCGGCAATGGCGAGCCCGATGTCTTCGAAGGGACAGTGCTCGATGCCTCGGATCGCATGCGGTCCGAGGCGAAGATTGCCTATATGGCGCATCACGACACCCTTACCGGACTTCCCAACCGCGCCTATCTGACCGAGCGCATCGAGCAAGCGCTCAAGGAGATCGGGGCCGCTGGCTCGTTCGCAGTCCACTATCTCGATCTCGATCGGTTCAAGGAGGTCAACGACACGTTGGGCCATGCGGCCGGCGACCGCCTTCTGCGCCTCGCCGGACGCCGGCTCAAGCGATGCGTCCGCGCCAAGGATGTCGTGGCGCGTCTCGGAGGCGACGAGTTCGCGGTGATCCAGTTCGGCGTGCGGGACGACAAGGAGGTCGACGAGCTCGCCGCGAGGATCGTGCGTTCGCTGGGCGCTCCCTACAGGCTCGGCCCGCATCACGCCAATGTCGGCGCCAGCATCGGCATCGCCTTGGCGCCGGTCGACGGCAACGACGTGCAAGCCTTGATCAAGAACGCCGACATCGCACTCTATGAGGCGAAGGCGGGCGGCCGCAGGATCTACAGGCGTTTCGATCACAGCATCGAGGCCGGGCTACAGGAACGGCGCAAGATCGAAGTCGATCTGCGCTGCGCGCTGGCCAAGGGGGAATTGGCCGTCGAGTATCAGCCGATCATCGCATTCGCAACCGGGGCGACCGAGGGCTTCGAAGCCTTGGTTCGTTGGCGACATCCGCTGCACGGACGGGTCGCGCCCTCGGTATTCATCCCGATCGCCGAGGAGATCGGCATCATCGAGTCGATCGGCGAGTGGGTTCTGCGCGAAGCCTGCGGTCAGATCGCGCGCCTCCCGGGGGCGCCTTTCGTGGCCGTCAATCTGTCCCCGTTTCAGTTCCGCAGCCGGGGCATCGTCAGGACCATCATGAGCGCCGTCGCCGCGGCCGGGCTGCCAGCGAGCCGGCTGGTCGTCGAGATCACCGAGTCGGTGCTATTGCGCGACGACAAGTTCACCAAGGACGCGCTGTTCCAGCTGAGACAGCTCGGGGTGAAGATCGCGCTCGACGATTTCGGCACCGGGCATTCGTCGCTTCACTATCTGCAGAAATTTCAGTTCGACAAGATCAAAATCGATCGGTCCTTCATCGCGACCTTCGACAAGGACCGGGCCAATGGCGCCGTCGTCCGAGCGGTCATCAATCTCGGCCGCGATCTCGATATCGCCGTGATCGCCGAGGGCATCGAGACAAAAGCGCAATTCGACACGCTCGCCGCGCTCGGCTGCCAGTCGGCCCAGGGCTTCTTGTTGGGAGCGCCGCGAACGATCGACGAATGGATGGAAGCGCAACGGCCGACCCCTGGCAGCCGCCATGGGACGATCGCGAAGCTCCCTCCCGAGGCGGTTCCCGAACATTCGCTCTTCGAAAAAGACGTTTTTCCGTCGCAAGAGCCGGGTGAAAATGAAGAATCGGAGCCGGGGCTCGGTCTCCAACGGACCGGCAAGGGGGCTAGCCGGCGTTCACGCCGATCAGCCCATCGATGAAGCGGTCGCAACGCGCGAGCTGCTCGAGCGTGACGAACTCGTCGGCCTTGTGCGCCTGCGCTATGCTGCCGGGGCCACAGACCATGGCCGGTATGCCGCGATCCTGGAAGAACGAGGCTTCGGTGCCGTAGGAGACCTTCTCCACGGCTTCGCCGGGCGCGAGCCCGCAAACGCGCTGGAAGATCGCATCCGTGTCCTTGGCGTCGAGCGCCGGAACGGCGTTGATCAGCTCGAAGCGGATGCCGCTTTGCGGGTCGATCGCCTGCATGCGCGGCACGAGCTCAGACGCGGCAAGGCTCGTGATCTCCCCGATCAGCGCCTCCGGATCGACACCGGGGACATAACGGAAATCGAACACGAACTCGGCCGCCGCCGGCACGATGTTGGCGCCCGTGCCGCCCGTGAAGAGGTTGGTGGAGATGGTGGTGTGGGGCACGTCGAAACCCTCCACGCGCAGCCCCTGCAACCGCTCGCGATCGGCGATCGATTGGATCAAGGTGACGATACGCGCCGCATATTCGACGGCGTTGACGGCGCTCGGAGCGAGCGATGAATGCGCTGCCGTTCCGACGACCTTGCAGCGATAGATGCGGCCGCCCTTATGGGCGCGGACCGGGTGCATCGAGGTCGGTTCGCCGACGAGGCAACCCGCCGGCTTGATCCCCCAGCCTTCCATCGCGGCGAGCAATTTCGGGATGCCGAGGCAGCCGACCTCTTCGTCATAGGTGAACGCGAGGTGGATCGGCTCGGCCGCCTTGGCGTAATCCGGCGCGTGGCCGAGCATGACGCCGACGAACCCTTTCATGTCGCAGGCGCCGCGGCCATACAGCTTGCCGTCGCGCACGCTCGCAGTGAAGGGGTCGCTCGTCCAGCTCTGCCCGTCGACCGGAACCACGTCGGTATGCCCCGACAGCACCAACCCGCCCGGCCCCTCGCCGAAGCTCGCCAGCATATTGGCCTTCCGACGATCCTTGCTGAAATCCATCCGGATCTTGGCGCCTTGCGCCTCGAGATGCGCCCTCGCCCAATCAATCAGGGGGAGGTTGGAGTTGCGGCTCACCGTGTCGAAGCCGATCAGCCGTGCCACGCAATCCAAGGTTCGCGGGTCGGGAGTGGAGGCAGGCGCAGGCGGCATGAGGCTTCCTCGATTTGGGGCGGCAGGGTGGTGCGCTCTTGCGAACGAGCCCAGGCTGGGGAGAGACGAAACGCCACTCTTATGCGAGTTTGGGTCAAAGCGCAGCCCGTATGGCAGCGCGGCTCGCATATCGGCAGCAAGCACCGATCCGGTCTTGCCGATACGGCCGCTAGCGCGTATCGGCCAATCGCGCGAATTCGGATGAAATACCCTTGCCCATGGCGATCCTTGACCGAAACCTCCCCGACATTGTCGTCATCGGCGGAGGCATCACCGGAGCAGCCGCCGCTTTCTCGCTCGCCGAACAGGGCCACTCGGTGACCTTGATCGAGCGGCGCGGGATCGCCGCCATGGCGTCGGGGTGGACGCTCGGCGGCGTGCGCCAGTCCGGTCGCGATGCCGCCGAGCTGCCGCTGGCCAGGGCCGCGGTCGCGGTCTGGCCGACGCTGAATGAGCGTCTCGGCCACGAGGTGGACTATCGCCGCGGCGGCAATCTCAGGCTGGCGCGCAACGAGGCCGAGATCGGCATCATCCGCGCCCTCGTCGAACGGCAAGGCGCGCAAGGTCTCGACCTCAGCTTCCTTGCGACCAACGCGGCGGTGCGCGATGTCGCTCCGGCGATCTCCGAGCATGTGCTCGCCGCTTCTTTCTGCCAAAGCGACGGCCATGCCGACCCGATCAAGGCGACGCGGGCCTTCGCCGAGGCGGCCAGGCGCAAGGGCGCGGCGATCCGCGAAGGGGTCGCGGCGAAAGCCGTCAGGGTGGAGCGCGAGCGCGTCGCGGGTGTCGAGACGAGCGAGGGCTTCATGCCGGCAGGCGTCGTGATCGTCGCCGCGGGGGTGAATACGCCGGCGCTTCTCGCACCCCTCGGTCTCGATCTGCCGCTGAGAGTCACGGTGGTGCATGTGCTGCAGACCGAGCCTTTGCCGCACGTCCTCGATCAGGTCTTCGGGGTTGCCAATGCGGATTGCGCCGGCCGGCAGGAAGCCGGCGGGCGGCTGCGCGTCACGACCGGCTCGCGTGCCTGGACGGGCGATGCCGCCGGCTGGAGCGAGCAAGCGCTGGGGCCGAGCGCCGCGGAGATCGGCCGGCTGACCGAGCTCGTCGGCCAGGTGCTGCCGGTGCTGAAGGAAGCGCCGCTGCATCGCGTCTGGGGCGGCCTCATCGATCTTACGCCTGACGCCCTGCCGGTGCTCGACGCGCCCCAGCAGGTGACGGGTCTCGTCGTGGGCGCCGGCTTCTCGGGTCACGGCTTTTGCCTCGGCCCGGTGAGCGGCGAGGTCCTCGCCGATCTCGCGCTCGGCCGGCCCCCGCGCCATGACCTTTCCGCGTTCGCACTCGCGCGTTTCGCGAGCGGCGAGCGAACTCCCGCGGCGCTCAGCCTGCACGGGTGAGAGGAATGATCGATCCCCATGGCCGCGTTATCCTGGTCTCGGGCGCCAATCGCGGCATCGGCTTCGCCATCGCGGAGACCCTCTACATGAGGGGCTATACGGTCAGCCTCGGCGTGCGCGACCCGCATGCGCTGTTGGCCGCCATCGAGCATTGGAACGAGCTTCGCGTGCACACGGCCCATTTCGAGGCGACGGACTGGAACACCCATGCGGCCTGGGTGGAGTCCGTTGTCGAGCGCTTCGGGCGCATCGACGGCCTCGTCAACAATGCCGGGATCGGCTCGAAGAGCACGATCCGCGACATCGGCGAGAAGGAGCTCGACACGCTCTTCGCGGTGAACTGCAAGGCCCCGCTGAACATGATCCGCCACGCCTTGCCGCATCTCGAGGCGTCAGGCGCCGGACGGATCGTCAACATCGCCTCGCTTTCGGGCAAGCGCGTCAGGAACGATCATGTCGCCTACAACATGTCGAAATTCGCGGTCGTGGCGCTGACCCATTCGGTGCGGCGCCTCGGCTGGGACAAGGGCGTGCGCGCCACGGCGCTGTGCCCCTCCTTCGTGCGCACCGACATGACGGCCGGCAGCGACCGCATCGCCACGGAATTGATGAGCGACCCTTCCGATCTCGCCGAGCTCGTCGCGACCCTGATCGCCTTGCCGAACACCGCCGCGATCGCGGAGCTGCTCGTCAATTGCCGGCTGGAGGATATGGTGTAGCGGCGCGGCGCAAGCACACCGGCGAGGGATGCGGCGGGTCATGTTGCGGCGCGGTACCTGTAAACAACAGGTAAATTACAGGTTAGCCGGGGAAACATGGCCCGGTTTGGTTGCGCCGCAGCATCAGCCGAGCGGCCCGAGCCGCGGCTTCCGCTCGGACACGATATTCAACGCGGCCGCCGATGAAGCGCGCGTCCATCGTTACCAATCCGAAGTGCCTCGCAAGTCCTGGCGACGCCGGCCGACGGCGTTTGATTTAAGAGGCGCTATTCAAAACCCGCTTTCCCCGCTTCGCTGTAAAATACAGCGAATCCGCAGCGAGAGCCGCATCTGCGCTTTCGGGCATGCACGTCCTAAGCGCCGACCGGCGCCGTTGAGTTGAGATTCACTTTTCAAAATCGCTTCGCTGTCAATACAGAGAAACTCCGGCAAAAGCCGCATCGGCGCACGTTCAGGCAGCCACAATCGACGCGGCGAGGCTTCTCACCGGCGGCATTACGAACGTAGAGGGAACCTAGCACAGCAACAACGCCCCCACAAGGGAAAATGAGCGACGCTGTGCACGCATAGCGGAGTGCGCCCTCTCACCTTCGAACGCACGCCCTCGTCCGTCCCTGGCGAAGCTTCTCAGGAGAATCTGCTTGACCCTTTTGGGGGGTTCTGAAAAAATGGGGTTTCGTTGGATAGTTGTCCAATCCGCGCCCGGAGTTGAACAAGCTGCCGGGCGCTTTGCTTTTCCGACGAGGAAAGCTGTCGGCTCTCACTGGCGCGACGGCGACGGGAGGCTTGTCCTGTCTGATTGAATCGGACCGGAGCCCGGCCTTCTATATTTCCGCATCTTCCTCGAAATCCTTGGCCATCGGCGATTTGCAGCTGAGCAAAGTCCACGCTCTGCTCAGCCCGCTTGCCGCATGGATCGGGCCGGCCGCGCGACGACGCGCGATGCCCTCGAGCATGTCCCGTGAATGCACCGGCGATGCGTGAAAACGGCGAGGCGTCAAGTCACTAGACGAGAATCCGATCCGGCCTGACCGGGGCCTGCTCCGTTGCGCTGAGGACAAAACGCAAGCCGAGCACGGTCAGCGCCACGCGGCCCGAACGGCGCCGCCCACACCGCACGCACAAGCAAGGCAATCCCCGCCGCATCGCCGTGAGGCGCCGCGCGCTTCGGCGCGCGGAAATCATCGACATCGACAGCAAGACGAGGTGACGTCGTGACCCTGAGCGATCTTCTCGCGCGGGGATGGGATTTCTTTGGCTCCCAGCCCGATGCCGCGCCCCCAGCCACCGCAATCAAAGGGCTCGCGTCCCAACTTCTTGCCGATCCGAATTCGGCATCGACGACATCCGGCGGTCGCGCTCAGGGCCTCGCTGATCTGCTCGCACGAGGGTGGGACTTCTTCGATCAACCACCCGCGGCCGCACCCGCGACACCCATCGATGACCGGATCTGGCCCGACCCTCGTTGGCCACCGAATTCGGCGCCGGTAGCACCCACAGGCAATGCCCAGAGCCTCGGCAGTCTCCTCGAACGAGGATGGGATTTCTTCGCACCCCAGAGCGATGTTCCGACTTCTGCGAGCGCGGACGACTGGTTCACGCCCGACCTTCCTTTAGCTGCATATCCAGCGTCGAGCGTTTCCGGAGACGGTGCGAGAA
>JBIOEJ010000089.1:0-24423 GCA_044445965.1 Hyphomicrobiales bacterium
CCGCCCGCCCGCCGTGAAGCCCCGCGCCGCCCCGATCGCGCCGCTCGAGGCCGCCGAGAGCGCGCGCACCCTCGCGGCCTCTGCGCCCACGCTCGATGCGTTGCGCGCCGTGCTCGACGCCTTCGACGGCTGCGCCTTGAAGGCGACCGCCACGCGTCTCGTCTTCGCCGACGGCAATCCCGAAGGCGGCCTCATGTTGATCGGCGAGGCGCCGGGCGCCGACGAGGACCGGCAAGGCAAGCCCTTCGTCGGCAAGGCTGGACGATTGCTGGACAAGATGCTCGCTGCGATCGGGCTCGACCGCCGCCACGTCTATATCGCCAACATCGTGCCCTGGCGCCCGCCCGGCAACCGGACGCCGACGCCGCAAGAGACCGCGACCTGCCTGCCCTTCATCCAACGCCAGATCGAGCTTGCGGCGCCCCGCATCCTGGTTACCCTCGGCGGGCCGTCGACACAGACCTTGCTCGGCGTGAAGGACGGCATATTGAGAACTCGCGGTCGCTGGTCGACCTGCACGATCGCCGGGCGGGCCATCCCGACCATGCCGACCTTGCATCCCGCCTATTTGTTGCGCCAGCCTGGACAAAAGCGGCTGGCCTGGCGCGATCTGCAGGCGATCAAGAAGGCTCTCGAGGCGTGATGATCGCCTATTTGATATTGATATCGACGTCGAAGACTTTTCCGGAATCGGGTATCTGCTCATAGGAAAAGCTGTCCGGCCCACGATAGCCGACCACCGATTTATAGTAGATGACGGCGGCCCGCGCGGCCTTACCGGCGCAGACCGGGTCGGAGTCGGGAATCGTCACGACCTCGGTCTGTATCAGCAGCGCGCCATTGACCGGCGGCTTGGTGATCAGGATACGCGGCACGACGCCGAACTTGCAGGCCTCGCCGAGCACGACACGATGGTACTGGACAGGCGTTTCGACTTCCGCGACGACGTCGACGGTCTTCGTCGCCGCCTGCGCGGAAAGCGCAGAGGTCGCAACAAGACTTGCGACCAACTGAAGGGTCCTGCTCATCACAAACTTCCCGTATCGAAGATGTGGCGAGTGGGAGCCTGTATTGTGGCCAAATGAAGTCGGGCCAAGCGCACAAGCGCGACTGCCGGTGGCGTTTCTCGAGGCTCGCCGCGACTGAACCGAAGCCGCATCGAACACGTTCAATTCCGCGCCGGAAGCTGCTAGAGTTGCCCGCGTCGCGTCCGCCTCGCGAGGAGCCCTCCCATGCGTCTCGATGAAAGTCAGCAATCCGATAACCTGGAGGACCGGCGCGCATCAGGCGGCGGCTCGGGCGGAGGAGGCATGCAGATCCCCGGCGGGCGAGCGGGTCTCGGCATCGTGGCGATCGTGATCCTCACCTTGATCGGCAACAGACTGGGAATCGATCCGAGTCTCTTGATCGGCGGAGCGCAGCTGCTGTTGGGCGGCGGCGACAGCCAGATGACGCAACCGCAGCCCTCGGCCCCGCAAGCCTCGGGCCCGCCCACCGATGAATCCGGCCGCTTCATCTCGGCCGTGCTCGCCAATACCGAAAAGGTCTGGGGGGAGGTGCTGCCGCAGCAGACCGGCAAATCCTATCCGCCGCCGAAGCTCGTCCTCTATAGCCAGCAGACCCCGACGGCTTGCGGACCGGGCCAGCGCGCCGCCGGCCCGTTTTATTGCCCTCAGGATCAAAAGGTCTACCTCGATCTCGGCTTCTTCGACGATATGCAGCGGCAATTCGGCCTGAAGATGGGCCGCTTCGCCATCGCTTATGTCGTGGCGCATGAGGTCGGCCACCATATCCAGAACGTGCTCGGCACGCTGCCCAAGGTCGAGGCGGCGCAAAAGCGCGGGTCGGAAAAGGATTCGAACGGGCTCCAGGTGCGCGTCGAGCTGCAGGCCGATTGCTTCGCCGGCGTCTGGGCGGCGAATGCCGACCAGCGCTTCAAGATCATCGAGCAAGGCGACATCGACGATGCGCTGAAGGCCGCCTCCTCGGTCGGCGACGATACCTTGCAAAAGGAAACGCAAGGGTATGTCGTGCCCGACAGCTTCACCCATGGCACTTCGGCGCAGCGCACGCGCTGGTTCTCGACCGGGCTGAAGAGCGGACAGCTATCCTCTTGCAACACCTTCAGCGCCAATCCGCTGTAATCGCCGCGGCCTAGACAGCGAACAGCCGGCAGGCGGCGCTCTGCGATAGCGTGTCGAGAGCGTCGAGGACGGCTCCGCATCCATCCCCAGCCAGCCGAGATCGCGTCGGAGCTCAGTGACGCGAACGGCGCTTTTTCCGGAGGAAGATCGATTGACCCTCGCCTACGCCAACGCCCGTCGCTACGCCCGCAGCCGGGAGCTCTTCGCAGAAGCCTGCGAATCCATTCCCGGCGGGGTCAACTCGACGGCTCGCGCCACTTGGTCCGGCTGGGATCCGCATCCGATCTTCGTCGATCACGGGGAGGGCGCCCATGTCGTCGATGTCGACGGCAACCGCTACATCGACTACCTGCTCGGCCTTGGCCCGATGCTGCTCGGGCACCGCCCGCCCAAGGTGACCAAGGCGGTCGTCGAGGCGATCGAGAAACAGGGCACCATGTTCGCCCTGCCGGCCGCGAGCGAGACGAGGCTCGCTCGCCGGATCATCGCGGCGATCCCGAGCATCGACCAGCTGCGTCTATGCAACACTGGCACCGAGGCCGTGCTTTATGCGGTGCGGCTCGCCCGAGCCTTTACGGGCCGCAACAAGGTGATTCGCTTCGAGGGCATGTATCACGGCTTCTCCGACGGGGTGTATTGGAGCAAGCACCCGCGCCTGGAGATGGCCGGCTCCGACGCCCACCCGGTTCCCGTGCCGCAGGGCCCGGGCCTGCCCAAGGGCATCGATCGGAGCCTGATCATCCTGCCCTGGAACGATGTGGAGGCCTTGAAGGCGGCGATCGCGCGCGAGGGAGCCGACATCGCCGCCGTGCTCACCGAGCCGGTGATGTGCAATACCGGCTGCATCCTGCCGGAGCCGGGCTATCTCGAGGCCATGCGCGAGCTTACCGCGCGAGCCGAGATCGTGCTCATCTTCGACGAGGTCATCACCGGCTTCCGTCTCGGCCTCGCCGGCGCCCAAGGCCATTACGGGATCACGCCCGATCTGTCGATTTTCGCGAAAGGCATCGGCGGCGGCTTTCCGGTGGCGGCCATGGGCGGCGCCAGGGACATCATGGCGCTGGTCGCCGAAGGCAAGGTCTCGATGGCGGGCACCTATAGCGCGAACTCCATCGCGGTCGCGGCGGCCAATGCTGCGCTCGACGAGCTGACCGTGCCCGGCGCCTATGACGGGCTCTACGCGCGCTCGGCCGCCTTGACGGAAGGCCTCGCGAGGATTCTGAAGGATTTGCGTCTGCCCGCCTTCGTGGTCGGCGTGGGACCGGTCCTGCAGGTCTGGTTCTCGAAGCATCCGATCCGCAATTATCGCGACGCCGCGCGTCATGCGGACCACGACATGTTCCGCAAATGGTGGGAAGCCATGCTCGACAGGGGCGTTTTGTTTCATCCGGGCGCCTATGAGAACCTGTTCCTGTCCTTCGCCCACGGCAAGGACGATATCGAGCAGACATTGGCGGCGGCGCGAGAGGCGGCCAAGACCCTGTCCGGCTAGACGAGAGCCTTTGCCGGTTCGATCGAGCCATGCGTCGAGCGCGCTGGACTTTACGAGAGCTGGCGATGGGTAGATTGTGCGAGGCAAGCCGGAACCAGCCGGCGCCGAACGGGGAGAACGTTCCAATGCCGGGCCCAACCATGAACCGTCGCGATATGGTTTGGCTCGCGGTCGGCGCCGCCACGATCGCGCCCATGCTCGGGCGCCGCGCCGCGGCTGCTGGCGCCACACCGGCCCTCCCCCTCGATCCCCGCCTGCCGGCCGGGGTGGGGACCGAGGCGCGCCTCGAGGCGCTGCCCGGCAAGGCGCCGCTGATCAAACTCTCCTACCGGCCACCCAATTATGAGTCGCCCCTTGGCGTATTCAAGGACACGATCACGCCGAACGACGCCTTCTTCGTTCGCTACCATCTCTCCGATATCCCGCAGGTCGATGCCGCGAGCTGGCGTCTCTCCATCGGCGGCGAGGGGGCGACGACGACTTTCGACCTCGGCTTCGATCAGCTCAAACGCGAATACGAGCCGGTCGAGCTCGTTGCCGTGTGCCAATGCTCGGGCAACCGGCGCGGCCTCGCCGCGCCCCATGTGGCGGGCGTCGAATGGGGTGTCGGCGCCATGGGCAACGCGCGCTGGAAGGGTGCAAGGCTGAAGGACATCCTCGCCAAGGCGGGCCTCAAGGACGGGGCGATCGAGATCGCCTTCGACGGTGCCGACGGTCCCGCGCTCGACAAGACGCCCGACTTCGTCAAGAGCCTGCCTGTCTGGAAAGCGGTCGATCCCGATACCTTGATTGCCTACGAGATGAACGGGGCGCCTTTGCCGCATTTCAACGGCTTCCCGGCGCGCCTCATCGCACCAGGCTGGACCGGCACCTATTGGATGAAGCATCTGACCAAGATCGAGGCGCGGCTGAAACCGCTCGACAATTTCTGGATGAAGGCCGCCTATCGCGTGCCGGCGCGGCTCTTTCCCTCGACCCAGCGCTTCACCTCGCAGGAGGCGGCTGCCAATACCCCGATCACCGAGATCATGGTGAATTCGCTCATCACCTCGCATGTGGACGGGGCGCGCGTGAAGGCCGGCGAGCCGATTACCATAAGCGGCATCGCCTGGGACGCCGGCTACGGCATCGCGACCGTCGAAGTCTCGGCGGATGGCGGCAAGAGCTGGACGAGCGCCGCGCTCGGCCCGGATCTCGGCCGCTATTCCTTCCACTCCTGGCAGGCGCCGCTCGGGCGCCGTTCCCGGGCCAAGCTCGACATCCTCGCCAAGGCGACGAACGCCATAGGCCAGAGCCAGCCGATGACCGCGATAGCCAATCCGGCGGGCTATCATCACAACATCGTCGCCCGCCTCGCGCTGGATGTGAGTTGACCGGATAGGCGCCTGAGCGGATCGCGGATTATCGATATGAAGCACTCGATCTTCGCCATGTTGCTGGCCGCCGGCCTTGGCTGCTGCCTCGGCGCCGCGCACGCCGACGAGACGGACATCGTCCTGAAGGAGGCTCCGGGGCGCGAAGCGGTCGTCAGCAATTGCGGCGCCTGCCATAGCCTCGACTATGTTCAGATGAACGCGCCCTTCCTCGACAAGGCCGGCTGGGACGCCGAAGTGACCAAGATGATCAAGGCATTCGGGGCCCCGATCGACGATGTCGACGCCAAGGAGATCGTGAGTTATCTCTCCGCGAATTACGGAAAATGATGCCGATTGCGTGCGGATCAGGCGCGGCCCATAGGCGGTCCATAGGCTTGCATATAATAAGCGCGCTTATTATAATGAGCTAATGAATGCGATCCCGGGGGCCTTGAGGAGCGCGCGACGCGAATTCGCCTTCCTGCTATCCGATGTCGCGCGGCTCCTGAAAACCTATACGAACAAGCGTGCGCGCGAGGTGGGCGCCACGCGTGCGCAATGGTCCGTGCTCGCCAGAATCGAGCGGCGGCAAGGGCTCAAGCAGTCCGAGCTCGCGGGGCTTCTGGATATCGAGCCGATCACGCTCGGACGCATCCTCGACAAGCTCTGCGAGCAGGGGCTCGTCGAGCGCCGGCAGGACCCCGAGGACCGCCGCATCCGCAGGCTGTTTCTCCTGCCTCAGGCGGAGCCGGTGCTCGAGAGGCTCCATGCGCTCGGCGAGGACGTCATGGCCAAGGCGCTCGATCGGGTGGATGACGACACCGTCGCCCGGCTCATCGACGACATGAAGCTGATCAAGGACAATCTCAAAGAGCGGCTGCAATGCGGTTCCGAGTGATCGATTCGACAGGGATATCGCAGTGGCGGCGGTGACCTTCAAGGAATCGGCGGAACGGCCTAAGGCCACCATCCGCCCGAGGAGCCGAGGGCGCTTCAAGCGGCTGGCGATGCGTCTCTTCTTGCTCGTGCTGGTGCCGCTCGGCGTCGCCGGCCTGGGGCTTCTCTATTATCTCTCGACCGGGCGCTACGTCTCGACCGACAATGCCTATATCGGCTCGCAGCGCGTGCTCATCACGCCCGACGTCTCGGGCAAGGTGGTGAGCATCGCCGTGCAGGAAGGGCAGCATCTTTCCGTCGGCGACGTGCTGTTCGAGATCGACCCGGCGCCGTATCAAATCGCGGTGACGCAGGCGCAGGTCCGCCTGGCGCTCACCAAGACCGACTACAACAATCTGCGCACGATGTCGGATAGCCTCGGGCGGCAGATCGACCTCGCGCGGCAGACGCTGGCGCTGCGCCAGGCGGATCTCAAGCGCAAGACCGACCTCCTCGGCAACAATGCGGGCTCGAAGGCCGATCTCGACACCTCGGCCATCACCGTCGCGGCGGCGCGCACGCAGCTCGAGCAGCTCGAGCAGCAGGTAGCGGCGATCCGCAACCAGCTGCTCGGCCGACCTGATCTGCCTTTCACCGAATTCCCGCCCGCCATGCAGGCGCAGGCGGCGCTCGACAGCGCCGAGCGCGACCTGCGCAACACCGTACTGAAAGCGCCGATCAAAGGTATCGCCACGCAGGTCACCAGCATCCAGATGGGCCGCTACCTTACGGCCGGCACGCCGGTCTTCTCGGTCGTCGCCGACGATCGGCCCTGGATCGACGCCAACCCCAAGGAGACCGACCTCACCTATGTGAGGGAGGGCCAGAAGGTTACCGTCAGCGTCGACGCCTATCCCGACCGCATCTGGCACGGCTTCGTCGGCGCCATCAGCCCGGGCACGGGAGCGCAATTCTCGATCCTGCCGCCCCAGAACGCCAGCGGCAATTGGGTGAAGGTGGTGCAGCGGGTGCCGCTGCGGGTCGAATTTTCGCCCGGCGAGGACACACGCGAGCTGCGCTCGGGGATGAGCGCGATCGTCGAGATCGACACCGGCCGGCAGCGCTCGCTCGCTTCCTTGCTCGGTGCCTTGGGCCTGCGCGCTTTCGGGGCGACCGCCGACAACCCGCGCTGATGCCGACCTCGCTCGCCACGATCGAGATGGGGGCCGGCAGACGGATGCTCTTGAGCATTTGCGTGATGATGGCGACCATCATGCAGGCGCTCGATATCACCATCGCCAATGTGGCCCTCCCCTATATGCAGGGAAGCCTCGGGACGACCCAGGATCAGGTGAGCTGGGTTCTCACCTCCTATATCGTGGCGGCGGCGATCATGACGGCGCCGCTCGGATGGATGTCGACGCGCTTCGGGCGCAAGAAGCTCTTCCTCGTCTGCGTCGTCGGGTTCACCATCGCCTCGATGCTGTGCGGCATAGCCCAGAATATCGAGCAGATGGTGCTGTTCCGGCTCATGCAAGGCGTATTCGGCGCGGCGCTCGTGCCGTTGTCGCAATCGGTGATGCTCGATATCTACCCGGCCGACCAGCGCGGCCAGGCCATGGCGATCTGGGGCATGGGCGTCATGCTGGGGCCGATCATGGGCCCGACGCTCGGAGGCTGGCTGACCGATTCCTTCAACTGGCGCTGGGTGTTCTTCGTCAACCTGCCCTTCGGCATCCTGACCACGCTCGGTATCATCTTCGTCATGGACGAGACGCGCTGGCGGCGCGACATCCGCTTCGATTGGTTCGGCTTCCTGTCGCTCAGCCTCGGCATCGGCGCCATGCAGATGCTGCTCGACCGGGGGCAGGACCAAGGCTGGTTCGACTCGAGCGAGATCTGGACCGAGCTGTTCTTGTCGATCGCCGGCTTCTACTACTTCTTCGCGCATGCCTTGACGTCGGAGCGCTCCTTCATCCCGCTCAGCATCTTCAAGGACAGGAATTTCTCGGTCTCCGTGGCCTTGATGTTCATCGTCGGCATCATCTTGCTGGCAACGATCGCCCTCGTGACCCCCTATATCCAGAACCTGATGGGCTACCCGGTGCTCACCTCCGGCTTTCTGCTGGGCGGACGCGGCATCGGCACGTTCTTCGCCATGATGCTGGTCGGCCGACTCCTCCGATGGATCGAGCCGCGCCTTCTCGTGTTCGTCGGCCTCGTCGCCTCGACCTACGCCCTCAACGAGATGGTGTACTACACACCCGACGTGTCGGGCGAGACGGTCTTATGGAACAGCGTCATGCAGGGGGTCGGGCTCGGTTTCATCTTCGTGCCGCTCAACACCATCGCCTTCGCCACCTTGCCGCTGGGGGTTCGCACGGACGGCACGGCGCTGTGGACCTTGATCCGCAATCTCGGAAGCTCGGTCGGCGTCTCGATCGTCTTCGCGGAGCTCGCGACCAAGACGACCGTCTTCCACAGCCAGTTGGTGGAATACATCACACCCTTCAACCCCGCCTTGCAGAGCCCGGACGTGGCGAGCATCCTGTCCATGACCAGCGATGCCGGGCGCGCCATGCTGGATCAGCTCGTCACGACCCAAGCCGAGATCATGGCGTATTCGAACGACTTCCGGCTGATGACCTTCATCAGCCTCGCCGCCTTCCCGCTCCTCTTCCTTTTGCGGTCGACGAGAGAAGGCCTGTCGCCGCGGCGCCCGTTCACGCCGTGGAGTGATGGCGCCTCAAGGCGCGATCTCGACGATATCCACCTCCTCGCCGAGCCGGTCCATCGCGATCTCGACGGTCCTGCGATGATGGGTGAACAAGATGCATTGCAGCTTCGGCCCGATCTCCGCGAGCGCCGCGACGCCATGGGCCGTGCGCTCGTCGTCGAAGGTCACGAAGATGTCGTCGGCGATGAATGGCGGCGGCTCGAGCCTTGCCGCATAGCTCTCGACATAGGCGAGCCGCAGGGCGAGATAGAGCTGGTCGCGCGTTCCTTCGCTCAGGCCCTCGATCCTGACGTTTGCGCCGTTCCTTCGCCGGCCGACCAGGACAGGCCGGTCGTCCTCGTCGAAATGCGAGCCGAGGCCGGCGAAAGCGCCGCCCGTGAGACCCGAGAACAGCTCGCCGGCACGCGCTATCAATGGGTTCTGCGCGACCTCCCGATGACGCTCGATCGCGGTCCCGAGCAACAGCGCCCCCAGCTTGAGCACGGCCCATTCGCGCGCCGCCGCCGTCAGCTCGCCCTCGGCGTTGCGCCGTAGCTGGATCGCGAGCTCCGCGCCGACGCCCGCCTCGAGCTCGGCTTTGCGCCTCAGCTCGCGGTCGAGCGCCGCGAAGCTTTCGTTGCTCTCTCGGTCGAGGCGATCGCGGTCCCGCTCCAGTTCGGACAGCCTCTGCTCGGCCGCATCGGCCTCGAAGGCCGCCAGCTCGACGCGGATCGCTGCTTCATCGAGGCCGTCGGCGGCGCGCAGCAATTCCTCGCGCTTCTCGCGCGCCTCCGCTTCGAGGGCCCCTCGCCTGTCGAGGCGCGCGAGCAGCGCCGGCAGAGTGTCGCCGCCGTCGAGGCGAGCTTCCTCGGCGAGCGAAGCCAGCCCGGAACGCGTGGCGGCGAGGGCCGTCTCGGCGCTCTTGTGCCGCGCCTCGGCGAGCGCTGCGCGCTTGACGGAATCGTCGCGGCGCGCCGCGACGGCATGGGCGACCGAGAGGCGCTCATGCAGAATCTTCATGGCGGCGTCCGCCGCCATTGCGGCAAGATCCGGCGCAACCGCCGAGATGAGCTTGGCGGCGCGGGCTTCGAAGCCCGCGTTGTCTCGCAGCATCCCGGCAACCCGCCTCTCCTCTTCGGCCAGGCGTTCGAGCGTCACGGGAGCCTCGGTCCAAGCGGCGAGCGCGGCCCCGACCTCATCGAGCGTCGCCGCCGCGGTGAGCCCGATGATCGGCAGCGCCGCCTGCCATCTCTCCTTCCAACGGCTCGACCGGGCGGCAAGCTTGCGGTCTCTCGCATGTAGACGGGCGATATGCTCGGCGGACGCCGCGATCTTAGCCTCGAGGCCACGAGCCCGATCCCAATCCGCGGAGAGCGCGCCGATGCGCTCCTCCATGCGAATGGCGATCTGCGCCGCCGTCAGGTGCTCGACGTCCACGATCCCGGCTGCCGCGGCGCTCGCGCGCATTCCCGGAGCGATGGAGCAGGCTTCGGCGTCGAGCTTGCGCAGCTCATCGCCTTGCCCGCGCAACGCGTCGCGACGCGTCAGCAACCCCATCAGAGCAGCGAGCCAGGCGCCCATCTCGGCCGGCGGATCGGGTTTCAAGCCGCAGGGCGACCATAAGGCGCGCCAGGTTTCTTCCTCGCTGCGCCGACGCATTTCGATCGCGGTCAGCGCCGCCTGCGCCTCGTCTCGCCGCGACCGCTCCGCCGCAAGCCTATTTGCCTGCACCGCGTGCTCCGCCACCCGGGCGGCGTCGGCCACGGCATCATCCGCCAGACGATCGGCCTCGGCCTTGTGCCGCTCGAACGCGGCAACGGCGGCGGAACGCGTCTCGGGCGGCGTCTTCGCCCCGAACAGGATCGGCCGGAGCTTCTCCCATTCATCGTCGCGCAAGGCGCGTTCGGCCGCGATGCGCTCCCCGGTCGGCAAAGGGCGCTTCGCCGCGAGACGCTCGAGGGAAAGCTCCGTCTCGCGGCATGATCTTTCCGCCGCGACGGCTTCGGCGCGGGCGCGATCGATCTCCCGATCGGTAAGCTCCAGGGTCCGGCGGAAGCGTGCGATCGCCTCGCTGCTCGGCAGCGGCGCCTCAGCGACCGCGTCGAGCGAGGCCACGGGCGGGTTGAGCCTCGATGCGGCCTCCGCGAGCGCGCGCTCCTCCTTGCGGATCGCGCCCTCCAGCGCCGCTCGCTGCTCGAGCCGCCGCAAGGCGGGAGCGAATGCCGCGAGCCGCTCGCGCAGCAAGACGGGATCATCCACCACGCCGCCCGCCTTGGACCGCTGACGCTCGAGCCCGGCTCTTTCGTCCGCGAGACCTTCGAGCTCCGCGTGCAGGGAGGCGAGCTCGGCGTCGATGCCGCGCCCCTCCTCGACGAGGCCGCCAAGGAGCGCGAGATCCGCATCGGCCGGCAGACGTTCCTTCACCTCGCCCGCCGCCGTCAGCCCCAGCCGCCGCGCCAATGCGTCGAGCGCGCGATGCAGCGCTTGCGCGTTGCGATCGACGCCAGGCAAATCCTCCTTCGCCTTGGCGTATTTGCCCGTTTCGGCGAACAGGACGGCGATCTGCGCCGATCTTCCGACCAAAGCCTCGTCGACGACGAGCCGATCGCGTTCTTCGACGAGCGCCTGCAGTTCGGCGATCCGATTCTTCTCCGCCTCCGCGGCGCGCGCTTCGACTTCGATCGCCGAACGCAGGCCGTCGGCGAAAGCAGGCGCCAAGTCGGGGAAGCTTCCCAGAGCGTCGAGCTCGGCGACGGCTCGATCGAGGAGCGAGGCCAAGGGCGCCACCCGCTTCAACCGTTGCAAGCGGGCATGCTCTGCCGATCGCTCGGCGCGCTGCCGATCGATCTCGCCGAGCTTCGCCTGCAGGGCCGCGACGCCCTCGTTCAGCTCCTTCCAGTCACCGACGCGAAGCTCGCGCTCGCGCATCGCTTTGCGCGCGGCCTCGAAGCTTTCAAGCGCCTGGTAGAAGCGGCGCTCCTTCGAGGCGCGCGGCGCGAAGATCGCCTCGGCCTCGGCATTTAGCGAGCGGCGCAGCTCGCTCGGCCCGCGTAGTCCGGACGCCGCGGCGAACAGCGTCGCGCCGACATCGCCGTCGGCCTTCAACATATCTTCCGCCCCTTCGCGCAACGTCTTGGTGGAGAGGCCGAAGGCGCGCATGAAGACATCGCGCGTCACGCCGCCGAGGAACGGCGCGAGCGCATCGTCGCCCAAGGCTTTGTCGCACCTGTCGATCAAGGTGTCGCGGCGCCCTTTGCGACGCCGGAATGCGAGCCCGTCACCGCCGCGGCTCGCGATCTCGGCGCCGACCCGCAAATCGGGAGCGGCATGCTCGAAGTCGAAATGGGTGCGGTGCTCGAAGCCGAAGAGGAGATCGGTGATGGCCGCGAGCGCCGTGCTCTTGCCGGCTTCATTCGGGCCATACACCACATGCAGCCGCGCGCCCTTTCGGAATCGGAGGCTGCGATCCGTGAACAGGCCATAGCGTTCGAGATCGAGGCCGATGAACCTCACGCCTCAGCGCTCCCGGCTCGCCAGGCGGCCGAGCACGAGCGCCACCGCCTCGCTCATGAGGGCGTCGAGCTCGTCGGCGAGCGGCGGCGCACCATCGGCGACGCTCGCGGGGAGCTTGTCGGCGACCACGCCCAACAGCGCCTTCGCTTCGGCGCGCAGAGCTGCATCCTGCTCGAGCCCCGCGATCAGCGCCGCCGGATCGAGCGCTCCGGCATCCGTCGGATCGGCGCGGCGGGCTACCGGATCGCTGGTCCGCGGCAGAACGGCCTCGACCCAGATGTTCTCGTGCCGGCGATGGGCCGCCGCCTGAACCTCGTCACGAAGCCGCTGACGGTCGGCGGCGAGGCGGTGGTGCAGCGAAGTCGCGCCGGCCAGCTCGACACGGACGACGACGAGCCGCGTCTCGGCGTCGCGCGCGACCTCGGCGAGAGCATCCTCGACCCGGCGCATGGCGGCATCCTCGTCGAGGATGCCGGCGAGATCGACCGTGGCCCTTGCCCAACGCGCCTTGTCGACGATGAGCCGGCGCAGCGCCGCGACCGCGCCGTCGCGCACATCGACGAGCACCGCGCCCTTGGGGCCTGTCTCGCGGATGCTGCGGCCCTGAATATTGCCCGGATAGACGATATAGGGGTCGCGGCTCAGGACCTCATGCTCGTGCACATGGCCGAGCGCCCAATATTGATAGCCGCGCGTCGTAAGATCCTGGACCGTGCAGGGCGCATAGGGCGCGTGCGGGGGCCTGCCGGTGCACGACGTATGCAGCACGCCGATATTGAACCAGCCGGGCATGGCGGCCGGGTAGGCGAGCGCGAAGTTCTCGCTGACCATCCGGTCGGCGAAGCTGCGGCCGTGCAGCACCACGCCCAGCTCGTCGAGCCGGAAGCTCTTGGCCGAACGGCTCGGGAATTCGCGGACGCTCTCGGGCAGCCTCACGCTCTTGGTCACCACGCTCTCGGCGTCGTGGTTGCCCTTGAGCAGGAAGACCTTGATGCCGGCGCGATCGAGGCGCGCCAGCTCGCGGTTGAAGAACAGGCCGATCGAGGCGTCCTTCCATTCCCCGTCATAGATGTCACCGGCGATCACCATGAAGGCGACCTTCTCGGCGATGGCGGCATCGACCAACGCCCGGAAGGCGTCCCGGCTCGCCGAAGCGAAGCTGCGCGCCAGCTCCTCATCCTTGAGCGAAAGCCCGAGGAAAGGGCTGCCGAGATGCAGGTCGGCCGCATGCAGGAAGGTGAAGCTCGCCATTCATGAGCCTGCGCCTCGTACCGCGATGGATGTCAAGGACAGGGCAGGATCATCCCCAGTTTCGCAACATCGGCCTCGAGGAGCCGAGGCGGGCGCCGTTTGATTTGAGAGGCCTTATTCAAACAGCCCTTCCCGGCAAGTGCACGCCATAGCGCAGATGCAGGAGAGCCATCCGGAAGCCGTTGATCGCATCGGCGATGTTGCGCTGCAACACCTGTTAATAACAGGTAATTTACAGATAGAGCGACCTCTCCGGAGCCGATTTTGTCGCGCTGCAACATCGCCATTGAGCGCAGCCGGAAGCCGATCTCGGTCGCACGCCAGGGGAGCCGCGCATTTCCCAGATCCGATCCGGCGAGCCTTGCTTGCGCCCCGATCGGTCGAACGAACTACCGCGATCTGGCGTTTCGCCGCCGCGATCCGCCGGTCTTTTTTGTTGCTAATTTGTTCACGGTCATGGGCGCTTGTCAAGCGGCGATTCGCTGGCTGAGAACCCAGACGTCAGGTCCCAACTCGCCAAGCGCCGCTCCCGCGCCGATATGGCGAAGCGCGCCGTCTCGCCACGCACGGCAATGTGAGCGGCTGGATAGCTTTTGGCTGGCCCGGACATCCGCATCGGGGGTCGTAAATCCGGGTCCTCGCATCCATATGTTCAGGACCGGTGACCGGGGCGCGCCACATCGGGCGTGCTCGATCCGGCCGGCGATTTGGCGTCGCTCCTCGATCAGACGGGCGACGGTGTTTGAGCGTTCGAGTTCCCTCTATGACCAGCGGGCGGCGATTGGGGCAGAGCTTCGAGGCAACAAATGAGATCCCCGCACGGAATTTTCGGCATAGCAACGCTTATCGTCGCGATTATCGGGTTGATCTGCCCGGTGGTGATGCTTTCACAGTAGCCCGCATTCTCAAAGCGCCAGCCGCTCTTGCCTCTCTCCTTGCGGGAGGGAAGAGCGCGACCGCAGGCTCCCGTCATCCTTCACTGGCGCCCCCGCCCCTATCGGCGAGCCGGGCATGGGTCGCGAGGTCGCCCGCCCATAGATAGAGCGCCGCGAGCGGCGCCTCCTTCGTCCGCGTCGCATGCATGACGTTCGGCCGGTGATGAATCACGCTCCCCGCAGGGCGCGAACGCCAGGGCCCATCTCCGAGCTTCCACTCCGCAAGGCCGAGCGGCACATAGATTTCGGCGGCCGGGTGATGATGCGCCGGATATTCGGTCTTGGGCCCGAGCAGCAGCAGGCCGAGCGCCAAATCCGCCATGTGGATAAGCGCCGGCGCGCCGCCGGCCGGGCCGGCGATCACCGCATAGCCGTAATTTCCGAGGAACTCGCGCGTCGGCGGCGCGCGCCGGTAATTCGGGTTCTGCGTCCAGGCGAGCGACGGCTCGAGCGCCAGCAGCGGCGCCGCGAGCGGCGAAGCGGGAGCCGTGCCGGGACGGATCGCCTCCCCGAGATAACGAAGGACCGGCAGCCGCGTGGGCGAGGCGCCGGCCGGGCGGGCATCCGGCGGCGTCGGCAGGCGCTCCAACAGACGCTTGAACTCGCGCAGGTCCGGCTCGCCGGGCGACCGATCGGCCGCCCCGACGAGCGCGATCAAGCTCGATGTCAAGGCCACCAAGGCTTCGGCGATGCCGGTCATTGGTCCCTGTCCTCCAAGCTCGCACTCCCTATGGGACCCGCTTCGCGGGGGAGGGATGAGCGCGCAGTCGTCGTTCCCTTGTCATCAAGAGAAGCGATGTGTGCGCACGCTTGCCTCGCGGGAGAGGGTGGGCGCTGGCGCCCAGAAAATGTCTGCATCCCGTAGGGAGAGGTGGCACAACCGCGGCCCCTCATCTCCACCACTAGGTCGCCTCGAGCCCCCTTGCGATTGCCTCCACGATGCGTGTCACCTGCCCGACCAGCAGGCCGATCGGCATCTCGGCCAGTTTCTCCTCGAGCCCCAAGAGCACGAGACCGTGCACGGCCGAGAACAGCGAGCGCGCCAGGAGCGCGCGATCGTAGGGCGGCAGGCCCGGCACCAGCGGCTCGAGAAGCCGCTCCACCTTGCCGAACAGGCGGGCCTGATCGGCGAGCAGCCATTCGGGCATGGCCCTTCCTTGCGGCAGACGGTGCTCGAACAAGGCTCGCCAGCTCGCCCGGTGGGCTGATGCGAAGTCGAGGTAGGCGAGCGCGAGATCGGCGAGCGCCCGGCGCGCCGTTTCGCTCCCGGCAGGGGCCTTGGCCGCCCTTTCGAGGACCGGCGCGAGATGAGCGTCGAGGCGCGCCAGCGTGCGGGCGCTCACCGCCAGGATCAGCGCGTCGAGATCGGGGAAGACGGTGTAGATGGCACCCAAGGCGCAGCCGGCGGCTTCGGCGAGCGGGCGCGCCTTCACGCCGGCGAGGCCGTGCTCCTCGATGAGGCGCTCGGCGGCCGCGATCAGGCTTTCCTTCAGCCTATCGCGGCGGCTGCCCGAGGGGGATGGTGTCGCTTTTTTAGTCACGCCGGGCCTGTTCCAGAATTGCTCTTGAACATTGTTCAAGAATGCGCTAAACGAAGTTCATGAACAACGTTCATACGTCAAAGCCACGCGGCCCGCAAGACCATCTCCCGTGCAAGCGCTATGGCATGCACATATCTTCACCAGTCGAGGATAGTGGAGCTGCGGTTGCGCTCTTCCCTCTCCCCTCGCGGGAGAGGGTGCCCCTCGCATCAGCGAGGGGCGGGAGAGGGGGAACCACGTCCGGCGGCCTGCGCCCCCTCTCCCGCCTCGACCATAGCAGCGGGCGGACGCTTGCTGCGTTACAGCAAGCTATGGTCTCGGCACCCTCTCCCGCGAGGGGAGAGGGAAGAGCGCCCGGCGCTCGAGAAATGCCTGCCTGCCGTATCGCTGCGCGGAGGAGGGATAACCGCGACCACCGCTCCCTCAATCTGAAACGAATCCGCAGACCATCCGCCAACCTCAGCCCCGATATGAGTTGCGGTCCGGCGCGCTTCGCAGCATCGTCCGCACCTAAGAGGTGATTCCCATGATCGGCTCCCTCATCAAATCCCGCCGCTTCGCGCCGATGTTCTGGTGCCAGTTCTTCGCGGCGCTCGGCGACAACTTCCTCAAGAACACGCTCGGCTTCCTGGTCCTGTTCGAGATGGCGAAGGACGAGGGCGGCTATCTGCTGACGCTCGGCACCGCCATCTTCATCCTGCCCTCCTTCGTGCTGTCGGCGCTCGGCGGTCAGCTCGCCGACCGCTTCGACAAGGCGAAGGTCGCTCAGAGGGTGAAGCTCGCCGAGGTCGGCGCCACTTCGATCGCGGCGGCGGGCGTCATCCTGCACTCGGTACCGGCGATGTTCGCGGCCGTGTTCATGTTCGGCACCCTCGCGGCCCTGTTCGGGCCCGTGAAATACGGCATCCTGCCCGACCAGTTGCGCGAGAACGAACTCACGGCGGGCAACGCCTTGATGGAGGCCGGAACCTTCCTCGCCATCCTGCTCGGGACGGTCGGAGGCGGCTTCGCCTCGAAGGAGATCCATGCCGCCTTCTCCGGGGCGACCTATCCGGTCGCCGCCCTGATGGTCGCCATCTCGACCGCCTCCTGGGCCTCGGCGCTGCTGATCCTGCCGACCGGCTCGGCGGCGCCGACGCTCGCGATCAACCGCAATCCCTGGACCTCGACGGTCTCGCTGATCTCGACCTTGCGGGCCGAGCGGCGGCTGTGGGTCGGGGCGCAGATCGTCTCCTGGTTCTGGGTCGTGGGGGCGGTGGCGATCTCGCTTCTGCCGGCGCTGGTGAAGGGCGCCTTCAACGGCGGCGAGGACGTGATCTCGCTGTGCCTGATGGCCTTCGCGGTCGGCGTCGCGCTCGGCTCGCTGCTCGCGGCGCGCGCCAGCCACGCTCATCCGAACCTCGCGCTCGTGCCGCTCGGCGCGGCGTTGATGGCGGTCTTCTGCCTCGACATCGCCTTGATCGCGGCGACGGTGACGCCTGCCGCCCTGCCCCTGTCGCCGCTGCAATTCCTGCGCTTGCCGTCGGGCTGGCACTCCCTCCTCGGCCTGTTCGGCCTGGCGCTCGCCGGCGGCCTGTTCATCGTGCCGGCCTTCGCCCAGGTCCAGCTCTGGGCGGCGCCCGAGATGCGCGCCCGCGTCGTCGCCGCGGTCAATGTCGTCTCGGCCGGCTACATGGTTGGCGGCACGGTGCTCGCCGGCATCGCGCAGGCGCTCGGCGTGAAGCTCGGCCCCCTGTTCCTGGTGCTCGGCCTCGGCAACATCGCGGCGACCGTCCTGGTCATGCGTGCCTGGGGCCGGGAGGGCGTGCGCGACCTCGGCGCCTTCGTGTTCAGGACGCTGTTCCGCGTCGAGCTGAAGGGCCTCGAGAACATGCCGCCGCAAGGCACCCGCATGGTGATCGCGCCGAACCATACGAGCCTGATCGACGGGCCTATCGTGCATTCGATCATGCCGATCGACGCGGCCTTCGCGGTCGACACCACGATCGCCAATGCCTGGTGGGCGAAGCCCTTCATGGCGCTGATCCGCGCCCATCTCCTCGACCCGACGCGGCCGCTCGCGGCACGCACCCTGGTGCATACGGTCGCGGCCGGCGAGCCGATCGTCATCTTCCCCGAAGGGCGCCTCACCGTCACCGGCGGGCTGATGAAGGTCTATGACGGGGCGGCGATGATCGCCGACAAGGCGGATGCCGTCATCGTGCCGATACGGATCGAGGGCGCCGACCGCTCGCCGTTCTCCTATCTGCGCCGGACGCAGACGCGCAAGGTCTGGTTTCCGAAGATCACCGTGAGCATCCTCCCGGCGCAGAAGCTCGCCTTCGATCAGACGCTCAGGGGCCGCGTCCGCAGGCTCGCCGCGGGAGCAGCGCTCCAGGAGGTCATGGCGCGTGCCTTCGTGATGAGCGCCCATACGGACCAATCGCTGTTCGAGGCGCTCGACGAGGCACGGCGCAAGCGGGACACCAGGCGGCAGCCCGCCGTCGAAGACCCGCTCGGCACGAAGCTCGGCTACGGCAAGCTCATCTTGTCGGCGCAGATCCTCGGCCGCCAGCTCCTGCCGCTCGCAAGAGCCGGCGAGGCCGTGGGCGTGCTGCTGCCGAATTCGGCGGGCGTCGTCGTGACCTTCTTCGCCTTGCAGAGCATCGGCCGCGTGCCGGCCATGCTGAACTTCTCCTCGGGCGCCGCGAACGTCATCTCGGCCTGCAGGACCGCCAAGGTCGAGACCGTCCTGACCTCGCGCGCCTTCGTCGAGAAGGGGCGGCTCGACAAGCTCGTCGAGGCCCTCTCCGGCGCGGTACGCATCGTCTATCTCGAAGATATCCGCGCCGAGATCTCAACGCGCGACAAGCTGCGCGGCATGCTCGCCGGCAAGCGCCCGCTGGCGCCCCGCGCGCCGGACGATCCGGCCGTCATCCTGTTCACCTCGGGCTCGGAGGGGGCGCCGAAAGGCGTCGTCCTCTCGCATCGCAACATCCTGTTCAACGCGGCGCAGGCGCTCTCGCGCTTCGGCGTCAGCGCCGAGGACAAGGTGTTCAACATCCTGCCGGTTTTCCACTCCTTCGGCCTGACGGGCGGGATGATCCTGCCGCTGATCGCCGGGGTTCCGGTCTACATGTACCCCTCGCCGTTGCATTACCGCATCGTGCCGGAGCTCGTGTACCTGAGCAACGCCACGATGCTGTGGGGCACGGACACCTTCCTTGCCGGCTATGCCCGCTCCGCCCATCCTTACGATTTCCGCGCGCTCAGGCTGGTGGTGGCGGGAGCCGAAGCCGTGAAGGACACGACCAGGGCGCTCTACATGGAGCGCTTCGGCGTGCGCATCCTCGAAGGCTACGGCGTCACCGAGACGGCCCCGGTGCTCGCCGTCAACACCGAGATGGCGAACCTCGCCGGCAGCGTCGGGCGCTTCTCCCCCTTGATGGAGTGGCGGCTCGAGCCGGTGGAGGGCGTCGCGGAGGGCGGGCGGCTGTTCGTGCGCGGGCCGAACGTCATGCTCGGCTATCTGCGCGCCGACAAGCCCGGCGTGATCGAGCCGCCGGTCGATGGCTGGCACGATACGGGCGACATCGTCGCCGTCGATCAGAAGGGCTTCATCGCCATCCGCGGGCGGGCCAAGCGCTTCGCCAAGGTGGGCGGCGAGATGGTGTCGCTCGCAGCCGTCGAGACGCTCGCGACCGAGCTCTGGCCCAAGGCGCAATCGGCCGTCATCGCGCTGCCCGATCAGCGCAAGGGCGAGCGCCTGATCCTGGTCACGACGCAAGCCGACGCCGCCCGCGATGCGCTGATCCGCCAGGCGAAGAGCAAGGGGGCGTCCGAAATGATGATCCCGGCCGAGGTGATGGTGGTGGAGAAGCTGCCGCTGCTGGGGACGGGCAAGACGGATTACCCGGCGGTGACGGAGATGGTGAAGGCGCGGGGTGGCGGGGCGAAGCCGGGGCTTGCGGCGTAGGGCGGTCGTCGCCTGACGATGTCTCCTCCCGCCCAATATGGTATGGGGATGGGACGCTTAAGGAGATTTCAGGAGGCCAGCGATGAGCGAAACACATCGCATCACGGTCGATCCGAACCAATGCGGGGGGCGCCCTTGCCTGCGGCACTTGCGCATCCGCGTCAAGGATGTGCTCGACATGCTGGCCGCCGGAGCGACGCGTGAGGAAATTCTCGACGATTATCCCCTGCTCGAAGCCGGCGACATCACCGCGGCGCTCGAATACGCGGCCCGCCAGAGCGATCATCCGGTGTTGCGCGTCGCGTGACACGCTTCATCGTCGATGCGCAGCTGCCTCCGGCGCTCGCAAGGTGGCTGGTGGACAGAGGGCACGAGGCCGAGCATGTCGCCGATCGCCAGATGCAGACAGCGTCCGATGCGGCGATCTGGGAGTTCGCCCTTCGGGCCGCGGCGGTGATCATTACGAAAGACGAGGACTTCGCGCAGCGCAAGGCGCTGAGCGACACCGGTCCTGTCGTGATCTGGATCAGACTTCCCAACACGCGTCGCCGGGAGCTGCTCGCGCGGTTCGAGGCGGTGTTGCCGCATGTCCTGTCGGCCCTCGAGCGCGGCGAGACGCTGATCGAAGTGATTTGAGGGCGCCGACGCGAAGGGCGTCGCCCTCTGCCGTCGAAACGCTGGCGGCCGAGCTTTGGCCCAAGGCGCGGCCGGCCGTCATCGCCCGGCTGTAGATCTGGCGGTAAAGGCTGCGTTGGATGCTGGTTCGATGAGGTGAAGAAGGCCAGCTGGAAAAGCACGGCCGAGGTGAGCGGTTCTATGCCACCGCCAGCATCGTGACGGCCGAGCGCATTGTCTTCAACGTCAACGGCCACACTCACTGATCGGATCGACGTGAAGGAGGTGCAGCATGAAGCCCGATCCCGTCGAGGCCATCAGGTTCCGCATGGAGCAGCAGGGTCTCTTCCGCAAGGACCTGGAGCCCCTCATCGGAACGCGGACGCGCGTCGCGGAAGTCCTCAACCGCAAGCGCGGCCTGTCGGTCGGCGTGATCCGGCGTCTGCATGATCGCCTCGGCATTCCGCCGAGGTGCTGATCCGCTCCCGCAGCACGGGAAGACGGCTTGAACGCTGCCGGCTAAGGCGATGGTGTTGATTGAAGGCGCCGGTGCTGGGCACGTGCCAGACCAGCTACCCGGCCGTGACGGAGTTCGTCTCGTCCAGGAGATCAGTCAGTAGTGCGACGAAGCGCTGCACTTCGGACCTCGTAACGATTCGCGACAGATCGCCGTGCGCGAAGGAGTTCCGCAGCTGCGCCATGGCTCGCAGAAAATCCGCGTCCGTCGGCGTGATCTTGGCCTCCGAGGCTAGGCGCTCGACAATGCGACCGGGTGACTGAGGTCGAGCGAAATAGCGCGGCTCGAGAATCCGGCTCAGTGCCTCGATGCCTGCCCAGCACATCAAGAGGGCTGCATGAGGGTCCACTATCGCCACTGCCTCGGCTCGGCCGAGCACCGACCGGACCTGCTCGAGCGAGGCCGGCGGAAGGTCTGGCGGTCTGAACGTCCGGTCGAAGACCAAGTATAGCTTCCAATCCTTCTCCTCACGAAGGGCGCGCTGTAGTGCCGCGACGCGCTCGGCACTTCTTGCACCTTCCGCGGCGACCTCGATGACGAGTTTCGGGGTTCGTCCTATCGCGACCGCGTCAGGTCGCAGGCCCCTCAGCGCCTCCGGAACGAGAGACACCGGCGGCTCAAACACCACCTCGTAGCCCTGCTCCGCGAGCTGTCGAGCAGCCGCCTCGAGGAGCTCTGTTTCTGCCAATTTTGCCGAGCTCATGCTCGAAGCTCCTCGTGAGGATCGTCAGAAAGGCGAATGTACAGGGCAGGCTTAGCGCCCAACATGCAGGCCGCGAGCGTCTCAGTTGGATTGCTGAACGAGAAGACCCGATCGCGTTCGAACTTCTGCACCACCACGCGCTCAACCTGCGCATCGTCCAGGTAGATGTGCCTGCTCATGGCGTCGAGTGTCAGCTTTACGATGTTGTCAACGTCCCCGACCATTCGATCCTCGGGATAATAATACAGGGTGATCGCTAGACGGCGATCGGTAGCGAAATGCATCTCGGGCAGGCGAGGCAAAGCCGCAGCCTCCCGATCCCGTCGAGGCCATCAGGTTCCGCATGCAGCAGCAGGGTCTCTCGCGCAAGGACCTGGAGCCCCTGATCGGAACGCGGACGCGCGTCGCGGAAGTCCTCAACCGCAAGCGCAGCCTGTCGATCTGCATGATCCGGCGCCTGCATGATCGGCTCGGCATTTCGGCCGAAGTGCTG
The DNA here is from genome assembly GCA_044445965.1 of Hyphomicrobiales bacterium. Lineage (GTDB taxonomy): Bacteria > Pseudomonadota > Alphaproteobacteria > Rhizobiales > Beijerinckiaceae > GAS188. The sequence goes on from JBIOEJ010000089.1 coordinate 22,107, forward strand.
ATCCGCCCCTCGCGGCATGGCAAGGCGGCCTGAACGCCAGCGAGGCGTCGTCTTGGCCTTCCCAGGCGCTGAGCCTCTCTCGGCCTGCTTCTCTTTGCGCGAATCAAGCCAATGACGCTGTTCACCTCGGGCTATGAAGGAGCCTCCGTCGACAGCTTGGTGGCGTGCCTCCGGAATCCATCCTTCTCCTCAGTGATTTGGATCCCCTTCCCTCGCTCAGGATCAAGTCTCAGGACTTGATCCTGAGCTCGCCGGGGATGACACCCACTTCCGCAAAGGTCTCGCACCCGTCCGTTCCTTACCCCACAAGGGGAGGTGCGCCAATCGCCTTCGTATCGCCCAAGTTCGCGGGCGTTGTGGCGCGGGATGCCCGCATCCTCTTACCGAGCCGCCGCCGATCGGCGTCAGGCGCAACCTGGAGCCCATTGGAGCCGCAACGGAATGCACTTTTTCAACACCGGGCGCGGCGGGGCTAAGGAAATCGTTACCAAGTTCAGTCAATTTGATGGGCGTCGGCAGGCGCGTCCTGGCGCGCAAGGGGGGCGCTTGTCGGCGGGACGGGCTTCGACAGTCATGGGGAAGGTTGCCTGATGCAGCCCGGAATGGCAGAAAAGACGGCGTCACGGGAGATGCCGGCCCGCGCGCGATCTGTTGAGTTGAGAGGACCATGAGTTACACGACCGCGTATCTGGACGACGTCGCCTCTCTCGACGATATTGTTTTGCCGCGGCGCAATTTTCGCCCGCTTGCTCTCGGCGCGGCCGTCGCCGGCCTCGGGATCGTGGCCGCCGCCTTGGTGATCGTCTCGATGGCCGCCACATCGATGATGCTCGATGCCTTCACGGCCAGTCCCGATATGCGCGCGGAAGCGCCGGTTGCGCGCGGCGCGGCCGTTCTCGCCGATTCGCAGGACAGGCCGGGCAGCGCGATTCGTTCTTCCGCTGCGGCGCCGATTGCGATCGATCCCGGCCGGGCTCCCGATTCGGTCATCGAAGCCAAGCTGTCGCCTGCCGCCGCGGTCCCCAGGCTTGCGCCGCCGCACCTCGCCGCCACTCCCAGCCTTGCGCCGCCGTCATCCGTCACCACCACGCCGAGCGTTGCGCAGCTGGCGCCCGCCACCACCACACCGAGCGTCGCGCCCCTGCCGCCCGTGACCGCCGCCCTGAGCGTCGCGCCGCTGCCGCCCGTCAGGACAACGCCCAGCGTTGTGCCGCCGTCCGTCGCCGCGGCCACCGGCGATGTGCCGCTGCCGCCGAGGCGCCCCGCCGGGCTCGCGGCGACCGTGCCGCCCCCGGCCGAAGCCCCCGTCGCTTCATCTGTCCAGCCGAACCCTGCATCCGCGCAGCCGAACGCTGCGCTTCTGCGTCCGCCTTCCCGCGAAGCCCGGCGGCAAATGGCCAGCGCGCCGGCTTCGGTGACCGAGGCGCCGCGACAGGATAACCGGAACGTGTTCCAAAGGTTCTTCGATGCGCTGAGCGGACCCTCGGGCGGCTCGCTGCCCGGCACAGGCAGCCGCACCGCGCTCTATGATATCGCGGCGCACACCGTCTATATGCCCAATGGCGAGAGGCTGGAGGCGCATTCGGGGCTGGGCAACAGGTTCGACGATCCTCGCTCCGTAGCCGAAAAGAATCGCGGGGTCACTCCGCCGAACGTCTATGCGCTGGAGTTGCGGAAAGACCTGTTCCACGGCGTCGCGGCATTGCGCCTCAATCCGGTCGACGAACGCGGCATGTACGGCCGCGTCGGCATGCTGGCGCACACCTATATGCTCGGCCCGCGCGGCGACTCGAACGGCTGCGTATCCTTCAAGGATTACAAGCGATTCCTGGAGGCCTTCAGGAGCGGCGAGGTCACCCGCCTCGTCGTCGTGGCGAACAGGGCCAGTCCCGTGAGCGTTGCCTCCGCCGGTCACCGACAAGACGGTCTGTAGGCCTCCTATGGCTTGCAGACATCCTGCGCCTGCGGCTGGGGCTACGCTTGCGCGCGTCCCTTCTCCCGCTCCGCGGGAGAAGGTGCCGAGAAGAAGTCGAGGCGGATGTGGGAGGGGTCCGCTCGACCAAAGCTCGACGCTTCGCGTCGAGCGTCGAACATCAAGACGGATGCGCGAAGCGCATCCTTTTCGCCCCTCATCCGCCCCTCGTTGACGCCAGGGGCACCTTCTCCCGCCAAGAGCCTGTTCGATTCACACATCTTTTGGGCCGAGTTGATGGCCATATTTGATGAGTTGGAAGTCCTCCAAGCCACGGCGCATGACCATGGGACCTGGTTTTCCGTAATAGCCGTCCCAAGCCCCGAGGCGGGCGATGACCCAAGC
>JBIOEJ010000090.1:0-24408 GCA_044445965.1 Hyphomicrobiales bacterium
AAACTTGAAGCGCGTCGGCTGCTCGAACGGCAGTTCCGCGGGCTTCGTTCCCTTGAGAATGCGATCGACGAGGGCCGCCACGCGGCCGAAGCTCTCGTCGAGCTCGGGACCGTAGGACATCAAGCCGCCGTCGCGAACGAGGAAATCGAACTCGTAGATGGCCGGCAGGCGGTGCGTAGCGGCGAATTCGAAGACCCGCTGGCGGTTGAGAATAGTGAGCGAGTCCGTGACCATGAGGATCGCGTCCGGCATCTCGCGATCGAGAGCCGCGAACGCAAGGTTGAAATCGTCGGGCTCGCGCACGCCGAGCGCCTGGACGCTGATGCCCATGGCCTTGGCGCCGGCCTCCGACGCACGGTAGCGGAGCGTCATGCCGAGATCGTCGGAATTCCACAGCATCGCCACGCGCCGCAGCCCCGGCGCCATCTCCTTGAGGAGCTCCATGCGCTTGGGAGTGAGCTCTCCTGAGACATCGGAGATGCCGGTGAGGTTGCCGCCCGGCCGCGCCAGGCTGTCGACCAGACGGGTGCCGACCGGGTCGCCTGCGAAGATCGTCACCACCGGGAGGGTCGTCCCCTGCTTGGCGGCAAGCGTCGCGGGATAGCCCGACGTAACAATCACATCGACCTTGCTCGCCACCAATTCATCGACGAGGCGCGGCAAGCGGTCGACATGCCCCTCTGCGCCGCGGAGCTCGAAAGCGATGTTGCTCCCCTGCCTGTAGCCGAGCTGCGCCAGGCCGCGGATCAGAGCCGCCCCATTCGGGCTCTTGTCGACCATGGCCGCCCCGGCCGATAGCGTCCCGACACGATAGACCTTGCCCTGGCTCTGCGCGTTGGATGCTCGCGGCCATGCGAGGGCCGCGCCGCCGAGAAAAGCGAGGAAATCGCGCCGTCTCATGACTGTCCTCCTTATCTGAAGGGTCGCTCCGATGTCGTGTCGCCGTTAGTCCATCTCGATGCGCGCCCCGCTGGCGCCGTTGAGTAGCCGCTTGAGGTGAAAGCTGACGAGTGCGTCGTCGGGCCGCATGCCGACCAGCGCCGCGAAGGCCGGCATGGCAGCGGGATCGCGGGCCTCCAACTTGGCGAAGGCCTGCGCATAGGCCGTGGTCGCCGGCTCGGCATAGGCTCGTGCCGTCAGCGGCTCGAAGGCGCGCAGGGGCTCGCTGCGGCCGCGCAGCATCAGATCGCCGATCGGACGGCCCTTAAAATCCGGCACGCTGCCGGCGACGGCTTCGCTGACGCAGAGCCGCGTCCCGAGCTGCTTGTTGGCGCTCTCGAGCCGCGAGGCCGTGTTGATCGTGTCTCCATAGGCCGTGTAGTCGAAGAATCGACCGCCGCCGAAATTGCCGACGATGGCCGGCCCGGCGTGAACGCCGATGCGCGTGCGCCCCAATGCGATGCCCTTCTCGCGCCAGCGCTTGCGAAAGTTCTGGGCAAAGCGATCGAGAGCGAGGGCGCAGGCGACCGCCCGACCGGCATGATCCGGCTGATCCCCCGGCGCGCCGAACAGGACGAGCAGACCGTCACCCACGATCTTGGCGACGGTACCTTCATGGGCGAAGACGATGTCGGTCATGCCGCCGAGATAAGCGTTGAGCAGCGGCGCCAGGACATCGGGCTCGATCGTCTCCACCAATGAGGTGAAGTTGGCGATATCGGTAAACATGACCGCCACGTCCCGGCGCTGGCCGCTGAGGTCGAGGCCATCGCCGGCATTGGCCAAGCGCTCCGCCAGGTTGGGCGAGAAATAGCGCGACAAGGAGGCGTGGGCCTGCTCCGCCGCCGATTGCCGCCGCCGCGCCTCGCGCAAGGCTTCGATGTGGCGGATGGTCTTGCCGATGGTGGTGTCGAGATCGGCGAAATCGATCGGCTTCGTCACGAAGTCGAAGGCGCCGCGATTCATCGCGGTGCGGATATTGGTCATGTCGCCATAGGCCGAGACGATCACGGTCGAGAGCTTGTCGTCGCTCTTCTGCAACTCCTGCAGCAAGGCGAGCCCGTCCATGCGCGGCATGTTGATATCGCTCAGCACCATGTCGATGTCGTGATGCTCGGCGATGAGCGACAGGGCATCGATCCCGTCATGGGCGAAGACGAAATCGATGCCGCCGGCGCGGATCTGACGGCGGAATTTCTGCAAGATCAATGCCTCGAGATCGGGCTCGTCATCGACGACCAGAATCTTGACGCTCATACCAGGACCTTCACGGTCACGCGTCGAGCCCCCGTTCGGCAACCCTCGTATCGATCTCGGCCTTCAGCACGGCGAAATCGATGGGCTTGGTGAGGAGACCCTCGGCGCCGCTTTCCAGCGCGCGGCGCTTCGTCTCGGCATCCCCATAGGCGGTGATCATGATCACGGGCAAACCCGGCCGCAGCGCCTTGATCCTCGGCAGCAGCTCGAGCCCCGTCATCCCCGGCATATTGATGTCCGACAAGATAAGGATGAGATCCATGTCCTGCGGCGGGTGAACGAGGCGTTCGAGCGCGTCGCCCGCCGAGAGCGCAAACTCCATGACGAAGCGGCCCTGCCTCAACTCGCGTCGGAACTGCTGGCGAAACAGCATCTCCACGTCGTGCTCGTCATCGACGACGAGAATCCAGATGTTCATTGCTTCCTTCCTGAATTGGCATTCGCCTGGGACCCTCTGGGCAGGAGGATGGTGAACTCGGTGAACTCGCCAGGCTTGGTGTCGACATCGATCGTCCCGCCATGTTGTTTCACGATGATGTCGAAGCTGAGCGAAAGTCCGAGGCCGGTCCCTTCTCCGGCGGGCTTGGTGGTGAAGAAGGGGTTGAACATCTTGGCCTTGACCTCCGCGGGTATGCCGGTGCCGTTATCGCGGACCTTGATCTCGACCTTGTCGCCGAGGTTCCTGGTCGAGGCCGTCAAGGTCGGCTCGAAGGCAGCACCGTCGCCTTGCGCCTTGCGCTTGGTCGCGGCGTAGAAACCGTTCGAGATCAGGTTCAAGAGCACGCGCGTGAACTCCTGCGGATAGAGATCGACCTCGCCGACCGCCGGATCGAGGTTCTTGACGAGGGTGATGTTGAAGCCCGGCTTCTCGGCGCGCGCGCCGTGATAGGCGAGGTTCAGGCTCTCCTCGACGATGGCGTTGAGGTCGACCGGGCGATGTTCGCCCGAGCCCTCGCGCGAATGCAAGAGCATATTCTTGACGATCGAATCGGCGCGCTTGCCGTGCTGCACCACCTTCTCGAGATTGCCCTTCAGCATCTGCGTCAATTCGTCGATCTCGCCTCGGATCTTGTCGCCGAGCTTCTCCCCCTCGAGCAGCTCTCGCAGCTCTTCGATCAACTCGCCCGACAGCGCCGCGAAATTGTTGACGAAGTTGAGCGGATTCTTGATCTCATGGGCGATGCCCGCGGTCAGCTGGCCGAGCGAGGCGAGCTTCTCCGACTGGATGAGGCGGTCCTGCATGGCACGCAGCTCCTCGAGCGACTGCGCCAGCTCCTTCGTCCTTGCCTCGACTTTCTCGAACAGGCGCACATTCTCGATGGCGATCACGGCCTGGTCGGCGAAGGTCTGCACAAGCTCGATCTGGCGCGGGGTGAAGGCGCCGGGCTCCGGCCTTGCGAGCGAGAATACGCCTTCGACCCGTCCGTCACGCATCAACGGCACCCCGAGCGCTGAACGAAATTCTCCGATTTGCGGCGCGGCGCCGAAACTATACTCGGGGTCGGCGAGCACGTCGGGGAGGTGTGAAACCTCGCCGCTCATGAAGACGCGGCCCGTGAAGGTCTCGCGGCCCGGCCGGATCGGGTTGGCGCGCAGGAAATCGATGAAGGCCGGCGGACAGCCCGATTCCGCTTGAACCCGCATGACATCGCCGTCGCGAAGGAAGACGACGCCAGTAGCCGCGCCGCACAAGGTTCTCGCAGACTCGGTCAGGGTCGTGAGCACGGATTTCAGATCGAAGGCCGAGCGGCTGATCACCTTCAGCACATCGGCGGTCGCGGTCTGCTGCTGTAGCGCCTCGCCGAGATCGCGCGTCCGCGCCTGCACTTCTTCGAAGAGCCGCACATTCTCGATGGCGATCACCGCCTGGTCGGCGAAGGTCTGCACGAGCTCGATCTGGCGCGGCGTGAAGGCCTTCACCTCCTGTCGCGTGAGCGTGAAGACGCCGATCGGCACTCCCTCCCGCAGGAGCGGCACGCCCAGATTCGTGCGGAAGCCTCCGAGCCTCTGGTATTCGCGCGCGAGCTCGCTGCGCGTGTCGTCGGCGAGGACGTCGACGACCTGAACGATGCCTCCGGACACGGCCGCCCGGCTGGTCGTGCTGCCGGTATCGGCCGGGAACGGATTGGCCCGCGCGAAGGCTTCGAATTCCGCCGAGAACCCGTAATTGGACAGCATGCGATAACGATCCTCCTCGCGCAGGAAGATCACGCCCTTGTCCGCCTCGCACAGTCGCGCGGCTGAGGCGACGAGCGCATCGAGCACTGTCTGCAGGTCGAAAGTCGAGCGGCTGATGACTTTCAGAACCTCCGCGGTCGCCGTCTGTTGCTGCAAGGCCTCGTTCAGATCACGCGTGCGCTCGTCGACCTTGGCTTCCAGTGTTTCGTAGGATTCCTGGATCTTGCCTGCCATCTGATTGAAACGGTCGGCGAGCGTCTCGATCTCGTCGCCCGTGCGGATATCGATGCGCTGGCCGAGCTCGCCGGCGCCGAGCCGTTCGGCACCCTGCTGCAGGCGGCGAATCGGCACCACCATGCGCCGCGCCAGCAGCGTGCCCATGACCGATGCCAGCAAGAGCCCGAGCCCGAGCAGCGCGCCCGTCTGCAGCAGCGAGGCGTAGACCGGGGCCAGCGCTTCGCTCAACGGCAGCTGCACGAATACGATCCAGTTGAGGCGAGGAATGCCCGCATAGGCCGTCAGCACCGAGCTGCCATCGAGGCCTAGGCCCGTTTCCGCCGTGCTCGCTTGCGCCCCCTGTTGAGGCGCCGCCAAGGCATTCGCCACCTGCGGCATGTGCGACAGATCGGTGTCGCGCAGCACCAGGCTCATATCCGGGTGGGCGACGAGCTTGCCTTGCGCATTGACGATATAGGCATAGCCCTTGTCGCCGATGCGGATCGAGGTCACGACATCCCAGATGAGCTTGAGGTTGACCTCGGCGATGGTGGCGCCGGGCGTGCGGCCGGCATGGGCGACCGAGATGGTCATGTAGGGCTCAGAGCCGCGCCGAAAATAGACGGGGCTGAACCAGACATGCTCCGCCACTGCGTTGGTGAAGCGGGGATCGGCGGAATAGTCGGCGCCGCTCGCCACCACATCGGGCTCTAGGCGCGAGAGCTTCAACTGCTCCTTGCCGGCGCCGTCCACCTGGATCAGCTCGGTGATCGGCGGGGCCTGCCGCAGCAGCCGGATAAAGTCGTAGCGGCGCTGCTCGACCGGGATATGCGCCCATTCGGCACGCGTCGTCCAGCCCATCTGGCTTTCGATATCGGAGGCGAACAAGGAGATGCGCTCGGCCGCGGCTTGCGCCTTTTCCTGCTGCACGCGCACCGCCGCGCGCTTGGCCTCATCGTAGCTGAGCCAGAGGTTCACGAACCCGTTGACGATCAGCACGACGCTGACGAGCCCGATGAAGGCGGCGGCGAATTTGAGCGAAAGCGCCATCTTGCGCCGCGCTTTCGCCTTGGGCGCGACGACCGGCGCAGCGACCCCTTGCGCGACGGCGGTCATTCGATCACCTCGTCGGCCCGCGCGAGCAGGTTCAGCGGGATACCGAGCTGAAGCGCCTTCGCGGCTTTCAGGTTGATCACGAGCTCATAGGTTACCGGCGATTGCGCCGGCAGCTCGCCCGGGTTTGCGCCTTTGAGAATGCGATCGATATAGGCGGCGGATCGCCGGAACACATCCACCGTGCTCGGCGCGTAGGACAACAGCCCCCCGTCGAGGACGAATTGCCGGTAGACGCTGAGCGTCGGCAGGTTGAAACGGTTCGCCTCCGCGAGGATCTCGCGATCGTGGACGATATTGAACGGATCGCCCGGCACGATCAGACTGCCATGCGGTTCGCTGGCGATCGATGCGACAACGCGTTGGACATCCGCGAGCGTGGCAATCTCTCCTTTGATGATTTCGATCCCACTCGGGTCGGTGCGGCCCTCGAAGGGTTTGAGGAAGCTGTAATAATAGGGCGTGCTCTGAGGATTGAAAATCACGACGGCGCGGGTCACGTTCGGTGCGACCTCATGCAGCAACTGCAGCCATTTGCCCACGAGCGAGGGCTCCAGAAAGGTGAAGCCGGTAATGTTTCCGCCAGGGTGGGCGAGGCTGTCGATGTAGCCGAGCCCGACCGGATCGGTGGTGAGGACGAAGACCACCGGGATCGACCGCGTCGCCTTGTGGAGCTCGTCGAGCACGGCGGTGCCGTTGCCGACGATGATGTCGGGCGCTTCACCGACGAGCTCGGCCACATACTGGCGGATGCGCTCGCGGTCTCCCGCAGCCCAGCGCATGTCGAGACGCAGATTGGCGCCATCGACCCAGCCGAGCTCCTCGAGGCCCCCCCGCAGCGCGGCCAAGCGAGCCTCACCTTCGGGATCACCCTGCGTCACCGCCATGAGCACGCCGACCCGGCGAACGCGATCCGGCTGCTGCGCATGAGCCAACGGGGATCCGAGGCAGACCGTCGCACCCGCCATTGTCGTGAGGATGTCGCGCCGCCTCATTCGATCACCTCGTCGGCGCGGGCGAGCAGCATAGGCGGAATATCGAGGCCGAGCACCTTCGCAGTCTTGAGGTTGATCACCAGTTCGAACTTGGTCGGCTGCACGACCGGAAGATCGGCGGGCTTGGCACCTTCGAGGATCTTTCCAACATAGATACCGGATTGGCGATACCCGTTCGCAAAGTCGGTTCCGTAACTGGCCAGACCGCCGACCTCGGCAAATTCGCGCTGATTATAGATCGCGGGCAGCTTATGGCTGGCCGCCAGCGCTACGAGCCGCTCGCGTCGGCTATTGAACAAAACGTCCTGGACGATAAGGACGGCGCCCGCCCCTAGTTGAACGACGCTCGCGAAGGCCGTTTCGAGGTCCGAGTCCGTGCTGGCGCGCACGATATGAATTTGCAGCTTCATGACGCTCGCCGCTTGCTGCAGCTCGCGTAGCTGGAGATCGGCATCCGGATATTTCGGATTCACCAGCACACCGATCGATGGGGCTGCGGGAACAAGCTGGTGGAGAAGCTCCAGGCGCTTGGCCTCCAAGGACGATCCGAGCAGGCTTACGCCGGTTACATTGCCTCCGGGTCGACCAAGGCTCGCGACGAGGCCGGCCTTGATCGGATCGGCGGCGCTGACGAAGACGATCGGGATCGTCGTGGTCGCGGCCTTCGCCACTTTTGCCGGATCGCTGCCGCCGGCGGCCAAGATCACGGCGACCTTACGGTCGATCAGTTCGGCCACCAAGCCGGGCAGCCGGTCAGGTTGACCGTCCGTCGTGCGATATTCGATCGCAACATTCCGGCCTTCGCTGTATCCGGTCTCATTCAAGCCTTGGCGGAACGCGTGCGCAAAGTGCTCGATATAGCTCGATGACAGGCTGTGAAGAAAGCCAACCACCGGCATTGCTGGTTGTTGCGCGTTGAGCCGCAGCGGCCAAGCGGCCGTAGCGCCGCCTATCAAGCGAATGACTTCGCGCCGCCTCATGCGATCGCCCGCCCGAGGCGCGGCGCCGTGGCAACCTCTCGCTCGAACCTCGCCTCGCCCTTCATACAGCGCTTTCCCAACGGTAGGCCGGGCCAGATAATGGAAGGGCGCGCGGCCGCGTCAAGCTCGAGGGAAACGCGAAGCCCGCGGGAGCTCGTCATGGGCGCTGCATGGCGGGCCTGATATCCATCGGTCCTTGCGGCGCGACGGTAGGCGCCGGCGGCGCTAGCGCCCGAGCCGGCTGGCCCGCGCTCCTGAGCTTGGAGATCACGGGCGGCAGGCCGAAGGCCTTCTCGCAGGCCGCGGCGTTCTTGAGATATTGGCCGGCCTCGGCGCGGACGTTCCCCCGATGCTGCCGCAGATCGAAAAGCGCAGTGCGCATGCCCGATATGGCATCGCGGCAGGCACCGAGGATCGCCTGGTAGCGCGCCATGTCGAGCCCGGCATTCCTGGCAACGGCTTCGTCCTTGAGCGGCACCCACTGACTGTATTTGGTGCCGCCTTCGATGAGCAGCAGGGAGAGCTTGGCGGTCAAGAGCGTTTCCTGGGGAGCGGCCATCATCTCGGCCAGGAAATCCTCCTGACCCGCATAATATTTGAACTCGCCGATGAGCGCCGTCGAATATTCCTTGTACCAAGCCTCGACGCAGGCCTTGTCCTCCTGACATTGCTCGGGATCGGTCTTCTGCACCTCTACGGCCTTCGCAGGTTCGCTCGCGCCCGCGAGCCAAAGCGCAAGCATGCCGAGCGTCGCCGCGGCGCGCGCAGTTCGCAGCTTCATCGAGCCCTTATAGCTCGCCGCCGACGAGCCTGATAGTGCCGAGCACGAGGGCGGCGGCAACGGCGAGACAGATCACGGCGAGCCTCGAGGAGCCGCCGCGGGCCTCCTGCGCGTCGAGATAATCGGCGGCCGGCTTCTCGCCCGTCAGCATGGCGGCGATCAGCGGTTCGCGCTTGATGAAATGATAGAACAGATTGGCCGCGACATGGATCGAGACGAGGATGAGGATGAGCTCGAAGTTGTAGTGATGCAGGACGCCCGCGAGCTTCACGGCGCGCTCGGATACGAGCTTGACGAAGGGCCCGTCGAACAGGACGTCGTCTGAGTTGAACAGGCCGGTCAGGCCTTGCACGAAGATCACCAGGAGCATCGCCAGGATCATCGCGGCGCCGAGCGGATTATGGCCGAGGAAGCGCTGGCTCCTGGCGCCGATCAGGCTTGCACCATAGCGCAGCATCGCCATCGGGGTCGGGAAGAAGGCGAGGAACCGGGCCGTCGAACCGCCGACAAAACCCCAGATGATGCGGAATATGATGAGCGTCAGGATCCCATAGCCGTTCCATTTGTGCCAGGTGAGATCCGAATAGCCGTAATGACGGCTGACATAGCCGTCGATGATCAAGAGTAACAAGGCCCAATGAAACAGCCGCGTCGGCAGGTCCCAGGCCGGCACCGCGCGCCCATGTTTCGAGGGCGGCGACACGTCCCTCTGAGTAGCAGGGCTTGCCCGCGTGTCCCTCACGCCGCAGGCTTGCTCAGACGAGAGCAAGAGCGAGCCGGGCGCGTTCCGCGACGCCGGCTGCGCCGTCTCACCCCTTCTTCACGCGGTAGAGCTCGTGGCAGGAGCCGCAATTCTTGGTAACCGTCCCGAACGCCGCCTTGAAACTGTTGAGATCGGTGGTCGATTGCAGCGCGTCGGCCGAGTCCTTGCCGAACTTGCCGTAAGCCGCCTGGAAGGCGGCCATGTCCTCCCAAATCCTGGGAGCGGCCGTGGTGCCGTCCCCGGTCTTGGAGTCCTCGGGGAAGAGCGTGACTTCCTTTTGGGCGGCGTCGATAAAGGTTGAAAATATGCCCTTGGCCTTTGCGAGATCGAAGGGCACGGTGCCCTTGACCATGTCGAGGCCTAGTCGAGCCGCTTGGCCGTCGATCTTCATCAGCTGGATGCGAGCCTCGATGGCACTCAGAGCATCGGCGCGAACGCCGAGGCTCGCGCCGCAGACCACGAGAAAGGCGGCCGAGGCGCTTAGAAGGAATATTTTGCGAGACATGAATGAGCTTCTCCGAGTTGGCGCACCTGATTAAGAACACTCGCCGGCCCCTTCTCGACGATTCACGATACCGTGAGATCGCAGATTCGCCGGAAGGGCGACTTCGGTCGCCCAGGGCTTCGCTTCATTCGGCTTCGCTTCAGGCGGCTTCGCTTCAGGCGGCCTTGCGGCTTTCCGCGGCGCGGATCGCCCGATAGATCGCCTCCGGCGTCGCCGGCATGTCGATATGGCGAATGCCATAGGCGCGATCGAGCGCATCGACCACGGCGTTCATCACCGTGCCCGCCCCCGCGATGGTGCCGGCTTCGCCCGCGCCTTTGACGCCGAGCGCATTGGTGGTGCAGGGCACGTTGCGCGTCTCGAACACGAAGCTCGGCGTGTCGGCGGCGCGCGGCACCGCATAGTCCATGAACGAGGCGGTGATGAGCTGACCGTCCTCGCCATAGACGGTGCGCTCGAGCAAGGCCTGGCCGATCCCCTGCACGATGCCGCCATGCACTTGGCCGGCGAGCAGAAGCGGGTTCAAGGTGACCCCGAAATCGTCGCAAATGGTATAACTGACGATCCAGCTCGCCCCGGTCGCGGGATCGATCTCGACCTCGCAAATATGGGTGCCGTTCGGATAGGTGCCCTCGGACGGCAGGTAATGGCCGTTCGCCGACAAATCGCCGGGCTTCACGTTGGGAAGCGCGGCGATCTGCGCAAAGCCGATCGCCTTGTCGGTGCCGACGACGCGCACCGTGCCGTCGATCACCTCGAGGTCGCCTTGCGCGGCCTCGAGCGCACTCGCCGCGAGGCCCTTGAGCTTGTCGACGAGCAGGGTCGCGGCGGCGGCGACCGCCGCGCCGCCGACCGGGATCGAGCGCGAGCCGCCGGTGCCGCCGCCGGTCTTCACCTGATCGGTGTCGCCCTGGATCATGTGGATCTTATCGAGCGGCAGATCGAGATGCTGCGAGGCGAGCTGCGCATAGGCGGTGGCGTGACCCTGCCCGTTCGACTGGGTGCCGATCAGGATGGTGGCGGAGCCGTCCTTCTCGATCCGCACCACCGCGTCCTCGGGCGAGCCGAAGGCGCAGATCTCGATATAGCTCGCGAGCCCGATGCCGCGGATGAGGCCGCGCTTCCTCGATAGGCGCAGCCGCTCCTTGAAGCTCGCCCAGCCGGCGATCTCCTTGGAGCGCTGCAGATGGCCCTCGAACTCGCCCGAATCATAGACGCGTCCCATCGCCGTCTTGTAGGGCATCTGCTTCGGCTTGATGAAGTTCTTCGCCCTGATCTTGTCCTGCGCGATGCCCATCTCGCGCGCCGCGAGATCGACGAGGCGCTCGATGAGGTAGGCGGCTTCCGGCCGCCCGGCGCCGCGATAGGCATCGACCGGAAGCGTATTCGAGTAGAAGCCCCTGAAGCGGAAATAGGTGCCCGGGATATCGTAGGGTCCAGACGCCATGAGCCCGGCGAGCGAGGGGATGAAGGGCGCGAAGGCCGACAGATAGGCGCCCATATCCGATTTGACGTCGATCTTGAGGCCGAGGATGCGCCCCTTCTCGTCGAGCGCGAGCTCGGCCTCGGTGATGTGGTCGCGCCCTTGCGAATCGCCGAGGAAATGCTCGCTGCGTTCGCCGATCCAGACCACCGGCCGGCCGACGCGCTTCGCCGCCTCGGCGGCGAGCGGATATTCGCGATAGCAGAAGGCCTTGGTACCGAAGCCGCCGCCGACATCGCCGGTCGTGACGTGCACCTTGTCCTTCGGCACCTTCAGCACCGCGTCCGCGAGCACGTCGCGGATGCCGTGCACGCCCTGGCTGCCGAGGCTCAGATGATAGCGCTCCGAGCGCGGGTTGAAGCTCGCGACGACGGCGCGCGTCTCCATGTAGTTGGTCACCAGGCGGTTGTTGACGATCGAGATCTTCGTCACGTGCCTCGCCTTGGCGAAGCCGGCATCGGCCTTCTCCTTCGAGCCCATCACGGCGTCGAAGACGAGATTGCCCTTGCGTTCAGGCCAGACGAGGGGCGCGCCGGGCTTCATCGCCGCCGCGATGCCGTTGACCGCGGGAAGGTTGTCATATTCGACGCCGACCGCTTCGGCGGCATCGCGCGCCTGCGCGAGCGTCTCGGCGACCACGAAGGCAACCGCGTCGCCGACATGGCGCACCACGTCCTTGGCAAGGATCGGATAGGGCACGGTGTCCATCGGCCGGCCATCGGCATTGGCGACCGGCGCGAGGCATGGCAGCCCGCCGAGATGGGAGATGTCGTGAGCCGTGAGCACGAGCAGCACGCCAGGCATCTTGCGCGCCGTCTCGACATCGGTGATGCGGAAACGCGCATGGGCGTGCGGCGAGCGCAGCACATAGGCGCGCGCCGCATTCTTGGGGATCATGTCGCTCGTATATTCGCCGCGCCCGGTGATGAGGCGCTGGTCCTCGACGCGCCTGGCGGGCTGGCCGATGCCGAATTTCATGGGTTTCATCGAGAGCCTATTTCCGTTTGGCAACGAGTGGGAATGATCGAGGCTAGCACAGACCAGCCGGGCTTCAACACGGCCGGCTGCAACCCACCTCTGCGAAGATCAGGATTGCCGCTTCGACCGTGCGAGGGCTCGGGCCGGGCCCCGCGAGCCGGTATCGGCTTCGCTCGAAGATGCGTCTCAGCTCGCCGCTTGCGCCGCCTCCCGCAGAATATCGGCCACTGCCTTCTTATAGGATTGGAAGATGGCGGCGACGCCGTCGTCGGAGCCATTCCAGTTGATGGTGAAGCAGAAGGTGACCGGCACCTTGCCGACGACCATCTGGCCCGGCAGGCAGAAGCAATGGAAGCCTTGCCAATCGATGCTGCCTCCCTTGCCGAATGCGGCGATACCCGTCGGCACCACGAAGGCGATGGCGTCGGCCATCGCCTGGATGCGCCTGAACTCGACCAGCGTCTCGGGTTTCTTGAAGTAGGCGCCGCGCAGCGCCTGCTGATACCAGCGAACCATCTCCTCGGCGGTGCTGGCCATCGTCTGGCTGTCATTGAGCGCTTGGCGGGCGCCTGACACCGATTGCTCCTTGGCGAGGCGCTGCGCGCCCTCCCAGCCGATATCCGTCCCGACGGCGGCGCCGGACAGATAGGAGAACAGCCGCCGCGTGGAATCGGGGATCTGCGTGGACTTCAGACCGGCCTCCGCGATGAGGGCGCGCACCTGCGCCGCTCCGACGGCCGCAAGCGCAATATCCGTCGCCGTGTTGTCGCTATGGGTGATCATGGCTTCGAGCACGCTGCGCGCCGGCGTCGTTCCCGTCATATTGAGATAGACCGGGCTGCTCGGCGAACGCACCGCATCATCGATCGAGCTCTGCGTATCCTCGGAGAGCCTGCCCGATTCCACATCGCGCAGGAACTGCGCCAGGATGAAGGTCTTGACCGCGCTTCCAATGAACAGGCGTGCGGAAGCGTCATGCGCCGTCCGCCAGGGTTTGGATGGATGCTCCGCGACCACGAGGCAGCTCGCAGCCGCCGGCAGGGACGCAAAGCGCCGGACGGCCTCGCGCATGCGAGCACCACCATCGGCCGCCGCGAGGGCGCGGCCGAGGATTGCCGGAGCCGAGAGCGCCGAGGCGCCGAGCCCCAGCAAGCTGCGACGATAAAGATTCACCGGTGATCCGCCCTCCCGAACCCGCTCAGTGGAAATCCTTGGTCATGAACACGCGGCTGGTGCCGGGCGGATCGCAGGGGATCTCGCCGAACACCCGCCAACCCAGGCGCTGGTAGAAGCCGGGCGCCTGGAAGCTGATCGTGTAGAGGACGCCGACGCGACAGCCGCGTCGCCGCGCTTCCTCTTCCATCATCTCGATCACGCGCGTGCCGATGTCGCGACCGCGCAGGCTTGCAGGCAAATAGACGACCTCGATGAACAATAGCCCAAGCGAGGTGCGTCCGGTCGCGCCGCCGATCACTTCGCCCGAATCGGGATCGCTCACCAGGACCGCGAGTGACCGGCGATCGGCATAGCCTGTGACCATGTCGTTGAAGGCGTTCAGCCCGTCGCTGATGACGGCGTGGGCGGCCGCGTCCGGTGCGTCGGTCAGCCTCAGAACCGGGTCCATCGGCAAATTCCCTATTCGTCCACGAAACGCACCGCATCGCCGATCTTCACGCGCGTGGTGCGGTAATTATTCGCCGCATGGCTCGTATCGGCATAGCCGAAGGAGATGCCGCAGACGAAGACCTGCTCGGGGGGAATGGCGAAATGGGCGCGCATGAAGGCCGAATGGCCGGCGAGCGCGGCCTGGGCGATGGTCGCGATCCCGAAGGCCTGCGCGGCCAGCATGAAGTTCCCCACATAGGAGCCGCAATCGACCGCCCCATAGGTGCCGAGCGCCTCATCGGTCGAGATCAGCGCCACATGCGGCGCGCCGAAGAAGCGAAAGTTCTCGCGCGTCTGGCGGGCATAGGCCGCCTTGTCGCCGCGCGCGATGCCGACCGCGTTATAGAGGGCGAAGCCGCATTCGCGCCGGCGCGCGAGATAGGGCTCGCGATATTCGCGCGGGAAGGGAATGTCGGATCCGGGCTTCGGCGCATCGGCGAGATAGGCAAGAAGCTCGCGCCGGAAGCGCTCGGTGCCGGCCCCCTCGGTCACGATCACGCTCCAGGGCTGCACATTGTTCCAGGAGGCCGTGCGCTGGGCGAGCTCGAGCATGCGCGCAATCGTTGCGCGCGGCACCGGGTCCGGCCGGAAGGCTCGACAACTGAAGCGGTCACCGAGCAGGCGGCCGAGAACGGCGGCGTCATCGCTGGCCGGAATGGCGTTGGCGGTGGTGCGGTCTTGCATGGTGGGACCTTCGAGAGCTCCGGGCGTTTCAACGGGCGAAGCGCGCACTTCTCCCCTTGCGGGAGAGGTAAGCTGCATCTTCACCCCGCCTCGACCGGCTCCCCCGCCGTGACCCATCCGAGCATGCCGCCCGGATAATGCGCGTCGTAGTCGAAGCCCGCCATCAGCGAAGCGTCGAGCGCCCTCAGCGAGCGCACGCCGGAGCGGCAACTGAAGACGACCCTCTGCCCGGGCCGCGCGGCGATCTCGGCCGGATCGAAGGTCGAGAGCGGGAGATTGATCGCGCCGGGGATGCGCGCCGCCGCGAATTCATGCGGCTCGCGCACATCGACCAAAAGGATCGAGCCGTCGGCGAGGCCTTGCTTGACCTCATCGATCGACACGTCGCGATGGCCGGTCACGGAAGCGCTCACGAAAGCGCCGGGATGTGCAGCACCTGGCCCGGATGGATCAGGTCCGGGCTCTTCGGGATGAAGCTGATGAGACCCATCGATAAACTCCTCTCTCGGTTGCCCCCGCCCCTGTCAGTCGAACAGGCTGGAGACGCTCTCCTCCTTCGCGGTCCGCGCGATCGCCTCGCCGATCAGCGGCGCGATGTGCAGGGTGCGGATATTCGAGGCGCATTTCTGGGCCTCGGTCGGGGCGATGGTATCGCTGATCACGAGCTCGCGCAGCCTCGAGTTCGCGACGCGGTCGACGGCCCCGCCCGAGAGCACGCCATGGGTGATGTAGGCCGAGACGTCTCGGGCTCCCTCGGCGATCAGCGCATCCGCGGCGTTGCACAGCGTGCCGCCCGAATCGACGATGTCATCGACCAGGATGCAGGAGCTGCCCTTCACCGCGCCGATGATGTTCATCACCTCCGATTCGCCGGCCCGCTCGCGCCGCTTGTCGACGATCGCGAGCGGAGCTCCGATGCGCTTGGCGAGCGCCCGCGCCCGGACGACGCCGCCGACGTCGGGCGACACCACGGTGAGATTGCCGAGGTCCATCCGCTCCTTGATGTCGCGCACCATGACCGGCGCCGAGAACAGATTGTCGAGCGGGATGTCGAAGAAGCCCTGGATCTGGCCGGCATGCAGATCGACCGTGAGCACCCTGTCGGCGCCGGCGCGCGTGATCAGGTTGGCGACGAGCTTCGCCGAGATCGGTGTGCGGCCGGTGGAGCGGCGATCCTGCCGCGCATAGCCGAAATACGGCATCACCGCCGTGATCCGCTTCGCCGAGGAGCGGCGCAGCGCGTCGATGATGATCAACAGCTCCATCAGATGGTCATTCGCCGGAAAGGAAGTCGATTGGATCACGAACACGTCCTGGCCGCGGACATTTTCCTGGACCTCGACGAAGATCTCCATATCGGCGAAGCGGCGCACCGAGCACGCGGTCAGCGGCAGCTCGAGATATTCCCCGATGGCCTCGGCCAGCGCCCGATTGGAATTGCCGGCAACGAGCTTCATCGGCTGCGCCATCATCTGCCTCCGGAGGCGCCTTTCGCCCCGTTCGGCCGGCTCTTAGCAACCTTCTCGCAATGGAACAATGAGTGCGGACAACGCGCCTGGGGCGACGCGCTTCAGCCCGGCAGGGTCGCGGCAGTCGCCGGGTTGCGGCGCAGCCAGGAGCGGCGCGCGTAGCGCGCATCCTTGGCATGGGCGTTCTGCACGTTGTCGATGAACTGCCGGGCGCAAGCCGTCCAGCTGAAGGTGAGCGCGTGGGCGCGCGCCTTCTCGCTCGCAATGTCGAGCGCGGCCAAGGCCGCCTTGGCGAGATCGCGGTCGAGCACGCCTGCGCCGCTGTCTCCGACGACGTCGATCGGCCCAGCGACCGGGAAGGCCGCGACCGGCAGGCCCGACGCCAGCGCCTCGAGCAGAACGATGCCGAAAGTGTCGGTGAGGCTCGGGAAGACGAACACGTCGGCCGAGGCATAGGCGGCGGCGAGCGCCTCGCCATGCAGCGCGCCGGTGAAATGCGCCTGTGGGAATTTCGCCTCGAGCGCCCGCCGCGCCGGTCCGTCTCCGACGACGAGCTTCGAGCCGGGCAGGTCGAGCGACAGGAAGGCGCCGAGGTTCTTCTCGACGGCGAGCCGGCCGCAGGTGAGGAATATCGGCCGCGGCAGATCGAAGCTCTTCTTTTCGCGCGGCCGGAACATCTCCGCGTCGACGCCTCGCGACCAGCGCATCAGGCGCTTGAAGCCGCGCCCGGCGAGCTCGCGCTCGAGCGTCGCGGTCGCCACCATGACGCCGGCCCCCGAATTGTGGAAATGCCGCATCAAGGCGTAGGTCAAGCTGGCCGGGGCCAGCCGACGCGCCGCGAGATATTCCGGAAAGCGGGTATGATAGCTCGTGGTGAAGGGACGGCCCGAGCGCACGCAGGCGATCTGCGCGCAGAGGCCGAGCGGCCCTTCGGTGGCGATATGGATATAGTCGGGCTGCGCCGCCTCGATGCGCCTCGCGATCACGCCGGGCCGGGTCAACGCGATCCGGACCTCGGGATAGGTCGGCAGCGGCACGGTGCGGAAGGTCGCCGGCGTCAGCATCTCGATGTCGACGCCGAGGCCCGGCGCCTCGCGCAGCACATTCTCGAGCGAGCGCACCACCCCGTTCACCTGCGGCGCCCAGGCATCGGTGACGACGAGGAGACGCGTCAAGCGGCCGCGTCCAGGAGCGCCCCACCCGTCGTGGCCTTCGCTACGCGAGCGGGCGCCTGCGCATCGAGCCAGCGCACGATCTCGAAGCGCCCGTCGAGATGCTCGACGAGCGCCGTGCAGCTTTCGACCCAATCGCCGCTGTTGAGATAGGTGATGCCGTCATAATGCTCGATCGCGGCATGGTGAATATGGCCGCAGACGATGCCGTCGACGCCCTCGCGCCGGGCTTCCGAGACCAGCACCTCTTCGAAGCGGCCCATATAGTTCACGGCCTGCTTGACCTTGTGCTTCGCCCAAGCCGACAGGGACCAATAGGTGAATCCGAGGCGCCGCCGCACCCCGTTGACCTGCCGGTTGAGCCACAGAGCCACATCATACAGCACATCGCCGACGGAAGCGAGCCATACCGCGTGGCGCACCACCATGTCGAACTGGTCCCCGTGCAGCACCAGGAAGCGCTTGCCGAGCACGGTGGTGTGCACCGCGCGATCGAGCACTTTCACGCCGCCGAACTTCAGGCCGAGGAAATTGCGCAGGAACTCGTCATGATTGCCGGGGATATAGACGATCTTGGTGCCCTTGCGCGCCTTGCGCAGCAGCTTCTGCAGCACGTCGTTATGGCCTTGCGGCCAATACCAGCCCGAGCGGCGGAGCCGCCAGCCGTCGATCAGATCGCCGACGAGGTACAGCGTCTTGGTGTCGTAGGCTTTGAGGAATTCGAGGAAGTGCTGATCTTGGCTCGATCTCGTGCCGAGATGGAGATCGGAAACGAAGATCGCCGCGACCCTCTTCTTCGAATCAGCGCCAGGTTGATCGAGCATGCCGCCGGTAGAGCCGAAATGCGTGTCCATTTGATGACAGGGGCCCTCACCTCTCCCCTTGTGAGAGGTCGGGTTCGCATCCGAAGGATGCGAGCCGGGTGAGCCGGGTCATTCAGTCGACACGGACCCCTCACCCGCCCTGCGCTGCTTCGCAGCTTGGGCGACCTCTCCCGCAAGGGGAGAGGTGAAGGGGCGCCCTTCCTTGCCTAGCCGTGGCCGCTGCGTTAGCACGCGGCTCGCCGTTGAAAGTATGCAAGAAGAAATGTCGATCAAATCCGACAAGCAAAATCGCCTCAAGGCCCGGCTGCCGCGCGGCCTCGCCGATCGCGGGGCGTCCGAGATCGCGGCGACCGAGCGCATGCTGGCCGCCATCCGCGAGGTCTATGAGCGCTACGGCTTCGAGCCGATGGAGACGCCCTTCATCGAATACACCGACGCGCTCGGCAAGTTCCTGCCCGATCAGGACCGGCCGAACGAAGGCGTGTTCTCCTTCAAGGACGATGACGAGCAATGGCTGTCCTTGCGCTACGACCTCACGGCGCCCTTGGCCCGCCACGTGGCCGAGCATTTCGACGCGCTGCCCAAGCCCTTCCGCAGCTATCGCGCCGGCTGGGTGTTCCGCAACGAGAAGCCCGGCCCCGGCCGCTTCCGACAGTTCATGCAGTTCGATGCCGATACGGTGGGCGCCTCCTCGCCCGCGGCGGACGCCGAGATGTGCATGATGATGGCCGATGTGATGGAGGCGGTGGGCATCGAACGCGGTCAGTATGTGATCAAGGTCAATAGCCGCAAGGTGCTGGACGGGGTGATGGAGGCGATCAACCTGGGCGGCGAGGAGAATGTATTCAAGCGGCTGCAGGTTCTACGAGCGATCGATAAACACGATCGGCTGGGCCCTACTGCCGTACGCCAACTACTGGGTTCCAGTGGACGCACAGATGAAAGCGGCGACCACACGAAAGGGGTCGGTCTGGATGAGCACCAAATCGACCAGGTTATGAAGCTGTTTGAGTTAGCCCCACAGATCAAACGTGGGCCGCATACAACTACCAACGGCATGGCCGAAGATGCAGCATATGTCACTCCTAGATCCGACCGTGCCCGCAGTGGAATGGCGTACGAAATCTTCTCGACACCTGGACCGAGTAGAGACCCCATCGATAACTTTGCGACGATTGGTCATTTAGATTCATGGTTTCCTGCATGTCCTGCGGTCCATGACGCGTTGATCGATGTAAAGAGCACGTTCAGTCTTGTCGCCGCCGGCGGATATGGTTCGCGTCGCGTTCGCTTCGATCCCTCGGTTGTTCGCGGCCTCGAATACTATACCGGACCGGTCTTCGAGGCTGAGCTCACCTTCGAAGTGCCGAACGAGAAGGGCCAGCCCGTAATCTTCGGCTCGGTCGGCGGCGGCGGGCGCTATGATGGGCTCGTCGGCCGCTTCCGGGGCGAGGACGTGCCGGCGACCGGCTTCTCGATCGGCGTGTCGCGGCTGTTCTCGGCGCTGAAGGCGGTGAAAAGCCCGATCGTGACGGGCGGCGAGGAGCACGGCCCGGTGGTCGTGCTCGTCATGGATCGCGAACGCGTCGCCGATTATCAGCGCATGGCGTCTTCACTGCGCCAGGCTGGCGTCAAGGCGGAGATGTATCTCGGCGGGGCCGGCATGAAGGCGCAGATGAAATATGCCGATAAGCGCGGCGCCCCCCTCGTCGTCATCCAGGGCGGCGACGAGAAGGCGAAAGGCGAGGTGCAGATCAAGGACCTGGTCGAGGGCGCGCGCCAGGCGAAGGCCATCGCCTCGCATGAGGATTACAAGGCAGCACGGCCGGCCCAGCTCGCCGTGCCCGAGGGCAAGCTCGTCGAGGCGGTGCGCGAGGCGCTGGCGCGGCAGAAGGCGGGCTGAGGCCTCCGCGGCCTAAGGCAGCGTTCGCTGTAAATACAGCTGAAATACAGCCGCGGCGGGCTGGCGCGCCTTGGATCGCTCGCCGTTCCGCCGGCGACGTCGTTTGATTTGGGAAGGGGAATTCAAACATTCGCTGGCCCCTGCGAGCTCCGCCCCGCCCGGCCTCGCGGCAACGCAACCGCCGCTGCAAATACAGCCGATTTACAGCTGGGCCGCCAATTCACCCGGATAAAATCCAGGCCTCAGCTCCATTGGATGCTGCCCCGCAACATTGCTGCGCATGTTGCGGGCTGCACGCCGCGGCCATGGCGGCGTCATCCGCCGGCCGGCAAAATCGTTTCTTCAGCTGTCAAACAACCGCACCTCGGGTGCAGCCTCCCGGTTTGCCCAAACCGCTCACCCCATCCTACACGAGGCGAAGGCGATTATAACCTTGACAAAGCAAACACAAGGGCTAATATGGACTGGACAGGCCGGCGTGAATGGGGTTCGAGAACGGCCACGAAGTGTGCCGCAAACGCTATAAAGGTGTGGCGTGAACGCCAAAAAGTGTTGCGTAAACACCAATTATTGTGTCACGTTTCGCCCACTCCGAAGGAGATTCTCTCCTACTCGGATGTAGATGGACCGGGAGGGGATCGAACCCTCGGGAGCGCGGATCGGAAGTCGGCACCCGACACCAGTCCCGGCCCAACGAGAAGGAGGCGACGGCTCCTCCTTCAAGGCGCCCGTAGTGGGGCACGCCAGCTACCAAGCCGTCTAAGACCAAGCCCGGTTCGCTGTCACCCAGCGAATCGGGCCGCCATCGTGGCAGCGACTGAGAACCCTGGCATGGGGTGAATGGCACAACAATACCCTCCACGCATTTTCTTGTTCATTACGTGCGCTTGATGCGAGAAGCAGTTGAAAAATAAGGGAAAAGATGCGGCTGATACCGAGCTTCCCGAGCTGCATCCCGACGCATGGGAGCGATTCGAGCGCGCTGTTGACGTTGTGGCCAAGAGCCCGCCGCAGCATCGGAAGGCTGGGCTTGTTTCTGCGAAAAGCCAATCCAAGCGCCCTCGCGCTTCCACAAAAAGGGAGAAGCCCGGCCGCTAGGCCGGGCTCCCCTACGCAACTGTCGAGCCGTTATCGGCTATTCGGGCCTGCGAAGCCCGAATCTCAAAAGGGAAAGCTGAGTTGTCCTGGCCAAGAGCGGAAATGGGCACATACATGCTCAAATCGCCCGAAGCGCCTACGCAAATACGCATGGACAAACACACGCTTACCCGGTGGTCCCATGTTTGGCATGGGAACCTCCTGTCCAAAGCGGGACAAAGCCCGCTGCTCCAACTCTGCCAAATCGCAGAGTCGCGGCTCGCTTGAGCCCCGGCTAAGGCGCCGGGTGACAGGGTGAGTCCGGTGACGGCTCGACAGCCATAATAAACTGATTCGCCGTTGCACCCACCTATCGGTTTCTTTTTCGCCAGCGCAGGAAAGCCTTCGCCTGTTTCCTAAAACGGCGGAGCGTCACTTTCGCGGTTAGTCCGCCGATAGGTCAACCTCTTGCCAACGATACCCTTTGCCAGCTTCTCGGCGCGGGCTTCGTCATTCACACCGAGCTTGACGCGGTTCGAATAGCGAAAATCAAATTCGGCTAAATATCTGTGAAGGTGCTTCTCCTTGCAATGTTGATAGACGCCCTTCATGCCGCGCTTGAAGATGGAATAGAAGCCCTCGACCGTGTTGGTGCTGATAAGGCGCTCATCTTCGTAACGAGCATATTCCTTCTGGCCATGGTTGACCGCTTCGTGAGCCACGAACTCGGCGCCCACCTCGTGGTAGTGCGTCGCTTCGTCGGTGTTGAGCCTCGTCATGCGCGAAATGTTGGCGCGGACGATCGGCGCGACATCGGCAACCGTAGTGCCATCGATATGGAAGGAACGCGCGGACCCACCACGCTCGACTAGCGTTAAGACAGTGTTCTTGTGGCCGCGCCCAGATCTGCCTTTCGGCTGACCTTCCAGGCGTCCAATGAAAGTCTCGTCAACCTCGACGGCCTTTCCCGACCCACCTAGCGGCGCAAGGCCGCCTGAGCGCATGGCTTCGCGAAGCCTATGCATCATGAACCACGCCGTTTTGTAGCTGACATCAAGCGAGCGATGGATTTGGTGGGCCGACACACCTTTCTTCGAGGCGGTGAGCATGAACACCGCGGCCATCCACTTGCACAGGGGAACTTTCGAGCGCTCGAAAACCGTATTGACGGTCACCGTAAATTGCTCGCGGCATTCGTTGCACTGGTAGACGCCGGCGCGATGGGCTTTGCCCCTCAGGCTCGTGACGTGCTCGCTAGTGACGCCGCAATGAGGGCAGACCGGGCCATGCGGCCAAACGCGCGCTTCGAGCCATTCGCGGGCCTTGGCTTCGTCTGTAAAAATCGGGTTTTGGAGGTTCGATGACATGGCCGGCTTCCTTCTCTCTGCCGACACACTAGCACTGGTATGTGCTTTGTCAAGGTTATAATCGCCGAGGCGAAGCGAGAACGCAAAGGGAACATTCTGGACCCGATTCTCCCGGCGAGCGCGAGAAGTGTTGGCCGGGCAGGCCCACCTCTTCCCTTGTCGGAGAGGTGGGGGCTAGCGCGCTTTCCTACTCTCCCCGGTCGAGCGCGCTTTCGTGCCAGCGCCGCAGCAGGAGATGCGAGAGCAGCGCCAGGGTCGCATAGACCAGGATGCCGGTCGCCGAGATCAGGATCAGCGCCGCGAACATGCGCGGGATGTTGAGCCGGTAGCCGGACTCCACGATGCGGTAGGCGAGGCCGGAACCCTGGCCGGCCGAGCCCGCCGCGATCTCGGCGACCACGGCGCCGATGAGGGCGAGCCCACCGCCGATGCGCAAGCCCCCCAGGAAATAGGGCAAGGCCGAAGGCACCCGCAAGAGCACGAGCTCCCGCCAGCGCCCGGCGCCGTAGAGGCCGAACAGGTCGCGCAGGTTGGGGTCCGTCGAGGCGAGGCCGAGCGTCGTGTTCGACAGGATCGGGAAGAAGGCGACGATGAAGGCGCAGACCAGCATCGCCGTTCCCGCATCGAGATAGACGAGCAGGAGCGGCGCGATCGAGACGATCGGCGTCACCTGCAAGATCACCGCGAAGGGATAGAGCGAGCGCTCGATCAGCCGCGACTGCGCGAAGATCACCGCCAGCAGCACGCCGCCTCCCGTCGCCAGCGCCAGCGCGATCGCCATGGTGCGCAAGGTGACGAGCAGCGAGGCCGAGAGCGTGTCCCAATCCTTGACGAGCGTCGTGGCGACGGCGCTCGGGGCGGGGAGGATGTAGGGTGCGATGTCGTTTGCCCTGACGACCCATTCCCACAGCCCGACGGCGACGACGAAGACGACGATCGGCAGGACGACGCCGAGCAGCCGCGCCGACTCGATGAATTTTCGTCGATCGCCGGTCTCGGCCGCCTCCGCGGCGTCGTCGGGCGCGGTCATGATGGGGATTTCGAGGCTCACATATGGTCCTTCGGGTCCATGGCGCCGTGCAAGGCGTCGGTCGCCTTGCTGCAGGCCTCGAGATAGGCCGGCTCGCGCCGGAAATGCTCCTCGCGCGGCTGGGCCTTGTCGATGCCGATCTCGGCGATGATGCGGCCAGGGCGCGCCGCCATCACGGCGATACGGGTCGACAGATAGGCGCTCTCATAGATCGAATGGGTGACGAAGACGACGGTGCAGCCCATCTCCTGCTTGAGCCGCATCAGATCGTCATTGAGCTTGAAGCGGGTGATCTCGTCGAGCGCCGCGAAGGGTTCGTCCATAAGCAGGAGGCTCGGCCGGGTCACGAGGGCGCGCGCGATCGAGACGCGCATGCGCATGCCGCCCGAGAGCTCGCGCGGTACCGCCTTCTTGAAATCGGCGAGGCCGACGAGGGCGAGCGCCTCCGCGACGCGCGAGGCGGCATCGCGGAACGACCAGTTCTCGAGGCGCAGCGGCAGGAAGACATTCGATTCGACACTCGCCCAGGGCATCAGCGTCGGGTCCTGGAAGACGAAGCCGATGCTCGGGCGGCCGCGCGGGCCGGTGCTCTCCTTCGCCCAGGCGATCTTGCCCGAGCTCGTTTGCTCGAGGCCGGCGATCAACCGCAACGCCGTCGATTTGCCACAGCCCGACGGGCCGAGCAAGGCGAGGAACTCGCCGGTGCGCACGACAAGGTCGAGCCGCGACAGGGCGGTGACGCCGTTCTTGAATTCCTTCGAAACGCCGCTGAGCGTCACGAGCGGTGCGCCGGCGCTCTTCGCCTCGCCCCTCGCGGGAGGAGAGGTTGGGCCAGAGCTCGATGCGGAGGGCCGGGCGAGAGATTGAACGATGCTGTTCATAGGTATTCGGATACGGCGCGGACCGCGGCGCCGCGCCACCTCTCCCCTTGCGGGAGAGGTCGACGCGAGGCTGCGCCGACGCGTCGGGTGAGGGGGGCAGCGACGACCGTGGAAGTTGCCCCCCTCACCCGGCTCGCGCCCGCGGCGC
>JBIOEJ010000091.1:0-24071 GCA_044445965.1 Hyphomicrobiales bacterium
CGGTGCTCGCCAAGAAGGCCGATTTCTCCGGGAAGACCGTGGTTGCCGTCTGCTCGGGCGGCAATGTCGATGCGAGCCTGTTTGCGCAGGCGATCACCCGCGAGGCTCGATCGTAAGGAGCCGCAAATGCAACCGCTCACGCTGCGGCTTCGGCGCCTATTTCAGGCCTGGCCACTTCGAAGACCATTGGGTCTGCGAATACTGGAACGGCGTCGAAGGGCGCTGGGTGCTCGTCGATGCCCAGATCGACGAGCTGCAGCGGGCGAAGCTGAGCCCCGATTTCGATCTGCTCGATGTGCCGCGCGACCGCTTTCTGATCGCCGGCGATGCCTGGGCGCAACGTCGCGCCGATGAAGCCGATCCGGCGGCGTTCGGGATTTTCGGCATGCGCGGGCTCTGGTGCTGAAGCGTCCGGAGACGCTCTGAACGGTCGCTGCCGGCGGTCAAGGATGATGACCGGCGCATCTCCGCCGAACGCTGGCCTTCGCGCCTTTCTCTCGAACGCAAAGAGGGGATGGACTCGGGCGGCATTCCCCGCATTATGGCATCGGCAGGAATGCCGGCGCATTTCGCCGTCTGTTCGGATAGCGAATTTTCGCGCTTTCAGGACGTCGCGACGGATTCGCGCCGGGAGCTTGTCGCGGAGGGTTACGAGGGCACCGCCATGATCACCATCAAGCACATCTCGGGGCCATTGACGGGCCAAGAACAGAGTTTCGGCGATGATCAGGAGCGGATCGTGATCGGGCGCGATCCCGAGCTTTGCCAGGTTGTCTACCCGCCCGAGTTCACGGTGGTCGGACGCGAGCATGTCGCGCTCTTGCGCAAGCTCTCCGGGGATTACGCGCTCGACATTTTCGGCGACCACTACACGGAAGTGAACGGCAATGCCGGCGAACCCGAGGAGGCCATTCCGAACGGCGGGAAATTCGTGCTCGGACGCCATGGCGGTCCGAGCTTCATCGTCGACATCGACAGGAGCAGCACCTCCAAATCCTTGCCGCTCACGCAACCCCAGGCGCGCTCGGTTCCGTTGCGTGCCGCCGCGACGCGGGCCAGGCGCTTCGCTTTCATCGGCCTCGCCGTCGCGCTGGTCGCGGTCGTGGGACTTGGCCTTGCGGTCCGCATCGATCTGCGTCAGCAGCGCAGCCAGCAGCGGCGCGCCGCCTTCGCGGCGAGCCAGACGGCCGCGCTCGTGAGCCAGGTCGACGCCATGACGGGCCTGCAGAAGCAGGCTGCGGGCACTCTGATCTCCGGACGGGAACGCGAGCGCCTCAACCGCTCCGTGTTCGCCGTGGTGCTTAAGGACGCCAACGGCCATGAGCGGCTGCTCGGGACCTCATGGGCGGCGAAGCCGAACCTGCTCGCGACCAACGCCCATGTCGCCCAGGAATTCGCCAAGCTCGGGAAGGGCGAATCCATGGTCGTGCGGCCGCCGGGTGGAAGCTCGGACGAATTCACGGTCGTGGGCACCTCCATTCATCCGGGCTTCGACGAACTGAAGAAGTATCAGTCGAGCGACCCCTTCTATGTGCCGGCCTTCGGGAAGCGAGGCATCACCATGTTCGGCCTCGGCGTGCCCGGCTACGACGTCGCGGTCTTGCGGATCGAGACGCAGCTCCCCCCCGAGATCGTCCTGCCGATCGCCAGCCTGGAGGAGATGAAGGCGCTCTCCCCCGGCGATCCGGTGGCGACCTCCGGCTACCCTTATGAAAACGTGATGGGACAAGAGGTCCAGCCCATGGGGCGAACGCCCGAGATCCAGATCGGCAATGTCACCGCATTGACCGACTTCTTCTTCTTGCCGACCGACGCCGCGCATGACCAGCTCGTCCACCACAACATGCCGACCGCGGGCGGAGCGAGCGGCAGCCCGATCATCGACCGGCTCGGCAATGTGGTCGCGGTTCACAATGCGGGCAACCTTTACTCGACGGCCACCGGGGATCGCTTGTCGCGGGTCCAGATCAACTATGCCCAGCGCGCTGATATGCTGGCCGATCTCATCGCCGACAAGGCGGACGCGCAGATCAAGATCGATCAAGCCTATTGGGCTGCCCAGACGGCGGGCTTCAAGCGCGGCTTCGATGCCGTCATCCCGGTGCTGCTGCGCGACGACCGCCCGCAAGGCGCCACCGGCGATCCGGTCATGAGCTTCGAGAGCAAGGACCAGCTGACCTCCTCGCAGGGTCTGCCGCAAAGCAGCGAGAAGGCCCCCAAATTGCGCGGCAAGACCTTCCATTTCTCGCTGAAGGCCGGCTCGAAGCACCTCTTCGTCATCTACGCCCAGGACATGGCCCCGGTCGGCCTGGCGCTGGCGATCAAGGACGGGCGCGTGATCGCCGGATCGAGCGACGTGAAGTCGAACAATCTCTGGTATCAGAAGATCGCCTTCGCCCCGGCAGGAAATGTCGATATCGACGCGCTGATCAGCAGCCTCGACCAGGACACCTCCTACACCTTCCGCGATTACGAATGGAACGCCGCCGTCAACTGATGCCACGCCGGCGGGGGTGGTGAACGCGGCCCCTGCGGCCCCCGAGCCGGCGAGGCTGTTCGCTCGACGCCATCTCGGCATGGCGCTGGAGCGACGAACCCCTATTCGAGCATCAGCAGAAAGGAACCGCCTTTGGTCAAGATAGCCATGATCGGCGCCGGAAGCGTTGTCTTCGTCAAGAATCTCCTGACCGATATTCTCGATTTCACCGAGCTTGGGCGGGTCGTCATCGCCCTGCACGATATCGACGCCGGGCGCCTCGAGACCGCAGGCATGATGGCGCGCTGGACCGCCGGGCAATTCGGCGCCGATGCGGCGATCGAGGAGCATCTCGACCGCCGCGGCGCCCTCGACGGGGCCGATTTCGTCATCAACATGGTGCAGATCGGCATGCATGAGGCGACGCTTCTGGATTTCGACATCCCGCGGAAATACGGACTGAAGCAGACCATCGCGGATACGGTCGGCATCGGCGGCATCTTCCGGGGATTGCGCACCATTCCCTTCATGTCGGAGCTCGTCGCCGATATGCGCGAGCTTTGCCCGGACGCCCTCTTGCTCAACTACACCAATCCGATGAGCATCCTCACTTGGGCGGTTTACCGGGCCTTCCCGGAGCAGCGCGTCGTCGGGCTCTGCCACAACGTGCAGTATACGGCGCGCGATCTCGCCTCCTATCTCGGGGTCGACGGAGCGCGCCTGACCTATCATTGCGCCGGCATCAACCACATGACCTGGTTCCTGAAGCTCGAGGTCGACGGCCGCGACGCCTATCCGGCGCTCCGCCAGGCAATGCGCGATCCCGCCATCTATGCGATGGACAAGGTCCGCTTCGAGTTGCTGCGGGTGCTCGGCTGGTTCGTGAGCGAATCGAGCGAGCACACTGCCGAATACACGCCCTATTTCCTGAGACGCCCCGATCAGATCGAGGCCTTCGACGTGCCCGTGGACGAGTATGTGCGACGCAGCGAGCGTAACCTGCTGCGCTACCAGGAGACCCGGCAGAAGCTCCTGGCCGGCGAGCCCTTTCCGCTGGAGCGCAGCGCCGAATACGGTTCGCTCATCATCAGGGCAATGGTCACCGGAGAGCCGGCGCTGATCTACGGCAATGTCGAGAACACAAGGCTGATCGACAACCTGCCGGAGACATGCTGCGTCGAAGTGCCGGTCATCGTCGACCGCAACGGTCTACGTCCCTGCCACATCGGTACGCTCCCGCCCGAACTCGCGGCGCATTGCGCGCCCCATGTCTTCGTCCAGGACCTCACCGTCAGCGCCGCGCTCGACGGTGACCGCCGGCGCGTGCATCGCGCAGCCGTGCTCGACCGGCATGCGGCGAGCGTGCTCAGCCTGGCGGAGATCGGCGCCATGGTCGACGAGCTGATCGCCGCGCATGGGGATGCCATGCCGAATTGGCGAAACTGATCATCGAGCATCCTCGCCGACGGCGAAGGAAATGCGTGCTGCGGTCATCCGCTCTGCGCCTGAAGGGCGAGCGCCACGTCCCTCGCCCTCGCGGGGCGCTCGCGGCGCGAATAGGCGAGGAGGCGCGCCACCATATCGGCGGCGGCGCCCGGTGCGCCTGCCTGGCGGAGCGCTTCGCGGATGCGGCGCGAATAGCCGGACGACCTGAGGAGGCCGCTGATGCCGCCCTCGGGTCGCACGGGTAGGACGCCGAGGAACAGCTCGTAGGCCATGGTTCCGAGCGCGTAGAGATCGGCGCCCGCATCGATGGCGCCGCCTCGCAACTGCTCAGGCGCCGCATAGGCCTTGGTGTTTGCGTCGTTGCCGCCGGATTCGGTCCCGGCGATGGCGCTCACGCCGAAATCGATGATGACGGGCATCAGCCCGTTTCGCAGAACGACGTTTTCGGGCTTGAGATCGCGATGCACCACGCCCGCCGCATGGATAGCGGCGAGGCAATGGGCGAGATGGGCGATGACGCCGAGCTTCTCGGCGACGTGGAAGGTGCCGGCCATCGCTTCGCGCAGCGTCGGGCCTTCGACCAGCTCGCGCACCAGAAGCGCCTCGTCATCGGGTTCGACCAGGAGACCGAAGACTTGGGCGACGCCCGGATGACGGATGCGCGCGGCGGCCGCCACCTCGGTTCGCGCGGCTTCCAGGCGGCTCGCCCGCAGCTCGGGGTCGTAGATGGCGGGGAGCTGCAGACGCTTCAGCACCACCTCCTTGCCGAGCTCGAGATCATAGGCGCGGCTGACCGAGCCGAAGCCGCCCCTGCCGAGCGGGCGGCGGCGCACGAAGCGGCTGGCCGAGCCCATGTCGGGCTCGCCGACCTCCAAGGCGGGCGGTAAGGCGTCCTGCGGCCGGCCGCGCCGGGCGAGCTGGGCGCGCACCTCGTCGGCATAGCCGGAAAGGCCGCGACTGACCGCGCGGCGCAGCGCCGCGGCGAGCGAGCGATCCGCGTCCTCGCCACGGTCGAGGAGATCGAGCGTCCTCGCCTCGAACAGGCGCGCCACGACCTCTCGTCCCGCGAGATCGTCGGCTGCGTATCGCGCGATCACGACACGCATCAGCTCGAGCGCGGCCCCCGGGTTGCTCTCGGCGAGCGCGAGCTCCGCCTCGGCCTGTTTCTGCTCGATGCGGCCGAAGGCATCCGGCTGCGGCGGGGCGAGGTCGTTTGCCTGCGCGAGCAGCGTTCTCGCCGCGCCGATATCGCCTTCGCGGACGGCGATGCGGGCTTGCTCGATTGCGGCGAGATGGCGCAGGCGGTCGCTGGCGGCCGAAAGATCGAGCTCGGTCAATGTCGCCTTGGCGGTCGCGAGATCGCCCTTCGCGACCAGCACCTTGATCCAGTTGATCTGGCCGTTGCGCCGCTCGCCCGCCGAGATGATATCGGTGCCGATCTCCAGGCCGCGGCGCAGCAGCACATCGGCGTCGCGCAACCGCCCGATTTCCAGCTCGAGCCGCCCCGCGTCGAGAAGCGCCAAGGCGATATTCTTGATCTGCTTGCCTTCTTCGGCGACCACCCGCAGCAGCGCGAACGCTGCCTCGCGCCCATTGCCGCGCCAGCTATGGACTTGGGCAATCGAGCGCCAGACGCGGGCCACGGCGCTGCGGTCGTCGAGGTCGTCGAATAATTGGCCGGCTTCGTGCAAGTCGCCGAGCGCCTCGCTCGGAAAGCCCATGCGATTCATGGCAAGGCCGCGCGCATGCAGCAGCCGGGCGCGCACCGCGGAGTTCGGGGGGCATAGCGGCTCGATCTTGCGCAGTTCGGCGACGATCCCTTCGGGGGGCGCATTGCGATCGAGATCCGCGAAGGCCCGGTCGAGCGTCAGCTCCGCGAGATTCGGGTCGAGCGCGAGGGTCACTTCCTGGTCCGCCGTCAATGGGCAACGCCGAGATAAGCGTCGATGACCAGCTGGTCGAGCTTGACCGCGTCGGGAACGCCATCGGCGATCTTGCGACCATATTCCAGCACGACGACGCGGTCGGACAAGTCCATCACCACGCCCATATCGTGCTCGATGAGGGCGATGGTGGTGCCGTATTGCTTGTTCACGTCGAGGATGAAGCGGCACATATCCTCCTTCTCCTCGACATTCATGCCGGCCATCGGTTCGTCGAGAAGCAGAATGTCGGGCTCCATCGCCAGCGCGCGCGCAAGCTCGACGCGCTTCTGCAAGCCATAGGGCAGGGTGCCGGCAGGCGCCTTGCGGATCGCCTGGATCTCGAGGAAATCGATGATCTCCTCGACGAAGGCGCGGTGCTCCACCTCCTCGCGCCTGGCAGGACCGTAGCGCAGCAGCTGCCAGGCGAAGCGCGTCTTCATCTTCAGATTGCGCCCGACCATGATGTTGTCGAGTACCGACAACCCCTGGAACAACGCCACGTTCTGGAAAGTGCGCGCAATGCCCTGCGAGGCGGCCTCATAGGGGCGCATCCGGGCCCGCTGCTCTCCCTTATAGGTGATGCACCCCTCCTGGGGATGATAGAAACCGTTGATACAGTTGAGCATCGACGTCTTGCCCGCGCCGTTCGGGCCGATAATGGCACGC
This sequence comes from Hyphomicrobiales bacterium, assembly GCA_044445965.1. Lineage (GTDB taxonomy): Bacteria > Pseudomonadota > Alphaproteobacteria > Rhizobiales > Beijerinckiaceae > GAS188. The sequence continues at coordinate 6,514 of JBIOEJ010000091.1, forward strand.
ACCTCGCCTTTCCTGATGTCGAAGGAGACATCCCTTATGGCCTTCACGCCGCCGAAGGACAGGGAGACGTTCTCGACCGAAAGAAGAATCTCGGCCGTCGGACCCTGATCGAGGCCGTCGCTCGAGCTTTTCCCGTTCTGCCGCGAACCGGAGGCCAGCCCCGCCTTCGCGGGGGCATGCTTGCCGGAAAATGCTCCAGAGCCGTTCACGCCGCCGCCTCCCGCGCCGGCAGGGGAAGCGTTTGCGCGTCCCTGATGGCGACACGGCCGGAGACCTCTCCCTTGCGGCCATCCTCGAAGGTGACCTCGATGGCGATTTCGGCTTCGGACGAGCCGTCATAGAGAGCCGCCACCAGGGGGGCGTAGCGCTCGGCGATGAAGCTGCGCCGGACTTTCTGGGTACGGGTCAGCTCGCCGTCATCGGCATCGAGCTCCTTCGGTAGGATGAGGAAGCGCGCGATTTGCGCCTGCGCCATTTGCGGCTCCGCCGCCAGCACGCGGTTCACCTCGGCGACATGCTCCGCCAGCATGTCGTAGACGCGAGGATGGGCGGCGAGCTCCTTGTAGGAACCGTAGACCACATTGTTGCGCTCCGCCCAGGCGCCCACCGCCGCAAGATCGATGTTGAGCATGCAGGCGACGAAGCGCCGCCCGTCGCCGAAGGCGACGGCCTCCTTGATGTTCGGGAAGAATTTGAGCTTGTTCTCGATGTATTTGGGCGCGAACAAACCACCATCGGCGAGACGCCCGACATCCTTGGCGCGGTCGATGATCTTGAGCTGCCCGGCGGCGTCGAAGAAGCCGGCATCGCCCGTCCTCACATAACCATCCCCGGTCATCGCCTCGGCGGTCTTGTCGGGGAGGTTATGGTAGGACACGAACATGCCGGGGGAGCGGAATTGCACCTCGCCGCCCTCCGCGATGCGGATGTCGACATTGGGCGCGGCGGGACCGACGGCATCGGCTTTGATCGCCCCGTCGGCCTGGCAAGTCACATAGAGGAAAGCCTCGGTCTGACCGTAGAGCTGCTTCAAGTTGAGCCCGAGCGACCGGTAGAAGCTGAAGAGTTCCGGACCGATGGCTTCGCCGGCCGTGTAGGCGATCCGCACATTCGAGTAGCCGAGCGCGTTCTTCAACGGTCCGTAGAGCAGGGCTTCGCCCAAACGATAGCCGAGCCGCGCCAGCGGCGGCACCGTCTTGCCGTCGAGGATCGCCTCGCCGTAGCGGCGCGCCACCGCCATGAAGGACTTGAACAGCCAGCGCTGCAACCAGCCGGCGTCCTGCATGCGGATGGTGATGCGGGTCAACAGATTCTCGAACACGCGCGGCGGCGCGAAATAGAAGGTCGGGCCGATCTCCTTGAGGTCCTGCTGCACCGTCTCCCCGCTCTCGGGGCAGGCAATGCAGAAGCCCGCGACCATCGATTGCGCGAAGTTCAGATAGTGGTCGCCCACCCAGGCGAGCGGCAGATAGGAGAGTGCTACGTCCTCGTCGCCGAGCTTGTCGAAGGCGACCGTCGAGGCGGCTGCCGCGATGGCGCGGCCGGAGGCGATCATGACGCCTTTCGGCCGGCCCGTCGTGCCGGAGGTGTAGAGGATCACGGAAATATCATCGCCCTTGCCGGCGGCGATGCCGGCATCGATCGCTGCGGCGAATGTCGGGTCGGCGGCCAGGCGCGCGCGGCCGGTCTCGATCGCCGCGGCGATTGGCGTCATCCGCGCATGATCATAATCGGAGAGCCCCCGCGGCTCGTCATAGAGCAGGTGGCGCAAATGCGGCACGCGATCGGCGACCGACAGCACCTTGTCGACTTGTTCCTGGTCCTCGGCGACCGCCACCGTGCAGCCGGCATCGTCGAGCAGGTAGCCTAGCTCATCGGCAACGGAATCGGCGTAGACCGGGACCGGAATGGCGCCGAGCGCCTGCGCTGCCAGGAAGGTCCAATAGAGCCTCGGCCGATTGGCGCCGATGATGGCGACCGCATCGCCGCGCCGGACGCCGATGAGGGACAACCCCGCCGCATAGGCGCGCATCGTCTCGGCGACCTCGGCCCAGCTCCAGCCCTGCCAAAGACCGAGATCCTTGTGGCGCATCGCCACCTTGCGGCCACGCTCCACCGCATGGCGCAGCACGAGCTTGGGGAAGGTATCAAGCCCGTTTTGCGGTGGACCGGCGGTCAAATCTCGCTCCCCGGCCAAGCCGAAACGTCACTTGGCGATGACGGGGCTCGTATCGTCGTTCGGCGCTGCCGCGCTTTCCTCGGCAGCCGGGCTTGGTTCGACCACACGGCGTGGACGCCCGCGCCGCGGGCGTGGCACCGCGACCGGATTGTCCGCGGCTTGTTGGCCGAGTTCCGCGACGCTCGTCTCCCTCGCCTCCGGCGGCTCTACAGGGGTTGCTTCCGCCGCCGGCGTCGCCTGGCGAACGGGCGCGGTGATGAAAGAGGGCAAAACCTGCTCCTCGCGCACCGGCGGGCGCGGATTGCGCTCGAAACGGTCGCGGTGGGGTCGATCGGGCTCGCGGCTTTCGGCGCCCGGTTGCCCCTGCGAGCGGCGTTGCTCGAAGCCGTGCTGATCGGTCCCGCCCTCGGCGTCCCCGCGGGGTTGCTGATGGCGAGCCTCGCTCGGGAACTCGGACGAAACCACGCCATCGCGGCTGGTATCGCGACGATAGGGTTCGCGGCGATAATTGTCCTGACGGTCTTGGCGGCCCGTGTCTTGGCGACCCGTATCCTGGCGGCCCGTATCCTGGCGGCCCGTATCCTGGCGGCCCGTATCCTGGCGGCCCGTATCCTGACGGCCCGTATCCTGACGGCCATTGTCGTAGCGGCTGCCATCGTTCCGGCCGTGGCGGGTCCATCCGTCGCGCTGCTCGAAACGCTGGCCGCGGTTGTCGAAGCGTTCACGTGGCGTCGAGAACATTGGCGGTTGATCGTCTCCTTCGGAGGGGCCGTTGCCGTTTTGAGGCCGCTGCGCCTGACGAGGCTGAGGGGCGAACCCTCCATTGGGCGGGTTGCCGGCATATTGCGCCCCGAACCCTTCCTGATCGCCGTCCTCGCTCTCGCCCTCCTCCTCCGCTCCGCTCTCGGGACGCGGGCGATAGCCATATTGCCCCTGCATCTGCTCCTGGGCCGCGGCGATGATGCGCAAGTAATGCTCGGCGTGCTGGAAATAGCTTTCGGCCGTGACCGGGTCGCCGCTGCTCTGCGCGTCGCGCGCCAGCTGAAGGTAGCGATCCGCGATATGTTGGGCAGTGCCGCGAACCTTCACATCGGGCCCATTCGATTCATAGGATCGCGCCAACGGATTCGGACCGCGCCGATTGCGTCCCCGCATGCGCTTGTTTGAACCTGGTCTCATCCAGCCTGTCTCCAATCATCAGCCATTATGTCGGCTCCGGGCATCAGCCGAGCACGAGCCTGTCGCGCTCACCGATATCTGCATGGGCTCGTGCCCCGCGCGGCCAGTCCCTGGCCCCCCGATAGGGGAACCGTCGCCGCGAATGTCCAGCTGCCGTCGCGGACTTGCGACCTGCCGCACGCCATAGTCAGCGAACGAAATCCATGCGTGCGATCCGTGCCGTCGGGCAGGTCATTCGATGCGCGAGCAAATGAACGAACCCCGGTCCCGCTTGCTGCAAAAGCTGCCTTCGTGAATGCCTGACCGATCCGAGCGCCAAGCCTCACCGATGGATTGACGCCAATCCCCGGCGTCCAACCACAATCCCATCCGCTGATATCGCCTAGCCGCGCTCCTCGTTCGAATCGCGTTCGCAACATCCAGCGACGATCTGTTCGGGACCGTCTCTTAGCCGTTTTGCGCGCAGACTCCAAGCGAAATTCGCATGCCAGCTCACAATCGGTGCGGATATCGCGCGGCCGCAGCACACACCCGCGAATTTAGGGAAGGGGCGCGACGAATTCAACCAACCTCCAGCAACCGCTCGGCCGTGCTGTTGGTTCACCGGCCGGCTCAAGCTTTCAGCATCTCCATCGCCTGATCCAGGCTTTGCCGCATGCGATCGAAGGATCTGGAGAGCGAAGAAACCTCGTCCTTCCCCGGTTTGATGTAGGTCTCGACGTCGCTTTCGCCGAGGCTGACCGCATCGGCCATTCTCGACACCCGCTTGACCGGGGCGATCACGAGGTAGTGCAGCAGGATGTTCAGCGCGAGGACGATGACGGCGAGAACCCCGAGCACCACGAGCAGGAACGTCCAATAGGCGTTCCGCGCCAGCCGCAACGGTTCCGCTATCGGAATTGAGAGGATCTGGGCGCCGACGGTCTCGTTCATCTTCCAGCCGAATCCGTTCACGAGACCATAGACCCGCGTCATTGACGCAGGCGCGGCGGCCGGCGAGCTGTGGCAGGTCAGGCATGCGGCATCGCGCACCACGAGCGGGTGCGCCAGATAGACGGTCGGACCATTCGGCGTGTCGCGGTCGATGACTTTCTCGGCGGCCGTACTGTTGCGGAAGCCCTCGATGATGTCGGCTTCCCAGTCCTGCGCGCGGTCCGCCAGATTGGTCGGGTTGAGGGCGGCCTCGCGATAGGAGTAGCCGGCGAAGGCCGCCTGGATCGCCTTGAAGTTCTTCTGTGCCGCATAGGAGGGAACGGTTTGCGGCACGAAGTTTCCCTCATGCTCGGGTGAAATCAAGGGCTCTATTTCAGTGGAGGTGTAGGTGCGGATCGCATTGGCCGCCGTCATCATGATCCGGGCGTTCTGCAGCACCTCGTCGCGCGCGTTGCCGATCAACACGCGGTCCAGCAAAGCGGCCGCGACGATGAAGCCGATCGCACATGCGGCGAACATCGCCAAGTTGAATTTCAGCCTCAGACCCATCGGATGATCTCCCCGGCCACGCGCGGATTTCGGCGATGGCGCCCATGAGCACGTCGTCGCGGCAGGCCATGGCGTGCGGCCCGGCCCGGCGCGCAAGCTGTAACGCCGACACAACCAATGGTGATACGGCACATGCCCCGCTCAGTGGCGCCGCATGACGAATGGCCTATATGGTACGAGAGCATGAGCCAGGCCGCTCGACCGGCCCGGCTCGGGCTCGCAGTTGGAGCAAGTCGTCGGCGAATGAGCGTGCACGACATATTCGTGTGTTATTCCTCGAAGGACGAGCCGCAGGCTCGCGCCGTTCTCCAGCATTTGGAGGCTAACGGGTTCAAGTGCTGGATTTCGTCGCGCGACGTGCGTCCTGGCCGCAACTATCAGGATTCCATCGTTCGGGCGATCGAGACGTCCAGTGCCATCGTATTCCTGTTTTCCGATTTCTCCAACAAGACCGATGAAGTCAAGAAGGAGCTGTCCCTGGCCAGCAGCTTCGCCATCCCGGTCATTCCGTTTCGGTTGACGGCGACGAAACCCAACAGCGCGCTGCTCTACGAGCTTTCCACCCGGCAATGGATCGACGCGTTTCCGGATTTCGATGCCGCCCTCGCCCGGGTGGTCTTGTCGATCGAGGAGACGATGCATCCGGAGGCGACGGCCGAGAGGGATGGCGTCGGGCCCGCGGCCCTTGATCCCGCGCCGGCCGTCAGCCAGGCACGCCCGATACCGGGCGACGCCGCGGCAGCGTCTCGGCCAAGCGCGGTCACGATAGGCAGCGAAGAGCGCGAGGCAGTCAGGGCGCTGCTCGCCCGTCATGTCGGCCCGATCGCCAAACTCCTCGTCGAGCGAGACGCCGCCGATGCGATGACCCGGGAGCAGCTTTGCGAGAAGCTCGCCTTGCATATTCGCAACCCCGCCGATCGTGCCGCATTTCTGCGCATGGTCCGTGCCAGGCTGGCGGTCGGCAGCTAGTGTGGTGAATTTGAATTTCCTATCACATGGATGGCATGCGCGAATCGTTTGCAGGCATTACGGGTCGCAGCTGTCCTGAAGCCGGCATCTGAGCCGAAACGACGCGCGCCACGCCTGCGAGGTCGGGAAAAGAGCGCGTCGCGAGTCCTCGGCCTTCCAGCAATGTGCGGGTCGCCAACTCCTGCCCGGCGCCGATCTCGAGGAAGACACGCCCGTCGGCGGTCAAGAGACGCGCCAGATCCCCGATGATCGACCGATAGCTGTCCAAGCCGTCGGCGCCTCCGTCGAGCGCCATGAGCGGGTCATGGTCGCGGACCTCGGTTGCAAGCTCGGCAATGTCCGAGCTCGCAATATAGGGCGGGTTCGACGCGACGATATCGAAAGAGGAGGAGACCGCGCTTGCCCAATCGGCGGCTATCCAGTGGGCGCGATCCGCGACCCCGTGGCGCCGCGCATTGCGGCGCGCCGTCAGCAGCGCCTCCGCGGATCGATCGATGCCGAGGGCCGTCGCGCGGGGCAGCTCAGTCAGGAGGGCGATGGCGATGCAGCCGCTCCCCGTTCCGAGATCGAGGATGCGCCAGGGATGGCTCGCGCCCCGACTGTCCCGGCAATGGCGCAGCACGGCCTCGACCAGCGTCTCGGTTTCCGGCCGCGGCACCAGCGTAGCGGCCGATAGCGAGAAGGAAAGGCCCCAGAATTCCCGCGCGCCGAGGATACGCGCCAGCGGTTCTCCGGAAAGGCGGCGCGCCGCCAGGGCTGCAAGCCGCTCCGCAGATCTCCCGAGGGGTTCGTCTCCATGCGCGACGAGGCTCGCGCGGTCGAAGCCGCATGCCTTCTCGACGAGGCAGCGGGCATCGAGCGCGGCGCTCGATGCGCCCTGCGCCGCGAGCCTGGCGCGCAGCGACGCCAACGCTTGTCGCAAGGGCTGGCCGGCGGCGAAAGCGGGCGCGGCGGAAACGATGCTCACGCGGCCGCCTCGGTCATCGCCAAGAGCGCCGCCTGCCGCTCGGTCACCAGCGCGTCGATCAACTCGTCGAGCGCGACGCCTTCGAGGACCTCGCCGAGCTTGTAGAGGGTGAGGCCGATGCGATGATCCGTGACCCGCCCTTGCGGGAAATTATAGGTGCGGATGCGTTCGGAGCGGTCGCCCGATCCGACCTGGTTGCGTCGGCTCGCGGCGCGTTCGCTGTCGAGCCGCGTCCGCTCGAGGTCGTAGAGCCTGGCGCGCAGGATCGCCAAGGCCTTGGCCCGGTTGCGATGCTGCGAGCGTTCGTCTTGGACGAACACCACCATGCCGGTCGGCATATGGGTGATGCGGATCGCCGATTCGGTCTTGTTGACATGCTGGCCGCCGGCGCCGGAGGCCCGCATCGTGTCGACTTTCAATTCAGTCTCGTCGAGCGCCATTTCGACGTCCTCGGCTTCCGGCAGGACGGCGACCGTCGCGGCCGAGGTGTGGATGCGCCCCGAGGCCTCCGTGTCGGGCACGCGCTGCACCCGATGCACGCCGCTCTCGTAGCGCAACCGCGCATAGGCGCCGCGGCCCCTGACCTCGGCGATCGCTTCCTTGAAGCCCCCGACCGCACCCTCGGCCTGCGACAGCACCTCGAAGCTCCACCCCTTCAAGGCGGCGTAGCGCGCGTACATGCGGAACAGGTCTCCCGCGAACAACGCCGCCTCGTCGCCGCCGGTGCCGGCCCGCACTTCGAGGATCGCGCCTTTCTCATCGGCGGCGTCCTTGGGCAGCAGCATGAGTTGCACATCCTGCTGCAGCTCGTCGCGCCGAGCCGTCAGCTCGGTGCGTTCGGTGAGGGCAAGCTCGCGCATCTCGGCGTCGATGGCGGGTTCGGCGAGCATCGATTCGGTGCCGGCGAGCTGCACCTCGGTAGCGCGCAGCTCCTCGATCGCCGCGACGATCGGACCGAGCTGCGACAATTCGCGCGACAGCTCGATGCTCTCCGCGGTCGGCGGGTTCTCCCCGAGGCGGAACACGAGCCCTGCTTGTCGCGCCAGGATGGCGTCGAGCCTGGAGGCTGGAAGATTCATCGGCCGAATATAGGGTTACACCCAGCGCAGCTCAAACCATGGCCGAGCCGGCTAAGGGTTCCGATCTCGATTGGAAATCCCGACGTTGCAAATCCGTGGGATTTTTCAGTCTTTGGCCTCGACTTCGAGAAACATGGCCTCGTCAACGGAGCGACCCTTCCCAATCCTGGCCGCCATGGAGGACGCGCAGGATCAAGACCTCCTCGTCGTCGACCGTGAAGGTCGCACGCCTTCGCTTCACGACTTCTCCCGCAGGCGGCCGGCGTGGCGCTCGCGCACGGCATCGAACTCTGCGGAAGCGGGCAGTGCGCGCCGTGGGTCGGTTTTCATCACGTCGTTGACCGGCGCCACCTCCTCGCGCAGCCAACGTTCGACGGCTGCGTCGCGTTCCTGCAGGGCGCGAAGCCCGGCGCGCACCACCTCGCTGCCGGAGGCGTAGGCGTCTCTCGCGACCTGCGCGTCGATGAATTCTGCCTGCTTAGCCGGAAGGCTGAAGCTGCGTTTAGCGATGCTGGACATGATCTCCTCTTGCCATCGGCGGTATGACGCTTTCATACCACCCGCATCGTGAAGGCCGAACGGAATTCGGAAATCTATCGCTGCTCGATGGTGACGCCATTGGCCCGCGCCAACGCCGCGATCTCGGAGCGCAGCGTGCGATTGCATCCGAGCTCGTGCACGAGAGGCAGGATGGCGCGCCGTAGCGCGCCTGCGTCGAGCGAGAGCAGCATCGCCTTCACCGGGCCGATCGAGGCCGGCGACATGGACAAGGACCGATAGCCGAGCGCGATCAGGGTCATGGCTTCGAGCGGGCGCCCCGCGATCTCCCCGCAGACGGTCGCGGGAACCCCGGCGCCTGCCGCCTGATCCGCGATCCGCATGAGCGCCCGCAGCGCCGCCGGCGACAGCGGATCGAAACGGTCCGAGACGCGCGGATTGTCCCGATCGGCCGCGAACAGGAACTGCAACAGGTCATTCGACCCGACGGAGACGAAGTCGACGCGCGACAACAGCTCCTCGAGCTGAAACAGCAGGGAAGGGGCTTCGATCATCGTGCCCAGCCGGCAATGCCGCGGCAGCTCGTGGCCGTGCCGCGTCAGGTAGTCCTGCTCGCGCAGGACGATGTCGCGCGCCCGGTCGAACTCCTCGACGGTCGCCACCATCGGGAACATGATGGCGATGTCGCGCCCGGCTCCCGCCTGAAGAAGCGCGCGCACCTGCGAGCGCAGCAGAGCCGGCCGATCGAGCCCGATGCGGATCGCCCGCCAGCCGAGCGCCGGGTTCTCTTCCTCGACCGCCCGCTGATAAGGCAAGAGCTTGTCGCCGCCGATATCGAGGGTGCGGAAGACCACCGGCAATTCGCCCGCCGCCTGCAGCACGGCGCTGTAGAGCCTGCGCTGCTTCGCGGTCGTGGGCAGGCGCTCGGCGATCATGAATTGCAGCTCGGTGCGGAACAGGCCGATGCCTTGCGCCCCCGTCTCCTCGATATGCGGCAGGTCGACCGAGAGGCCGGCATTGAGCGCGAGCGTGATCTCGACGCCGTCCCTGGTCACGGAAGCTACGTCTCTCAGCTTGCGATACTGCTCCTGGCGCCTGGCGCGCAGCCTGGCCTTTTCCCGATAGGCGGTCTCGACATCGGGTTGCGGCCGCAGATGCACGTCGCCCGCCCCGTCGATGATGATCGGGTCGCCATTGTCGGCGAGCCCGACAATGGCTTCGACCTCGCCGACCGCGGGGATGCCCAGCGCGCGCGCCACGATCGCCACATGGCTCGACGGCCCGCCCTCCTCGAGCACCAGGCCGCGCAAGCGCGAGCGGTCATAGTCGAGGAGGGCTGCCGGACCCATATTGCGCGCCACCACGATGGCGTTTTCCGGCAAATCCCTGGTGCGCGTCGCATAGGCGCCGTCGACGAGCGCCGCGAGCACCCGGTTGGCGAGATCGTCGAGGTCGTGCAGGCGCTCGCGCAGATAGGGATCGGTCTGGCGCATCATCCGCGCGCGGGTGTCGGACTGCACCCGCTCCACGGCCGCCTCGGCGGTGAGGCCGGAGGTGATGGCCTCGCGGATGCGGCGCTGCCAGCCCTCGTCATTGACGAGCATCCGCACCGTCTCGAGGACGTCGCGATGCTCGCCGTGATGGATGATGTCGCCGCGCTCGATCAGATGATCGATCGAGGTCCGCACGCCCCCGACCGCCGCCTGCAGCCGCGTCAGCTCGGATTGGGGATCGTCGGCGACGAAGTTCTTCACCACCACGCGCGGATCGTGCAAGACCACGTGACCGAGGCCGACCCCGTCGCTCAAGGCAGCGCCCTGGAGCCGGACTGGGCGTCGCGCCGCCGTCGCCGTGCCGGGTGAAGCGGCGGTTTGCAGATCGGCCGAGGCGATGGTCTCGGCGAGCACCATGGCGGTCGTCTGCAGCGCCTCGATCTCGTCCTCGGTGTAGAGGCGGCTGGTGCGGTTTTGCACCACCAGCACGCCGAGCACATTGCCGAGCCGCAGGATGGGCACGCCGAGGAAGGATTGGTAGATCTCCTCACCCGTCTCGGGCTTGTAGGAGAAGGCCGGGTGCACCCTGGCATTGGCGAGGTTGACGGGCTTTGCCTCCTCGACGACGAGGCCGACCAGGCCTTCGCCGGGCCTCATCGTGGTGACATGCACGGCTTCCGGCGCCAGGCCCTCCGAGGCGAACAGCTCCAGCACGCCGTCATCGCGCGTCACATAGATCGAGCAGACCTCGGCCACGACATTGGCGGCGATCAGGTTCACGATCCTGTCGAGCCGCGCCTGCGCACCGATGGGCTCCGCCATCAATTCGCGCAACCGCCGCAGCAGCAGACGAGGTCCGCCGAGAGTTGGCCGCATGGTCTGGCTACCTTCCGAGCCGATTCGAAGCCGGCCGCCTTCAGTCATTGCGCTTTAGCGGGGCTTCCGGGGGAATGCAAAAGCCCCGCCGGCCGGGCGCCGACGAGGGCGCCGGGCCGATTCCCTCGGACCTCGAAAGGCTCTAGCTCTTGTCGAGGCCGTAGAGCGAGTGGAGGGTGCGCACCGCCAGCTCGGTAAAGGCGGCGTCGATCAGCACCGAGAACTTGATCTCGGAAGTGGTGATGGCGCGGATATTGATGCCGCGCTGCGCGAGCGCCCGGAAGGCGGAGGCCGCGACCCCGGCATGGCTGCGCATGCCGACGCCGACGACCGACACCTTCACCACATCGTCGGCGCCGGCGATGCGGCCATAGCCGATCGTCTCGCGCGCCTCCTCGAGGATGGCCATGGCGCGCTCATATTCGGCGGCCGGCACCGTGAAGGTGATGTCGGTCGTGAGCGCATCGTCCGAGACGACCTGGATGATCATGTCGACATTGATGTTGGCCTCCGCGAGCGGCGTGAAGATCGCCGCCGCGACCCCTGGCTTGTCCGCGACGCGCCGCAAGGTGATCTGCGCCTCGTCCTTCGAGAAGGCGATGCCCGTGACCATCTCCTGTTCCACGATGTCCTCCTCGTCGCAGATGAGCGTGCCGGGCCGCGGGTTCGACGGGTCGTCGAAGCTCGACCGCACATAGGTCTTGACGTTGTGGTTCATGGCGAGCTCGACCGAGCGGACTTGCAGCACCTTGGCGCCGAGCGAGGCCATTTCCAGCATCTCCTCGAAGGCGATGCGGTCGAGGCGGCGCGCCTTCGGCACGACGCGCGGATCGGTGGTGTAGACGCCGTCGACATCGGTGTAGATGTCGCAGCGATCGGCCTTGATGGCGGCCGCGAGCGCCACCGCGCTCGTATCCGAGCCGCCGCGGCCGAGCGTCGCGATGCGTCCGGTCTTGGGCTCGATGCCCTGGAACCCCGAGACGACGGCGATCTCGCGACGCTTCTCGAAGCCCTGGATGATGCCCGAGCCGTCGATCGCATCGATGCGGGCCGAGCCGTGCGCGCCATCGGTGCGGACCGGCAATTGCCAGCCCTGCCAGGAGCGGGCCGCGAGGCCTTGGCTCTGCAGCGCCAAGGCGAGCAGCCCGGAGGTCACCTGCTCGCCGGAAGCCACCACCGTATCGTATTCACGCTGGTCGTAGACGGCGCTGTTGCGCTCGCCATGCGCGGCGTCCTTCACCCAGGAGATGAGCTCGTTCGTCCTGCCGGACATGGCCGAGACCACGACCGCGAGCTCGTGCCCGGCATCGAACTCGCGCCGTACATGGCGCGCGACATTGCGGATGCGTTCGATGTTGGCGACCGAGGTGCCGCCGAATTTCATGACGAGACGGGACATGGGATCAGGAAAAATCGCGAAAAAAGCTCGAAACTTCGCGCGTGACGCGAAGGGCGGCCTCCCTTGGCCGCGAAGCAGATGGATGTCAATCGATAGTGCCGGCCGCCGAGACTTGACCCGGCTCTCGTCAGCGCGCGAGACGAGCAACGCAGAACACGAAGCCGGGGGGAGCGAGGGTAAGGGGCCAGGTGAGTTCGAGCCAGCGTCCGCGTGCACTCACCCAGCCCCTCACCGGCCCTCCGCTTCGCCAAAGCTCGACGCTTCGCGTCGAGCGTCGAAGAACAGACGGACGCGCGGGAGAGGCAAGAGCAGCGGGGCTAATCACAGCTCCGGCTTCGCCGCCTGGAACAACGCGATGTCGAGGTTGAAGCTGCCTCCTTGTCGATCTCGAAATAGCGTGTGACGCTCTCCGACATCGCGCGTTGCAGCGCCCTTATGGCGTCGACCTGGATCTTCGGGGTTCGCATCCTTTCGACCCAGGAGCCGAATTCGAGGCGCACCACATGCATGCTGGTCGTGCCGGGCCTGAGGCCTGCCCGAACCATGGCCGCCTCCCATTCCGCGCGCGAATAGTTGCGCACATGCGAAGGGTCCCGCAGCAATTCGATCGCCTGCAGAAAGGTGTCGAGGAGCGGCCTTCCGGGCGTCACGGCATCGACGAAGCCTGCGATCCCGCCCGGCTTGAGCACGCGCGACACTTCGCGCAGTCCCGCCTCGAAGTCGCGCCAGTGATGGGCGCTGTAGCGGCTCAGCACGCAATCGAAGCTCGCATCCTCGAAGGGCAGATGCTCGGCCACGCCCCGCCGCGTCGTGACGTTGCGCACGCCGCGCTCGGCCGCGGCTTTCGCCACGACCTCGAGCATCTCGGAGGAAAGATCATAGGCGACGACTTCCTCTGCGCGGGGCGCCGCGCCGAAGCTCACATGGCCTGCGCCGCAGCCGAGATCGAGCACGCGGGCCTTCCCTTCGCCTTCCACGAGCGCCGCAAGCGCTTCGAGATCGGCGCCCTGCGCATGCACGGTGCTCTTCAGATAGGCCACCGCCTGCGCCCCGAATTGCTGGCCGACCAAGGCCTCGTGCGTTCTCGCTTCCGACATGACGCGTTTCTCCGCATTGATGCTTCGCAGGAGTGCCGTGACGGGATATCACCATTGCGATACCGGTCTAAGAGGGCCAATCATACTGGTATAATTTCTGCCATGATCAAATCGAGCTCCTTCGAGCAGAGGCGCGAGCTCGGCGAGTTCGTCCGGGCTCACAGGGAGAGACTGCCGCCGGCCACGATCGGGCTCCCCGCAGGCGGCCGGCGGCGCACCCTCGGCCTTCGCCGTGAGGAGGTCGCGCAGCTCTGCGGCTTGAGCACGACCTGGTACACCTGGATCGAGCAGGGGCGGGAAGTCTCCGTGTCGCCGACGGCGCTAGCGAGGCTCGCTGACGCGCTGCGGCTCGGCCACGCCGAGCGAGCCTATCTCTTCGAGCTCTCGGGCAAACGCGACCCGGATCATGGGGTGGACGAGATCGAGGAGCTTCCGGCCGCGGCGCTTCGCTGCGTCGAGGCGATCCTCCCGCCGGCTTATATTCTCGACCGGGCCTGGAACGCCAGGAGCTTCAATGCCGGGGCGCAACGCCTGTTCGCCGGATGGCTCGACCGGCCGGGCGACCGCAATCTCCTTCGTTTCATCTTCCTCGAGCCTGCCGCGCGCTCGCTGATCTGCGGCTGGGAGCAGCGCGCCCGCCGTGTCGCTGCGGAGTTTCGTGCGGCGCGCAGCGCCCATCTCGAGGACCCGTCGCTGCGTCTCCTCGTCGACGAGGTCAATCGCAAAAGCCCCGAATTCGCGCGTTTCTGGAACGAGCACGCGGTCCTCGGTCGTGAAGGCGGCGAACGCACCTTCAATCACCCCAAGGACGGGTTCCTGCGCTACGAGCAGGTCACCTTCGATCTCGCATTCTATCCCGATTTCAGATTGACGATGCTGGTCGAGCTCGAGGCGCTGGCGCGCTCTGGCATCCACGTTTCCGCTCATTCCCGCGACAGCGGGAAACCAGGAGTTGGGAGGCAACCGAAAACTCAGGATCCCCGCTTTCGCGGGGATGAGCGGAGGGGCTGAGATAGGTGCTCTCATCAAGATCGGTGCGATCCTTTGTAAGGCCCGCACGGGGGGGAACGAGGTCGCGTCAAAGCCGAGCAGGTTGGCGGTGGCTCGCACGCGCCTGAGCGCACTTTGCCCATCCGGCAAGAGCCGGCTAGAAGGTCCGGCATGCAGGCCACGACCGTCGACCCGGAAGAAATCGCGCGCTTCGAGCGCCTGGCTTCGACATGGTGGGAGCCCGAGGGGCCGATGCGGGCGTTGCACGCCATGAACCCGGCGCGGCTTTCCTGGATCAGGGATCAGGCGGTGCGCCATTTCGGTCGCGATCGGCGCGAGACACGCGTCCTGGCGGGTCTTTCCGCCCTCGATATCGGCTGCGGCGGCGGGCTCCTTTCAGAGCCGCTGGCGCGCCTGGGCGCCGCCGTCACCGGCATCGATCCGGCGGGCGAGAATATCGAGGTCGCCGAGCGGCACGCCGCGCGCTCGGGGCTCACGATCGACTACCGGGCCGAGACCGTCGAGGACGTAGCCGCAAGAGCCGAGAGCTTCGACATCGTCTTCGCCATGGAGGTCGTCGAGCATGTGGCCGATGTCGCGGCCTTCATGGCGGCTTGCGCGCGCGTCGTGAAGCCTGGCGGGCTCCTCTTGATGTCGACCTTGAACCGCACATTGCGCTCCTTCGGGCTCGCCATCGTCGGCGCCGAATATGTGCTCGGTTGGCTGCCGCGCGGCACGCATCGCTGGGACAGGTTCCTGACGCCCGACGAACTCGCGGGGGCGATGCGAAGGGCCGGGCTGAAGGCGCTCGAAGCGCAGGGCCTCGTCTTCGATCCATTGCGCTGGCAGTGGAGGCTGTCGCGCGACACTGGCGTGAATTACGTATTTGCTGCTGCCAAGGCTGCGGCTTTGGATTGCTGAGCGAGACCTTTTGCAAGAGCGCCAATGTCGCATCTGACCCCCAAGCCACTCCCTTTCCGTCATGGCCGCACCGAGTGTGGCCATGACCAACATCCGAGGAATAGACCATGTCGAACAACAAGCGTGTGCTGCTCAAGAGCCGGCCGCAAGGCTGGGTCACCGAGGGCGATTTCGAGATCGCCCAAGCCCCCATTCCGCAGCCCGCCGAGGGCGCTGTGCTGGTGCGCAATCATTGGCTCTCGCTCGACCCCTATATGCGCGGCCGCATGAACGACACGAAATCCTACGCCGCCAAGGCCGAGCTCGGCGATGTCATGGTCGGCGGCACGGTCGGGGAGGTGCTGGAATCGCGCGATCCCTCGTTGAAGAAGGGCGATTTCGTCGTCGGCGCGCTCGGCTGGCAGGAATATGGCGCGGCGCCCGCGAAGACCTTTCGGAAGATCGATACGAGAGCGGCACCAGCCCAAGCCTATCTCGGCGTGGTCGGCATGCCGGGCGTCACGGCCTGGGTCGGGCTGCTGACCATCGGCGAGCCGAAGCCCGGCGAGACGGTCGCGGTTTCGGCGGCCTCCGGCGCGGTCGGCTCGGTCGTCGGACAGATCGCCAAGCTGAAGGGCGCGCGCGCCGTCGGTATCGCCGGCGGGCCGGAGAAATGCCGCTATGTCGTCGAGGAGCTGAAATTCGACGCCTGCGTCGATTACAAATCGCCGAGCTTCCTCAAGGACCTCGAGGTGGCGACCCCCAAGGGCGTCGATGTCTATTTCGAGAATGTGGGCGGCGCGGTGCTCGAAGCCGTGACGCGCCGCTTCAACGCCTTCGCCCGCATGCCGCTCTGCGGCCTGATCTCGCAATATAACGAGACGAGCCCGACGGGCCTGCGCAACCTCGCCGCCTTCCTCGTCAATCGCGTCAAGCTGCAAGGGTTCATCGTCAGCGACCGGCTGGAGCTGTGGCCGCCGGCCTTGAAGGACCTCTCCGAATGGGTATCCACAGGCAAGATCAAATACCGCGAAACGATCGCTCGAGGGATCGAAAACGCGCCGAAAGCCTTCATCGGCATGTTGAAGGGCGAAAATTTCGGCAAGCAGCTCGTCAAGCTCGTCTAGACGCTCCTACGGGGCTTCGCACGCCCTGATTGCAGGCCTTGACCGGCAGCTTTGCCGCGAGGCACGAATGTTGCTTGAATCTTGCCGGCGGGCCAGTCTGCGCCCGTCCAACGAACGCCGCACCTCACCCGTCAGCGGCCGAGCCGGAGGTGGCCATGAAAAGCCTGCTATCGTCCTTTACGTTTCCGTCGCGGCTCCGTCACGGTGCCCGCATCGCCCTGCCGGCGCTTTTGGCGCTGGCAGCCTTCGCTCCGCCCGCCCAGGCGCAGCAGGCGCTCACCAAGCTCACCTACGGCACGAATTGGCTGGCCGAAGCCGAGCATGGCGGCTTCTATCAGGCGGTGGCGGATGGCACCTATAAGAAATACGGGCTCGACGTGACCATCATGCCGGGTGGGCCGAACAATAATTTCCGCCTGATGATGTCGTCGGGCAAGATGGATTTCTTCATGGGCTCGGACATGATCCAGGCGATGAGCGCCGTCGCCGAGAACATCCCGACGCTTGCCGTCGCCGGCATGTTCCAGAAGGACCCGCAGGTGCTGTTGAGCCATCCGGGCGAAGGGCTCGATACCTTCGCGAGCCTCAAGAACGCCCATGTGATCCTCGTCTCCAAGGCGAGCGTCTCCTCCTTCTACCGCTGGCTGGTATCGGCCTGGGGCTTCTCGGAGGACAAGATCGGCCCCTACAATTTCAACCCGGCGCCCTTCATCGCCGATAAGAAGGCGGTGCAGCAGGGCTTTGCCACCTCGGAGCCCTTCGCGATCGAGAAGGTCGGCGGCTTCAAGCCCAATGTCTTCCTGTTCGCCGATAACGGCTTCGACACGGTGTCGACCACGATCGAAGGTCGCCGCGACTTCGTCGAGAAGAACCCCGACGTGGTGCAGCGCTTCGTCGATGCCACGGCGATCGGCTGGTATCACTATCTCTATGGCGACAACAAAGCCGCGAACGAGCTGATCAAGAAGGACAATCCCGAGATGACGGATGAGCAGATCGCCTTCTCGGTCGCCAAGATGAAGGAATACGGGATCGTTGATTCGGGCGAAGCCCTGAAGAACGGCATCGGCGCCATGTCGGATGAGCGCATGAAGAGTTTCTACGAGGCGATGGCCAAGGCCGGCGTGCTGCCGCAGGGCCTCGACTACAAGAAATCCTACACGCTGCAATTCGTGAACAAGGGCGTCGGCCTGGAGCTGCGACCGAAGTGACAAGATCGTGCGCCGCCGCCCACCTCTCCCCTTGTGGGAGAGGCAAAGGACGCGCCATGCGCGTACTTAAGATTTTAGAAGCCCGACATGAAATGTAGGGCTTTGCTAGCGC
>JBIOEJ010000092.1:0-23618 GCA_044445965.1 Hyphomicrobiales bacterium
CCCCGCTCCGCCATGGGTCTCCGGGATGGTCGAGCCGAGCAGGCCGAGCGCCCCCATCTCGTTCATGATCTCGCGGTCGAAGCGCTCCTCGAGATAGGCCGAGGTGACGCGCGGCAGGAGCTTGCCCTGCGCGTAGTCGCGGGCCGTGTCGCGCACCATGCGCTCGTCCTCCGTGAGCTGGTGCTCAAGCTCGAACGGGTCGGACCAGTCGAAACGCGCCTCGCTCGGCGAAGCGGCGGGCTTTGCTTGCGTCAGGCTCATAACTGCCTCCCTTTCGCGCTCGGCACGGTATAGACAGACTTAGGCGCGCAGCGCAAAGTCGGGCATCCGCCGCATGCCGGTCGCGCCGCGCTCGCGGACTCCGGGCCCGACAAGCCTCAATTTTCGCCAATACGGAAACAGCTCTGCGCTATTCATTTCATCCATGCAGCGCGCCTTCTATCACGAGCATCCCGATCTGTTGACCTTGGAGACGGACGTGCTGGAGAGCCTACCCGGCCGGCTCGTGCTGGCCCGTTCGCCTTTCTTCCAGGGCGGCGGGGGCCAGCTTCCGGATCGCGGCTCCATCCGCTGGACCGGCGGCGAGGCGGCGGTCGCCGGCTTCGAGACCATCGACGGGAAACCCTGGGTACTGCTGGCCAATGAGGCGGAAATCCACGGCAAGGTCGAGGCGATCGTCGATCCGCCCTTCCGCCGCATGATGACCCAGATGCACAGCTACACCCATATCCTCAACGCTTGCGTCTACCGCAGCTTCGACGGGGCGCTCGTCACCGGCGTGCAGATGAATGATGACGGCACGGCCCGCATGGATTTCGATTTGCCGGACGCCGACAACGACAGGTTGCGCGCCCTCGAGGCGCCGATCAACGAGGCGATCGCGCAGGATCTGCGGATCAGCGACAGCTATGTGCCGCTGGCGGTGGCGCAGAGCGAGCCAGGCCTGATCCGCACGCGCTCGGCTGCCCCGCCCCCGACGGCGGACGGCCTGATCCGCATCGTCGAGATCGCGGGTCTCGACCGGCAGGCCTGCGGCGGCACGCATCTGCCCTCGACGCGTGGCGAGCGGCGCATCCGCATCCTCAAGATCGACAATAAGGGTCGCCACAACCGGCGGATCAGGATCGCGCTTGCCTGACGCTTCGAGCGGCGCCGGTTTCCGAATTACGCCTCGGCTTCCTCCAGCAGCAGCGCATCGGCCGCGGCGAAGGACACGGTCGCCTCGCGGCCGCCTTCGGGCGGCGCGGCGGCCGAATTGTTGAAGGTGTCGAGCGAGATCACATTCTCCTTGAAGCGCACGCGGATGCGCACGATGGCCCCGAGGAAGCTCACCTCCTCGATGACGCCATGCATGACGTTGCGGTCTCCATCGACTTCGGCGAGCGACACCGCCTCGGGGCGCAGGGCCACGGCGCGCAGCTCTCCGGCCTTAGCGTCCGCGATCGGCTGCGCCAGGCGGATATCGTGCTCGTCGACGCGGATCGTGCCCTTCGCCGGGTCGATCACCTTGCCGCGCAATATGTTCAACGTGCCGACGAAGGAGGCCACGAAGCGCGTGCGCGGGCGGTTATAGATCTCGAAGGGCGTGCCGAGCTGCTCGATGCGGCCCTCGCTCATGACCACGATGCGGTCGGACATCGCCAAGGCTTCTTCCTGGTCATGCGTGACATAGATGGTGGTGATGCCGAGCTTCCTTTGCAGGTCGCGGATCTCGCCGCGCAGCGAGGCGCGGATCTTGGCGTCGAGCGCCGAGAGCGGCTCGTCGAGGAGCAGGAGCTGCGGCTTGCCGGCGAGCGCCCGGGCGAGGGCTACGCGCTGCTGCTGCCCGCCTGAAAGCTGATAGGGATAGCGGTCGCCGAGCTGCGGCAGCTTGATCATCTGCAGCATCTCGGCGACGCGAGGCTCGATCTCGGCCTGCGGGCGCTTGGCGATCTTGAGCCCGAAGGCGACGTTCTGGGCGACCGTCATATTGGGAAACAGCGCATAGGATTGGAACACCATGCCGATCTTGCGCTGGTTCGGCCGAAGCCCCACCACATCGCGCCCGTCGATGCGGATGGCCCCGCCGCTCGGCTGCTCGAAGCCCGCGACCATGCGCAAGGTCGTGGTCTTGCCGCAGCCGGACGGCCCGAGGAAGGAGATGAACTCGCCACGCTCGACCGCGATCTCGAAATGCTGCACGGCGACTTGGCCGCTATAGGCTTTGCGCAGGTTCTCGATCTCGAGGAATTTCATGCGAGCTCCGATCGGAACATGCTAGCGCCCCGCCATCGCGGCGCGCCGGTCGCGCCCGAAGAGCTGGATGATGCCCATGCAGCCCCAGGTGACGATGAAGGCGACGATGGCGAGCGCGGAGGGCTCATAGGCCCGGTTGGCGCCGATGAGCTGCATGTAAGGGCCGAAGGCAGGCCGGTCCAGAAGGCTGGCCATCGGGTACTCGCCGATGACGATCGCGAAGGTGAGGAAGGCGCCGGACAGGATTGCGACCCGCACATTGGGGAAGATCACCTTGACCATGATCGTCGGCCAGCCCGCCCCGAGGCTCTCGGCGGCTTCCGTGAGCGTGCGCACGTCGATCGAGCGCAGCCCCGTATCGACGGCGCGATACATATAGGGCAAAGCGAGCGTCACATAGCCGAGCGTCAAGAGGAGGTCGGTGCTGCGCGGGCTCGCCGTCATCGGGATCAGCGAGGACGAGTTGTAGGTGTGCAGATAGCCGAAGACGAGGACGATCGGCGGGATCACCAGCGGTAGGAGCGTGACGAACTCAACGACGGAACGCAGCTTTCGCAGCTTGAGCTCGATCCAGTAGGCGGTCGGCACCACGAGCAGCACGCCGAGCACGATGGTCGCGAGCGCGACGAGGACCGAATAGCCGAATGTCGCCTGGAAGCGCGGATCCGAGAGCACGACCCGATAGGCGTCGAAGGAGTATTCGCCGCGGCGCAAGCGCAGCGAGAACTCGAAGGTCGCGATCAGCGGGATCAGGAAATAGGCCGCGCCGATGCTGATGGCGAGCCAGGGGCCGAGGCGCGAGCTCTTCATTTCAGCCATCTCTCGCTGCGCGAGCGCAGCCAGATATAGGCGCCGTTGGAGAGCCCGGTGATGAAGATCATGCCGAGCGCCAGCGCGTAGCCGAGATTCTGATCGTGCAGCACGTCGCCTCTGCTCTGCGCATAGAGCAGGATCGGGACGAGGTTGAGCGAGGAGCCGGTGAGCCCGATTGCCGTCGCCACCGCGCCGAAGGAATTGGCGAAGAGGAGCAGCGTGGTGCCGAGGAAGCTCGGCCACAGCACCGGGATCGCGACATGGCGCCAATATTGCCAGGAGGTCGCGCCGAGCACTTCGGCCGCCTCCCGCCATTCGCGCTTCAGCCCATCGAGCGCCGGCGTCAGGATCAACACCATCAAGGGAATCTGGAAATACAGATAGGTGACCGTTAACCCCGTGAAGCTCAACACATTGAAGCCGGCCGAGTAGAGGTTGAAATCGAAATACTTGATCAACAGCGCGGTCACGAGGCCGGTGCGGCCGAGCGTAGCGATGAAGGCGAAGGCGAGCGGCAGACCGGCGAAATTGGAGGCCACGCCGCAAAAGGTCATCAAGGTCGGGCGCAGCCAGCGTGGCAGCCCGCCGAGCACGACGGAAGCCGCCAGGAAGAAGCCGAAAATGGCGCCGATGAGCGCCGAGGCGATGCTGATCTCGATGCTGATCCAAAAGGCGTTGAGGGTGGTCGGCTCGAAGAGGCGCCAGATATTGCCGAGGGTGAAATGGCCTTCGCTGTCCTGGAAGCCTCCGATGACCAGGAAGGCCGTCGGCCACAAGAGGAACATGACGGCGAACAGGAAGAACGGCACGACGCCGAGGAAGGCGAAGGACAGGCGCTGCGGGCGCACCAACGCCCGCGGCATGGCGGCCGCTTCAACTTGCATCTGCGCCATGGAGGCCTTCTCGAAGCTTCGGCTTTTCAGGCCAACGCGTCATGGCCGGCCGATTCTCCGCTGAAGAATTGGCCCGGCCATGACGGCGAAGCGCCTATTTGACGACGTTCGCGCCGACCACGCTGTCCCATTGCTTGGTAATCACGGGGTTCGACACGGCCAGTTGGTCGAGCGTCGGGAACACGGCCTTCTGATAGGCATCCGCCGGTGGCAGCTTCGCCAGGAGGTCGGCCGGCACCTTCTTGGTGTCGGAGAGATCCTTGAAGCGAATCGGATGGCAATAGCCCTTCAGATAGCCGATTTGGCCCTCATCCGAATAAAGGTACTCCATCCACAGCTTGGCGGCGTTGGGATGCGGAGCGAAGGCGCTGATCGCCTGCACATAGACGCCGGCGATCACGCCCGTCTTCGGCACCACCACGTCGATCGGCGGGTTGCCCTTCAGCGTGTCCCGATCGGCGAGCGCATTGTAATCCCAGCGGATGAGCACGGGGGTCGCGCCTTGCGCGACCGAACTCGCCTTGCCGATCACGGGTACGAAATTACCCTTCTTGTTGAGGTCCGCGAAGAACTTCAATCCGGCTTCCGGCGCCTTGGCGACATCGCCGCCGGCCGCCGAGAGCCCGGCCGCGAACACGGCCTGGATCGCCTGCGAGGAGACGCGCGGATCGCCAGCCAGCGCCACGGCGTTCTTGTAATCGGCCGCGAGCAGGTCCGGCCAGTCGGTCGGCGGTTTCTTGACGATGTCCTTGTTCACTTCGAAGGTCAGGACGCCGTAATAGTCGCCGTACCAGGAGCCGTCGGCGTCCTTGGCCGAGTCGGGGATCGTCGACCAGGTCGAGACCTTATAGGGCTGGATCAGGCCGTCCTTCTTGGAGGAGGGGCCGAAGGCCAGCCCGACATCGATCACGTCAGGCGCCTGCGGGCCGGTATTGCCCTTATTGGCCTTGATCGCCTCCACCTCGTCGCCCGAGCCCGCATCCGGGTTGAGCTCGTTGACCGTCAGGCCGTATTTGGCCTTGAAACCATCGATGATGCCGCCATAGCCGCACCAGTCGCGCGGCAGCGCAATGACGGAGAGCTGACCCTCCTTCTTGGCGGCAGCGACGAGCGCGTCGGGTACCTGGGCGACCGCTAGTCCGGTGGACGCCATGACCGCCAGGACGGCGGCCGACGTGAGAAGTGCGAGATCATGTTTCATGTTTTCTTCCTGACCCGTCCCTGGGGAATGCTCTGCCGAGCCCACTCGTAACCGTGAGCCTGTACGGCGAACGAAACATCACACGTCGTTGACAGTTCTGTGTCAATGGGCCGATTCGCGGTCACAAAGGTGCGCTGTCCGGAGCGGCGGGGGGCCGGATCACGGTTTCGTGCTCGGCAAGGCCGCGAGCGACTCGATGGTCGGGCCCGTGTCGATTGACGCGGATGTCGGCGACCGGCTGGTTGCTCGCGATCGACGAGCCGAGATCGCCCTCGAGCGCATGTGCGAACCAGAGGCCGAACTGCAGCAGGACATTCTGGTCGAGGCCGAGCTTGCGGCGCAGGGCCGCGAGGCTCGCCGCGTCGGCGAGATCGCCGAGCATCAATTGCGCCGGGTCGCCGGGATCAGCCGGATGAGCACGAAGACGGCGACCGCGACGATCAGGATCGTGGGGATCGCCATCAGGAGGCGTGTCAGGGCGAAGCGCAACATGGTGTCCGCCGGTCTCGCTTAGACCGGCCGTTCCTCGAAGCGCCGCAGCTTGTAGATCAAGAAGGAGACCCCCCAGCTCGCGACGAAGATGCCGACGACGACGAAGCCGAAATTGGCGAGGTCGCCATTGAGATCGCCGATCACCTTCCAGAAACCGGTATCGAGGCCGAGCCGGTCGGCGATCAGGCCGAGCGCTTCGAGGCCGCCGATCAGCAGCGCCACCAGCACCGACACGGAGGTGATGGTCAGGTTGTACCAGATCTTGCGGATGGGATTGAGGAAGGCCCAGCCATAGGCGCCGACCATCAGCACGCTGTCGGTCGTGTCGAGGAGCGTCATGCCGGCCGTGAACAGAGCCGGGAAGATCATCACGGTCGAGAAGGACATGCCGCCGGAGGCCTGGCTGGCCGCGACGGCGAACAGGCTGATCTCGGTCGCGGTGTCGAAGCCGAGCCCGAACAGGAAGCCGACCGGCAGCATCTGCCAGCTCCGGGTCACCATCCGGAACAGCGGCCTGAAGATGCGCGCGAGGAAGCCGCGGCCGGCGAGCAGCGCGTTCAGCTCGTCATCGAGCACCGGCTCGCCGCGCCTTGCCTTCTTGAAGCTCTTCCACACGCCGCGCAGGATGACGAGATTGGCCACCGCGACGGCAAGCAGGAAGAAGGCCGACGCCGAGGTGCCGACCACTGCGCCGATGGTTTTGAGACTCTGGAACTCCCCTTCGATCGCAGCCGCGCTGGCGGCGATCACGGCCGCCGCGAGGCCGACCGCCAGCGAATGCCCGGTCGCGAAGAACAGCCCGACCGCATGGGGCCGCTTGCCCTCCTGCATCAACTTGCGCACCACATTGTCGATCGCCGCGATATGGTCGGCATCGACCGCGTGACGCAGCCCCAGCACATAGGCGAGGAAGGCCGTGCCGAGGAGGGCAGGACGATCCGCCAACGAGACGATCGCCCAAATCCAGACCGCGATATTGACGGCACCCAGTGAGCCATAGATGGCGATCAGCTTGGCGCGATGATCGTTAGCGGCGTCATCCGAGACTGCGCTCAAGACGGATTTCATGAGGGGTCCTCGCCTGATCTCGAGTCGACGCGAGCGAGGACCAAAAAGCCTGGCGGCTCAGAGGCACATCCGCCAGCACACCCCGGCCGGCGTCTGCACGCGTCGACGATCCGACGGCCGGTCTCCTGGCTCACGACTTGACCCGTCGCGCCGCCTTCCCGGATCACTCCAGTGGCGTTTGGCGCAAGCTCGTCGCTTACAGTTGCGGGGGCAGCCGCGGCATCGCACCGCGTTCCCGTTTCACCCATGCGGGCACCGTCGACCGCAGGCTAGGGGAGGGGAGCGAGGGCGTCAATTGCACAACACTCCTTTGCGCAACACTCCTTCTGCCAGGGCAAACGCATTTGAGCTCGCATGTGACGGCGGAGCGCTTTCCCTCCCTTGGAAAGGGAGGGTCGAACGGCCCCTCGGGTCGCGCCTTTGGCGCGCCCAAGGGTAAACTCCGGCCGTTCGGGGAGGGATCACTGGAAGTGCTCTCGCAACCTTCGCCCCCCCACCCGACGCGCTTCCAGCGCGCCGACCTCCCCCTCTTCAGGGGGAGGAAAGAGCCCAGCCTCCCAGCTATTCACGAATGCGATCGCCCTACTCCTTCCGCCCTTTCACGGGAGAAGGAGCGGCGTCCCTCGCTTCAGCCCTACTCCGCGGCGCTCATGGCCTCGGGCTTGCCGCGCTTGCGCTTGATCAGGAGGCGGTTCAAGGCGCCGAGATAGGCCTTCGCGGAAGCGACCAGCGTATCGGGGTCGGCGGCGCGTGCCGTGACCGTCTTGCCGTCCTCGGAGAGGCGGACCGAAACCTCCGCCTGCGCATCGGTGCCCTCGGTGACGGCGTGGACCTGGTAGAGCTCGAGCACGGCCTCATGGGGCACGATCGCCTTGATGGCGTTGAAGGTGGCGTCGACCGGGCCGTTGCCTTCGACCTCCTCGGTGACGCCGTGGCCGTCGATCGACAGGCGCATGGTGGCGCGCTGCGGCCCGCGCGTGCCGGCGATCACGGTGAGCGAGACGAGCTTGATGCTGTCTTGGGCCGTCGCGATATTCTCGTCGACCAAGGCCTCGATGTCCTCGTCGTAGACGATCTTCTTGCGGTCGGCGAGGTCCTTGAAGCGCACGAAGGCGTCTTCGAGCTGGTTGTCGGCGAGCTTGTAGCCGAGCTCGCCGAGCTTGGTGCGGAAGGCGTTGCGGCCGGAATGCTTGCCCATCACCAGCGAGGTCTTGGAGACGCCCACGCTCTCGGGCGTCATGATCTCGTAGGTGAGCGGGTTCTTCAGCATGCCGTCCTGATGGATGCCGCTCTCATGGGCGAAGGCGTTGCGGCCGACGATCGCCTTGTTGTACTGCACCGGGAAGGAGGACACGGCCGAAACGAGCTTCGAGGCGCGCATCAGTTTCGTCGAGTCGATGCGCGTCTGGAAGGGCAGCACGTCAGGGCGCACCCGCATCGCCATCACCACCTCCTCGAGCGAGGTGTTGCCGGCGCGCTCGCCGAGCCCGTTGATCGCGCATTCGATCTGCCGCGCCCCGCCGACGCAGCCGGCGAGAGAATTGGCGACCGCGAGGCCGAGATCGTTGTGGCAATGCACCGAGAAGACTGCCTTGTCGGAATTCGGCACCCTGCCGATCACGGCTTCGAACAGGGCGCGATACTCGTCGGGGGTGGTGTAGCCGACCGTATCGGGGATGTTGACCGTCGTCGCTCCCGCTTTGATCGCCGCCTCGACGCAGCGGCACAGGAAATCGAGCTCGCTCCTGGTGCCGTCCTCGCAGGACCACTCGACGTCGTCGATATGGTTGCGGGCCCGCGTGACGCTGTCGATCACGGCCTGCAGCACCGCCTCGGGCTCCATCTGCAGCTTGGCCTTCATGTGCAGGGGGGAAGTCGCGATGACGGTGTGGATGCGGCCGCGCTTCGCCGGCTTCAGGGCTTCGGCGCAGCGGTCGATGTCCTTGGCGTTGGCGCGCGACAGCCCTGCGATCACGGCGTGCTTGGCGCGCTTGGCGATGGCATGGACGGCCTCGAAATCGCCTTGGCTGGCGATCGGGAAGCCGGCCTCGATCACGTCGACGCCCATCTCGTCGAGGAGGTCGGCGACCTCGAGCTTCTCCTCGAAGTTCATGGTCGCGCCCGGCGATTGCTCGCCGTCGCGCAAGGTGGTGTCGAAGATGATGACCCGATCCTTGGTGGATGCGGGTTTCCTGGAAACGTCTGCTGCTTTGGCGGCGGTCATGTGATGTCCTTCTCGGCTGCGGAGCGCCGGAGAACCGTCGCGCTCCCGATGATGCTCTGCCTCATCCCCTGAGCGCCCAGGCGTCAGCCCGGCCGGCCCTCAGGGGCGGCTAAGAAGAAGGAGGCCGGGAAAGGACAGGGCGCGCGCAGGCACGCAGGCGAAAGCCTGGTCTTTCCTTGCGCGGCAACCGGATGCGGTCACGTCTCACCCGAAATTCGGCCATCTGGCGGCGCAACGCCGCCTGCCGCCTTATAGGTGAATCGGGGTTTTGGCGCAACCGACCCTGATGACACCGAGCCTGACGGCGCGAGCTTCGTCATAGGCAGTGGGTCTGTTTGAATTCCGGCCATGAAGGTTTCGGATGGGCCGCTGACGGCGGTGCCGTGCGCTCCGACGGCCGGCACCGGCACGGACATGCCCGTTCGGCTTATTCAATCACTTCGTCGACACGGGCGAGCAGCATCGGCGGCACGGTTATGCCCAGCGCGCTCGCCGTCTTGAGGTTGATCGCCAGTACCATCTTGGTCGGGAACTCGACCGGCAGGTCGCCAGGCGCAGTACCGTGCAGGATTTTGTCTACGAAGTAGGCGCCTCGATGATAGCACCAGCGCAAATCGACGCCATAGCTGACCAGTCCGCCGGCTACGACATGTTCGCGATATCCATAGACGGTCGGCAGCCGCTTCGCCAATGCCAACTCGGCGATTTGCCGACTCTGGCTCAACAGCATCGAGGTTTGGAGCACGATGACAACATCGACTCGCTCGCTCGCCAGCGCCTGAAAGGCGCTGCCGATCTTGTCGGGTCGGCCGGCATCCGCGGCGGCGATCTTGACCTCCAGGGTCCGGGCTGCGGCCTCGAGTTCCTGCACCTGGGGCGGGGCCTTTGGATCTTCGAGGTCGGTGAGCAGTGCGACCCTCGTCGCGCCCGGCACGATTTCGCGCGCGAGCTCCATCTGCTTGGCCGGCAATCCCGCCACATATGGTTCTATCCCCGTGACATTGCCCCCCGGACGAGCTTCGCTCGTGATCAAGCCCAGGTGACCTGCGTCGGCGAGTGCCGGGCACACGATCGGGATCGTCGACGTCGCGTTCCTCGCCGGAACTGCCTGGCCGACGGCGGCGGCCAGGATGATGTCGGGCTTGAGCCGAACTAACTCTTCCGCCAGGGCCGGCAACCGGTCCTGAATGCCCTCCGAGTAGCGGTACGCCATGTCGAAGTCGCGGCCTTCGACATAACCAAGCTCCAGCATGCCTTGCAGAAAACTCTCGACGAAAGGTCGCGAAGTCGTCTGCGCCCCTCCTGACAGCCAGGCGATGAGCCGCTGCTTGGCCGAAACTTGCACGAACCCCGCGAGCGGCCGTGCGACCATCGTGCCGGCCAGCACGGCAATCAATTTCCGCCGTCCGATGGTGGTTGTCATCTGAACCCTCCAACAGCCTCAGGCGCGTGCGTGCTGCTCGCAGCCTACCACGGCCCTCTGACCGATGACACCGCGGAGCCGCGACCGGGGTCACCGGCGCCGAGCTTTGCGCTCTCCGAGCCTGATATGTGAGCTTGAAATCCGGGGCGGCAGGATCACTTCGGCTCTTCAGCCTGGGCTGACGGCACCGCGATAGCGTTCCGCGAGTGCGGGCTTGGGCCGCATCGCCGCGGCCCTGAACACGGCCAGCTGCATCTCCGCGAGCCGGTCGAGCAGCGCAGCGTCGGCGAGAGCGGGGACGCACATGACTTCGCCCCGCGCCAGCCCGGCGAGCGCCCCAGTTACAATGTCATCAGCGGTCATCATGGGCGGCAACTTGCTGGTATCCAACCCCTGCAAGGTGTGGAATTCGGTATCGACCCGACCCGGCAGGCACACCTGAACTCGCACTCCCGTGCCGCTGAGCTCTCCCGCCAGGGCCTGAGTAAAGGTAACCATGAAAGCTTTCGCGGCGGCGTAAGTCGCCCGATGAGGCAGGGGCTCGGGTGGCAAAGTGCCGCTCAGCGCGAGCAGAGATGCGATATTGATGATGCCGCCCGCGCCGCGTCGGACCATGCCCGGCAGCACCGCGCGCGTGAGCCGTGCCACAGCACGCACGTGAACATCAATGAGGTCATCGATCGTTTTCGGCTCGATGGACGCGAAGGGGCGATAGCCGCCAAAGCCGGCATTGTTGACGAGCAGGGCCAGCAAATCATCCGCGGCGACTCGCGCTTCGATCTCGGCCAGGGCGTCGGCGTCGGTCAAGTCGGCGGCGATCACTTCGGCTTGCACCCCGGCGTCATGCCGCAGCTGCTCGGCCAGCACCTCGAGCCGATCGCGCCGACGCGCCACGAGAATGAGGTCGTGGCCTGCATGTGCGAGCTGTCTGGCGAAGGCCATGCCGATCCCGGCCGAGGCGCCGGTGACCAGTGCCCGGGGACGGCCGGCGAGGGGAGCAGGTGCCATACAATCCTCCTAACGATCAAATTGCAGTCTCGGCGCTAGGGCCACCAGTTTGCGACCGTGTAATCGATATTCCTCGCGCGACGAGGAACTTGGCCCGGATACCGGTCCACCGAGCCTCGCTTGAGCAAGCTTGGCTTCGCAAGCTTCGAATGGGCGAAGCTCACACCAGCACAGGCATCGCCGGCGTCTCCTTGGCCTCGAAGACGCGGCGATAGCGGGCGATCTCCTCTCTCGGCCCCATCGCCTTGGTGGCATTGTCGGAGAGCTTCACGGCCGGGCGGCCATTTACCGATTTGACCTTGCAGACGATCGAGATCGGATCGAGCACGCCGTCCTCGGCGAGGCCGCGGAAATCATTGGTCAGCAGCGTCCCCCAGCCATAACCGAGCCGCATGCGGCCCCGGAAGTGCCGGTGCACCTTCTCGATGGCGTCGACATCGAGTGCATCGGAGAAGATGGCGAGCTTGGTTGTCGGGTCCTGACCCCGCGAGCGCCACCAGGCGATCGCCTCTTCGCCGCCCGCGATCGGCTCCTTGGAATCGATGCGGATGCCGGTCCAGCGCGACACCCAATCGGGCGCATGGCGCAGGAAGCCCGTCGTTCCGAATGTGTCGGGGAGGATGACCAGGAGATTGCCGTCATAGTCCTCCTGCCAGTCCTCGAGCACGTCATAGGGCGCCTTGGCGAGCGCGGCGTCGCTCTCGGCGAGGGCCGCATAGGCCATCGGCAGCTCATGGGCATTGGTGCCCACCGCCTCGACCTCGCGTCTCAGCGCGATCAGGCAATTCGAGGTGCCGAGAAAGCTCGAGCCCAACCCCTCCATCATCGCCTGCACGCACCAATCCTGCCATAGGAAGCCGTGTCGGCGCCTGGTGCCGAAATCCGCGATGCTGGGGCGGCCGAGCGCGCGCAGCCGCTCCATCTTCTCCCAAACGCGGGTCATGGCGCGCGCATAGAGCACTTGCAATTCGAAGCGCCCCATGCCGTCGAGCACGGCGCGCGAGCGCAATTCGTTGAGGATGGCGAGCGCCGGGATCTCCCACATGGTGGTCTCGACCCAAGGGCCCTCGAAGGTCAGTTCGTATTGGCCGGCGCGCTTTTCGAGATAGTAGGGCGGGAAGCGGAACCGCTCGAGCCACTCCATGAAGTCGGGCGAGAACATCTGGCGCTTGCCGTAGAAGGTGTTGCCGCGCAGCCAGGTCGATTCGCCGCGCGACAGCGACAGGCCGCGCACATGGTCGAGCTGCTCGCGCAACGCTCCCTCGTCGACGAGGTCCCCGATCCTGACGCGCTGGCTGCGGTTGATGATGCCGAAGGTGACTTGCGCATCCTTGTGGCGGCGCAAAATCGTCTGCGCCATCAGCAGCTTGTAGAAATCGGTGTCGAGCACGGAACGCACGATCGGGTCGATGCGCCACTGGTGGTTATAGACGCGGGTGGCGATGTCGGTCATTGCCGCTCACTCATCAGTCGCAACTCGTCTCACAAGCCGGAATTCGCTCATCAAAACTGCGCAGAAGCGGGCTTTCCTGGCAAGATCACCGGCAAACCGCAGGCATGTCAAAGCAAGGGACCAGATGAGGCGAAAGGCGAAGCTGGTCTGCCAAAGGGATCGAACGGGCCGAAGGGAGTAAGGAAACTCCTTGCATTGTATGCCTTAACCGGTCGACACGCCCCCCATGACCACCGGCAGGCTTGCGAGCAGGGCGCAGACCACCATCCCTCGGGCCGTGCGCCGAGCGTTGCGGTTTCGCCAGGGAGACGAGATCGTCTATCTGATCGAGGAAGGCCGCGCGATCATGTCGAGGGCCGTGGCCGAGATCGGTGCGGATGATCGGTTTGCGGCGTTTGAAGAGTGGAATTCGAACGCCGATCGAAAAGCCTATGCCGAGCTTTGAGCGAGGCCGGATTCAATCGGACGAGGGAGAGTTCTAGAGCGTAGCGCCAGTTATCGCGGCTGCTCGATCTTCGAGCCTTTGCGCGCCATGCGATCGGCGGCGACCGCCGCGCCGAGCGTGCGCATCTGGTCCTTCAGCGCCTTCATCTGGGTTTCGAGGAATTCGCGCTGCAGCTCCAACACCTGCTCGAGGTCGGTGGCGCGCACCATGCTGCTGGCGAGCTCGAAGGCTCCTTGCACATTGCGCTCGGCGAAGCCGACGGCGAGGCGCGAAAGGTTCGCCGCCGCTGCCGGCGTTTCCGGAGGTCTCGGCGATTCGCCCTCGATCGCCGCGTTCACCACGCCGATGAAGCCGCCGAAAGCCTTCTTCGCTTGCTCGACGCTCCGATCGGCGAAGTCCCGGACTTCGTTCGGAACGGCGCGGCTCAGTTGTGGGGTCGCCATCGCAGCATTCGCCCGGTTGCGCGCGAATCACCTCGCGTGTGCAACGCAGGCTAGCAGCGCGGCCATGGATTTGTCACGCTCGCGCGAAGCGCTGTTCCCAGGATTAACCCTAACGGGCGCAGGCATCCGCGAAGGCCGCGATTCGATGCGACAGGCGCTGGCAACATGGTCTATAAAGCGTTACCGGGGCATGACCAAGGATGTCCCGTATCGGGACACGGTGTTTGCCGTCGATTTCGTGATGAGGACAGGTGTTCAACCCAATGCTGCCGCCCGATAGCGCGCAAGCCCGCCCAGACAACCTCACGGATGCTTGGCCGCCACATCCTTTGGCCGATGAAGCGGCCGATGCCGTGGTCGGCGCCGCGCTCGCGAAGGGCGCGCCGGCGGCCATATGGGCGCTCATCGATGGGCGCGTTCTCTGGTGGAACGAAGCGGGCGCTGCGCTGTTCGAGTTGCCGCGGGCGGATGGCGCGACCGATGATGTCGGCGCGGCGCTCGCTCGGGCGGCGGGCTCAGACCGGCCCTGGCTGGAGCGCCGCCGGCTTTCCCAGGGGCGTCGCCTGGCAGTCGCGACATTGCGGTTCAGCCGGACCCGCCTCCGCGACGGAACGCATGGGTTGATCGCTGTCGCCACGGCGGTCGTGCCGCCGATCGTGGCGAACGGACGGGCGGTGGCGCCGCCGACGGTGATCCTGGGTTCGCAGGCCCCGGATGGCATCAGCGCGACCGGGGAGTTGCCGCCCGGCCGGGCCGACACCCAGGCGTGGGCGGAAGCTCCGCCTGCCGGCCGCTCGAGCCCGGCAGCGGGCAAGGACGAAGGCGAAGCGCCGGTGGGGGCGATCCGCCGGCTGACCTGGCAAACCGATACCACCGGGCGGCTGCTTGCCGGCCCGGGCGCGAGCCTGTCGCAGGTTCTCGGCCGCGGCGCGCCGATGCAGCCGGCGCCGCTGAGCGAATTATTCGCCGAGAATGGAGCGGCGGTGGCCGAGGCCATCGCGTCGGGGCGGCCCTTCGTGGGAGTGCCCGTCGCGACGCTTGCCGCGCCGGACGGCACATCCTTTACGGGTCATTTGTTCGGCGCTCCGGTGCTCGACCACGGGCGGCAAGTCGCCGGCTATCGCGGCTTTTTCGTCGTATCGAGGGCCAGGCTCGCGGATCGGCTTACCTCGGACAACGGGCTCTTGGGCGCGGAGACGGCGCCGAGCAGCCATTCGGCCGAGATGGGCGGCTCTCAGCCCCTCGCCGGCGAGCACCATGCGGGGAGCGAGATGCCGCAGCCGGAGATCGAGCTTGCGGCGGCAGATACGGTCGGCGCGGGATTCCCGACGGACGAAGACGCGCTGCCCATGGTCGCAGCTTCGGTCGCCGGCGATGTTTCCCACGCGGCTCTCTCGGCAGCGCTTGGGCAGTCGCAGGCGCCGCGCGGGCCGGTCGCGCATGCGCCACCGCAGCTCGTGGCGTCCGCCTCGAGCCCGGCGGAACAGACCATCCCTCCGCCAAGGCCGGTCGAGATCTCGGCGCGTGCGTCGAATGTCATTGCGCTGCGGCCGCCGGGCGCCGACCCGAGCCGCCTCAAGGAGCAGGAGGCGTCGATGCTTTCGCCGGCCGAGCGCGACGCCTTCGCCGATATCGCCAAGGCGCTCGGGGCGAGCTGGACGACGGCGGTAGCGCGGCCCGATCCCGCCTCGCCGATGAACGGTCTCGAGCAGGAAGCCGCAAGCCGCCAGGATATCCGGTCTTCTGCCGAGGCGAGTGCGATTGCACCACGCGATGACGCCGGCAAGACAGCGCCCGGAACGGGGCGCGCCGCCGAATGGGATGGCCTCATCGATGCTCCCGGCATCGATCTCGCGACGATCATCAATCGGCTGCCGGTCGGTATCCTCGTGCATCGCGCCGGCGCGGCCGTTGCGGCGAATAGGACGCTGCTGAATCTTATCGGCTATGCCAGCCTCCATGAGTTCGAGGCCCATGGCGGGTTCGAAAGGCTTTTCGTGGATCATCGTGACGGGCGCGCCCAGGAGCGTGCCGTCGCGATCAACACTCGCGGCGGCGAGGTCGTCGAAGTCGATGCCCGCTGCCAGGCGATCAAATGGCGCGGCGCGGCCGCGACCTTGTTGTCGCTGCGCCGGTCCTTGGCGGGCGAAACCAAGAGCTTGGAGGCAGCCCACCGGTCGAGGCTCGCCGCCAAGGAGGCCGAGCTCGACGATCTGCGCGCCATTCTCGACGGCGCCATCGACGGGGTCGTGACGGTCGACGATCTCGGACGCATACTCGCCATGAACCATGCGGCGCAGAGGCTGTTCGGTTACGGGGCCGGCGAGATCGCCGGCGAGGCGCTTGCCGTTCTCGTCGCGCCCGAATGCCATCACTCGCTCGGCGCGGCGCTCGACAACGCCCGGGCGCCCATCCAGCGGGCGGCCGTGCCGCTCGCCCAGGAGATCACGGGTCGCGAGCGCCAAGGGCGGCGCATCCCGTTGTCGATGAAGCTGTTCGCGGGCAGCGCCAGCCATGCGTCCCGGCGGCTGCACGCGGTCTTCCGGGATCTCACGGCCGCCAAGAATTCGGAAGCCGGGCTCGTCGAGGCGCGCGTGACGGCCGAGCGCACGACCGCGCAGAAATCCGAGTTTCTCGCCAAGATCAGCCATGAAATCCGCACGCCGCTGAATTCCATCGTGGGCTTCGCGGACATCATCGCGGAGGAACGCTTCGGGCCGCTCGAGAACGAGCGCTACAAGGAATACGTCAAGGATATCCGCGCCTCCGGCACGCATATCATCAGCCTGGTGAACGACCTGCTCGATCTATCGAAGATCGAGGCCGGCCGCATGGAATTGTCGTTCACCAATGTGAACCTCAATACGGAGGTGAGCGCGGGGGTCGCGCTCGTGCAGATGGAGGCGGCGCGCTCGCGCGTCCTCATGCGCCAGAGCCTGGCGCAAGGCCTGCCCGCGATCGTCGCGGATGCGCGCAGCATCAAGCAGATCGTCCTCAATCTCTTGTCCAACGCCGTGAAGTTCACCGAGCCCGGCGGACAAGTGATCGTGTCGACGGCGCTCTCGGACAAAGGCGAGGTGATATTCCGGGTGCGCGACACCGGCATCGGCATGTCCGAGCGCGAGCTCGCCGAGGCGATGGAGCCGTTCAAGCAATTCGCCACCACCCAGCGCCCCGGCGGTACCGGGCTCGGCCTGTCGCTCACTAAGGCGCTGGTCAAGGCCAATCATGCGAGCTTGTCGATCACCTCGGGCGCCAATGAGGGCACGCTCGTCGAGGTCGTCTTTCCACAAGCGCGGGTGATGGCGACCTGACGGGCGATCGAAGGCCAAGGGATCGACGGTCGGCGCGATACCTCGCGGGCTGGGTCGACACCAGTGTCGGCGCAAATGCTGCGATCCTTATGGTCGCGACACTTATGGTCGCGATCCTGTAAGTCAGTGCCTGTCCGTGCTAAAATGCAATCATGAATAGACAGGATATCCTGGATCGGCTCCGGGCGAACGAGCCCGCCTTGCGGGCGCGCGGCGTGATGCACGCCGCCTTGTTCGGGTCACGCGCCCGCGGCGACGATCGGCCCGACAGCGACACCGACATCCTAATCGACATCGATCCTGAGGCTCCCGTCAGCCTGTTCGATTATGTTGGGTTGAAGGAATATATTGCGGGGCTTTTCGAGGGGCCGGTCGATGTGATCGACCGCGAGGCCCTGAAACCGCACGTTCGCCCTCCGGCGGAGGCCGACACGGTCTATGCCTTCTAAATCGTCCGGCCCGCAACGCTGGCTTATCGATATCCGCCACAATATTCATCTCGCCGTCAGCTTTGTCCAAGGGTTCGACTATGAAACCTTCGAGGCTGACACACTTCGAGTCTATGCGGTCACCAGGTGTCTTGAAATTATCTCCGAAGCTTCACGCCGCTTGCCCGACGATCTAAAGGCCCTGCACCCGAATATCGCTTGGAAGGATATAGCGGGGGCAGGTAACGTCTACCGGCACGATTACGAGGACGTTGCCGCGCGGCGCGTATGGAGGGCGGTGAAATACGATCTGCTGATTTTGCTCGCGGCCATAGATCAAGAGCTCGGGCGGCTTGGCGACAAGCGAGGCTAAGCGCGTCAGCGGCGCCGTCCATCAATTCCCGAACAGCGCGTCGAAGAAGCCCTTCTGGCGTGGCGGGGGCGGAATCCAGGAGCGCTCCGCCGATGCGTTCGGAATCAATCCCGGCGGCCGCGGCGCGCCGTCGGGGATCGGCGCCGGTCTGGCCTGCGCGGCCGAGCCGCCGGCGTTCAGCACCAGCGGCGCCGAATGGCCCGCCTGCGCGGGGGGGACGGCAGCGCCGGAGCTGGCCGGCGACGGCATCGAGACGACGGGCGACGACGGGTCCGAGAGCCCCGGCGCGCGCTGCCATTGGGCCGCCGGCAATGGTGCCGGTGTCGAGCCCGTCAGCGCTGCCCGCATGAAGCGGTTCCACATCTCGGCCGGCAAGCCGCTGCCCGTAACCTTCTTCATCGGCGAATCATCGTCATTGCCGACCCACACCCCAGCTACCAGGGTCGCCGTATAGCCGACGAACCAGGCGTCGCGATAATCCTGGGTCGTGCCGGTCTTGCCGGCCGCATCCCAGTTCGGGATTTCGGCCTTGCGCGCCGTGCCGGTGCGCAAGGTCTCGCGCATCATGTCGATCATCATGGCATGCGCGTTTTGATCGATGACGCGGCCATGCGTCTCCACCGCCTGCCGGTAGAGCACCTGACCGGATGCCGATTTCACGCTCGCGATCACATGCGGCTCGACGCCGAGGCCGCCATTGGCGAAGGCCGCATAGGCGGTGACGAGCTCGAGCGGAGTGACCTCGGAGGTGCCGAGCGCGATCGAGGGCGTGGCCTGCAAAGGGCTCTGGATGCCGAGCCTCGCCGCGGTGGCGGCGACGCTCTTCGGTCCGAACTCATAGGCAAGCCGGACCGCGACCGTGTTCAGCGACATGGCGAAGGCCTGCTTCAGCGTCACCGGGCCGAAATATTCATGCGTGTAGTTCTCGGGTCTCCAGCCCTTGATGTTGATCGGCCCGTCCTCGCGCACGCTGTCGGGCGTCAGGCCGTGCTCGATGGCGGTGAGATAGGTGAAGGGCTTGAAGGAGGAGCCCGGTTGCCGATGCGCGGAGGTTGCCCGGTTGAACTGGCTCTTGGCGTAGTCGCGTCCGCCGACCAGCGCCTTCACAGCTCCATCCGGCGACAGCGCCACCAGGGCGCCCTGGCTGACCTCGAGCTTGGCGCCCTTGGCGTCCAGCTCCTCGCCGAGCACGTGCTCGGCGAGCGATTGCAGCCTGCTGTCGAGCGTCGTCGCCACCGTGATATCGCCCTCGAGCGCGCCGATCCTCTCGTCGAGGGCATCCATCACATAGTCGGCCGCATAGTTCGCCGAACCGCCGCCCATAATTTCGACCGCTTGAGCGGGATGGGCGAGCGCGATCTTGGCCATGCCGTCGCTGATGAAACCCTGGTCGCGCATATCGGCGATGACGACCTCGGCGCGCTTCTCGGCGGCGTCCGGGTTGCGGTCGGGCGCCAAGCGCGCCGGCGCCTGGACGACGCCTGCGAGCATGGCGGCCTCGGACAGCGAAAGGGAGCGCGCGGGTTTCGAGAAATAGCGCCGCGCCGCCGCCTCGATGCCATAGGCGCCAGCGCCGAAATACACGCGGTTGAGGTAGAGCTCGAGGATCTGGTCCTTGGTGAATTTGCGCTCCAGCCAGACCGCCAGGATCGCCTCCTGGATCTTGCGCGACAAGGTCCGCTCCTGGGTCAGGAACAGGTTCTTGGCGAGCTGCTGGGTGAGCGTCGACCCGCCCTGCATGCCGCCATGGCCGCGCCGCCACACCGTGATCGCGAGCGCCCGCGCGAGACCGAGCGGATCGATGCCGAAATGCTTGTAGAAGCGCCGGTCCTCGATGGCGACGAAGGCTTTGGGCGCGTAGGGGGGCAATTCGCTCAACGACACGGTGCGTCCGCCCGTTTCGCCGCGGTTGGCGAGCAAGCTGCCGTCGGCGGCGAGGATCGCCACATTGGGCGGCCGCTTCGGCACGGCGAGCTGGTCGATGGGCGGCAGCTTGGTGAAGTGGTAGGCGACGAGCGCCGCGAGCCCGATCACGCCCCAGACACCGAGCGTCACGCTCCAGACGAGGAGGCGCTTGACGAGCGAGCGGCCATCGGTGCGTGCCCGGCGGCCACGCCCGCGCTTGCCGCCATCCGATCCGCCATTCGACGCCTTGGCCTTGGCGGGGGCCCGGTCGGCCGCCCGGTAGGGTTGCGATTGGGCGCCCGATTTGCGCGGCAGGGTGGCGCGATCCTCGGGCGCCACGCGCAGATCCGCGCCGCCGCGCCCGGCGCCGAAGGACGGCTCCCGGCGGGTGCGCGAGCTCGCTCCCCTTCCGCCATACCCCATGAAAATCGGCACCCTACACGACCGCAGCTTCCGAGCCGCTTTCCGATCTCGACTGTGATTGTGGCGGATTAAGGTGCGGTAAAGCCGGCGCGCCTTTCGGTGTCTCGGTCGGCTGCTCAAGACCCTTGGATGAGGGCCTGCAGCTTACGTTGGGCATCCATGATGGCCTGGCCGTTGGCGTTGAGGGCGCTGATCAGGCGATTGAGCTCGGCGCCGAGCTTGGAATCGCTCGTTTGCACCAGGCTGCCATTGATCTTGATCGCGTCGCGGTGCTGGTCGAGAAAGCCGGCCAAGGCCTGCGCGGCCTGGAAGGCGTTGTCGGCGGCCGGGAAAATGTCCTTGAACGCCTTGGCGGGCATGGTCACGGTCCGTTCATAGGCTTTGTCATAGATCGTCCTGAGCTCGGCAGGTTGCGTCAATGCGGCGCGGGCGGCATCGGCCTTGGCAAGTTGCTCGTCGAGCGCGGAGCGCAGCGCCGTGAGCCCCTCGATGGCCGCCGCGATATCGCCGCGCCGCGTCGTCAGCTCGTCCAGGGACCGGATCATGCCTGACTGCACGACCTGCTGCATGCGCCCCGTGATAGTCTTGTCCATTGCCTCGTTGAAGGAGACGATGATGGCGTAGTCCTTGGCATAATTGCCGAAGGATTTCGTCTCCTCCTCGGTAGGCTTCGGCACATGCAGCCCCGGTTTGTCCAGGATGCGCGTCTGGAGGAAGTCGGTGAAGGCCTTGCGTTGCGTCGCCTCGCTGTCGCCGCAGGCGGAAGTCGCGAAAACCGCCAATAGGGCAAAGGCAATGAAGCGCGGTCTGAGAATCGACGACATGGTTCGCTCCTGGACGGCATCGGGCCAAGGCTATATTCGGATTATGACCGTCTGAGACGGCTCGGCGTGCGGCCTCTTCAAGCTTCCGTGAGCTGCCTGCGCGCCGGCGCGGTCAGGTTGCGGCGAGCTCGCCGATCCGGAAGGAGGAAATGCGCGCAGCTTCGCCGGTTTTCGCGACGGCTGCGAATTTCCGCGATCGATCGCAGCTATCGTTCGCGAGTGTCAGCTCGCGTGCAGAAATTCCGAGGCGCGATACAATGATTTGAAGCTTATGCCTCGGTCGGCAAAGGCCTGCGTGGCGCCTTCCTCGCGGTCTACGATGGAGACCACGAGAACGACCTCTGCACCTTCGGCCTCGCACGCTTGGACCGCCCTTAGAGCAGAATCGCCGCTGGTCGTCACGTCTTCGACGATGACGACGCGTCGCCCCTTTAAATTCTCATGAGGAGGAAGGCCCTCGATGACTTTCTTGGCGCCATGCTCCTTCGGCTTCTTGCGAACGAAGAACCCAAGCACGGGCGTGTGGTTCTGGGCGCTATATTGACATACGGCGCCGGTAATCGGGACCGCTCCCATTTCGAGGCCGCCTACGAACTCACCGCCTACCCGCACGACTTCGGATAGGATTTGCTTCGCAATGACGCTTGCACCTACGGGATCGAGCATCGAAGGTTTCAAATCAAAATAGAAGTCGCTCTCCCGACCGGACGAAAGAGTGATCTTGCCCCTTCCGAACGATTTCCGGGCGATAATCTCCTTCAGCGTGACCCGATCTGCTTCCACTGACGCTCCAATGCCGCTCAATGGCTCGCGATCTGCCCGCCATCGACCCGCAGGATCGAACCGGTCATGTAGCTCGCCGCCTCGCTCGCCAGAAACACCGCGGCTGCCGCATAATCCTCGACCGTGCCGTAGCGCCCGGCCGGAATGCGCGCTTTCGCCGCGGCCTCGATCTCGGCGACCGATTTGCCCTGTTTCTCGGCGTTGGCCTTGTCGAGCTGGGCCAACCGGTCGGTGGCGATCCTTCCCGGCGCCACGGCGTTCACCGTGACGCCGTGGCGCGCCACCTCGTTCGCCAGGCTCTTGCCCCAGCCGACCAGCGCCGGGCGGATGGCATTCGAGATGGCGAGGTTGGGGATCGGTTCGATGACGCCCGATGAGATCACCGAGATGATGCGGCCCCAACGGCGCTCGATCATGCCGGGCAAGGCGAGGTCGGCGAGCCGCACCAGCCCCACGAACATGGCTTCGAAGGAAGCGCGCCATTGGGCGCTCGATACGCCTTGGGCGCCGCCCGGAGGCGGGCCGCCCGAATTCAGCACCAGCACGTCGATGCCGCCGAACTCCTTCGCGACGCCGGCATAAAGCGCCTCGATCTGTTCGAGCTTGCCCGTGTCGCACGCATAGGCCTTGGCGCCGATCTTGGCCGCGGCGGCGCCCGCGGCTTCGAGCGTGCGGCTCGCGATCGCCACCTTTGCGCCTTCCTCGGCGAGCCCTTTGGCGATGCCGAAGCCGAGCCCCTTGCTCGCCCCGAGCACCAGAGCGCGCTTGCCTTCGAGTCCGATCTTCATGCCGCGATGTCCCGTGCCTGCGCCTCCACCGAGCGCGCCTCGATGCGCGCCATCAGCCACTCGATATCCGCGATGGTCTCCGGCGAAAGCCTGGGTCCGGGCTTGCGCAGCGTGTCATGGGCGATGAGGCCGCGCTTCTTGAGCACATATTTGCGCACGCCGAGGCCGATGCCAGGCTGCGTCTCGTAGCGCACCAGCGGCAAATGCCGGTCGAACAGGTCATGCGCCTCGCCGCGCTTGCCGGCGCGGCAGAGCTTGACGACGCCGACCAGCATTTCGGGATAGGCATAGCCGGTCATCGCGCCGTCGGCGCCGCGCTCCATCTCGTAGGGGAGGAACATGCCGCCATTGCCGGTCAGGATCGGGACGCGGCGAAGCTCGCCATTCCGTTCCATGCGCCGCAGCACCGTGATCTTGTCGAGGCCCGGCCAGTCCTCATGCTTCAGCATGACGCAGGAAGGGTTCGCCGCGATGATGCGCGCGATCACCTGCGGCGTCATGACGACGTTGGTGGCCTGCGGATAATCCTGCAGCACGAAAGGCACGTCCGCGCCGACGGCTTCGGCCGCATCGGCGAAATAAGAGACGATCTGGTCGTCGGTGCGCAAGCTCGGCGTAGGCGCGATCATGACGCCCGAGGCCCCCATATCCATCACCGCCTTGGTCAGATCGGCCATGGCGGCAAAGCCCGGCGAGGAGACGCCGACGGTCACGGCGGCCCGCGAACCCACCCGCGCCAGCACCTCCTTGACGAAGAGGCGGTTCTCGGCGGCCGTCAGCTTCGGCGCCTCGCCCATCATGCCGAGAATGGTGAGGCCCGTCGCCCCCATGGCGAGATAACGCTCGATCATGCGGGCGGTCGAGACGAGATCGAGCGCTGCCTTTTCGTCGAAAGGGGTCGGCGCGATCACATGCACGCCTGCGGCGTCGGTCGTCAGTAGCGGCATATCCCACACCGGTTGATGGGCTAGGGCGTGTTGACATACAGCCCGTGGCCGGGGCGCGAGTCGTTTTGGTCCGGCAAGCAGGAGGCGATCGCAGCCAATATGTCGATATTGGCGAGATCGACGACGAACTTGCAG
>JBIOEJ010000093.1:0-23476 GCA_044445965.1 Hyphomicrobiales bacterium
AATGCTCGGCTTGCATGCGGCGCAGCAAGGCCCGCAGGAAGCTCAGCCGCGTCTGATGCGCGCTGCCCAGTCGATCGAGCCGCATCACGACATCGGCGGGGCGTAGCGCCACGGTATCCGGGGCGGGCAGCGCCGTCATGGCGACACCTTGCGGCAGACGAGATGGATATGGATGTAGTCCATGCCATGCCCGTCGGGCGCGGAGGCGACCAGGTCCTGATAGCGCCCGAAGAAGGTATCGAGAATGGTCAGGCGCTCTTGCGCCGAGCGATCGGCGGAAAGGCCAGCCGCGAAGGTCGGCTCGCTCCAGGAGCGCAGCGTCGGGATATAGTCGCTCGCGAATTTCGGGGCGTCCTTGTGCTCGGCATAAGCCTTGGCGTAGGGGCAGACGAGGTGCCGGGCCTCGACGTGCTCGAGCCGCAGCCCCGCCCGATAGGCGGCGCTCGTGTCATCTTGCAGGGGCGCGATGAACTCGTCGGTCGTGCGGTAGACCTGCGGAAAGTTGGTGTTCGCATATTCGGCCCGGGTGATCACGCCTTCATCGGCGAGGCCCTTCCACAGCCTGCCGAAGGTGTCGAACATGCTGACCCCGCCTGTATGGCCGAGATAGCGCCCTTTTTCGTCGATGCCGAAATTGAGGAAGACGAGCCTGCCGTCGAGGACGAGCTCCCGCGCCCGCAAGGCGAGCAGATTGTCCCATTCGCTGCGACCGACGGCATCGTAGGCCCGCCGCTCCTCGCCGCTCGCGCCCACCATATGCACATGGTTCGTGATGTCGCAGGGAACCTTGGAGACATAATGCGATGCCGTCGCCGAGAAGGCGAGGTTGAGGCTGTTCCTCGGAAAGATCCTTTGGTGGAACGAGGTGCCGGAGGCGAAGGGATAGACCTCGTCCAATTCGCCGTAGTAGCTCTTTATGTCCGTCTGGTTGTGGATGGTGCGGAAGAGCTGGCTGAAATCGTTCCTCGGCAGATCGGTGTAGACGATCTCGATCGGCCGGCTCGGCAGCTTTCGGCGCAGATGCGCGAGCACATGGCGCCACATCTCGATCGAGGTGCCGCCATCGGCGCAGCCCATATCGGCGACGCGCAGGCGCGCCCCGTCGTCGGAAAGCCCCATCCGGTCGATGGCGCCGGTGATCAGCGGCGTTGCGAGATTGATGACGTCGCGCGCGCCCGTCGTCGCCTTCGAATAATAGCCTGACCCCTTCATGGCCATGAAGCCGGCCGTATCGCTCGTCGCCATGATGTCTTGCCCTAATTGGCGAGCGCGCGGGCTCTGTTCAGAATGGCGGCATCGATCGCGACGCCCTCGGCTTCGGCCCTGGCGCGCGCGGCGCGGCGGCCGGAGCCTTGCAGATGCGCCCGCGGCTCGCCCGTCATGGCCTCGACCAGCGCACCTAAGCGCGCGGCGAATTCGCCGCCCGAGGCCGCGGCCGGCGCAACGGCGATGAAGAGTTGCCCGGTCTTGGGCGGGCCGCCGGCCGTTCCGGAGAATGGGCTCGCCTGCACGCCCAAGGTCGCGCCGGTGAGGCAGGCGGCCAGCAGCTCCACCAGCAGCGCCGAGCCTACGCCCTTATAGGCGCCAGCCGGCATCATCGTGCCTTTGAGCCCGATATTCGGGTCGGTGGTCGGCTCGCCGTCCGGACCGAGCGTCCAGCCAAGGGGGATGGGCTCGCCCTTGCGCGCCCTCTTCATCACCTCGCTCTTCGCCACGACGCTGGCGCTCTGGTCGATGACGATCGCGGCGCCGCCTTTGCCGTCGGGCGCGGCGACCGACCAGGGATTGGTGCCGAGCACGGCCTTGCGTCCGCCCGAGGCTGCGATCGAGGCCGGTGCATTGGTGAAGCCGAGCGCCAGGAGGCCCTCGGCCGCCAGCCTTTCGGTGTGGTAGCCGAGCACCCCGCAATTATAGGAGTTGCGGATCGCCAGCATGGCGATGCCTTGCGAGCGGGCCCGCGGGATGAGCGCCGCGAATCCGGCATCGATCGCCGGATGGGCGAAGCCGCAGGCCGCATCGACCGTGACGATGCCGGGCGCCGGATGTCCGACCTGCGGAACCGCCGGTCCGACGACCTTTCCGCAAGCGAGATGCTCGCAATAGGTTCCAAGATAGGCAAGGCCATGCGAGGCGATCCCGTCGCGCTCCGCCGCCGCGATCGCCCGGGCAAGGCTCGACGCGGCCTCAGGCCTGGCGCCGGCCTTGGTCAGCGCGGTTCTCGCCAGCTCCTCGATTTCAGCGAGACCTAGCCTGTTCATCGATGCCCTGCCCGTCCGGCGATTGCGCGCATGGCCGAAACAGGACATGCTCGAAGCCCGCAGGTCAAGAGTCTAGGGTGGTGGGT
Source organism: Hyphomicrobiales bacterium (assembly GCA_044445965.1). Taxonomy (GTDB): domain Bacteria; phylum Pseudomonadota; class Alphaproteobacteria; order Rhizobiales; family Beijerinckiaceae; genus GAS188. The sequence goes on from JBIOEJ010000093.1 coordinate 2,345, forward strand.
CTGGGGTGGCGGATCGGCTGTTCGACCTGAAAACCCGGCGCGTCTTCGGGCGGAGCGGATGTCGCTTCGCGTGACGACTATGCGCCCAATGAAGGCATAGAGCCTCGGTTCCGAAGCCGTCGGACCGAAAGCGCTCTCACTGGGGCGAGATCCATGAGCCAAATATCTCCTGCAAGCGACATCCCGACAGTCATCTCGGCGGCCGAGATGGGGCAAAGCTCGGCCTTGCGCAAGCGCGCCATCATCTCCTGCGCGGTCGGCAATTTCTTCGAGCTGTTCGACTTCGTGCTCTACGCGTTTCTGGCCGTGCCGATCAGCCAGGCCTTCTTCCCGGCCGGCAATGACGCGCTGGCGCTGATCAACACCTTCATCACCTTCGGCGTCGGCTTCCTGTTCCGTCCGCTCGGCGCCGTGGTGCTCGGCGCCTATGGCGACCGGCACGGCCGACGGGCGGCGCTCGTGGTGACTATCGGCATGATGGCGGCGGCGACCGGCCTCACGGGCCTCATCCCTTCCTATGGACAGATCGGGCTTTGGGCGCCGCTGGCGCTGCTCATCTGCCGCTGCGTCCAGGGCTTCTCGACCGGCGGCGAATGGGGCGGAGCCGCGGCTTTCCTCGTGGAATATGCTCCGCCCGGCAAGCGCGGCCTGACCGGCAGCTGGCAGCAATTCTCGACGCAGATGGGTGCCACCGCCGCTTCCCTTTCGGCCTATCTCCTCGCCAGCAATCTCGCCCCGGAAGCCTTCACCTCCTGGGGCTGGCGCGTTCCCTTCATCGTCGGCTTCCTGCTCGGGCCGGTCGGCTATTACCTGCGCACCAGGGTCGCCGAGACGCCGGCCTTCGAACGCGCCGTCGAATCGAAGAGCGTGGCGCGCGCCCCGTTGCGTGAGGCCCTCGCCACGCATGGGCGCGAGATCACCCAGGCCTTCTTCCTGTCGATCATCGGCATCGTCGCCAATTATGTGCTGCTCGTGTTCACGCAAGCCTATGCGGTGAAGTCGCTGCATATCGATCAGGGTTCGGCACTCTTGAGCGTCACCATCGCCAATCTGATCGTCATGGTGCTGACGCCTTGCGTCGGTGCGCTGTCCGACCGGACCGGGCGCAGACCGATGATGCTCGCCTGCTCGATCCTCTACATCCTGCTCGTCTACCCGCTGTTCCAGCTCGTGGTGAACGGCGGCACATTCTACACCTTGCTCATCGCCCAATGCACCATCGCGGTGATCCAATCGCTCTACACCGGCACCATCCCGTCGATCCTCGCGGAAATGTTCCCGACCCGGGTGCGCTATACGGCCCTGTCGCTCAGCTATGGTTTCGCGGTCGCGATCTTCGGCGGCTTCGCTCCCTTCGTGGCGCAATGGCTCGTAGGCGCCACCGGAAACCCGATGTCGCCGGCCTTCTACGTGTTGGCGGCAGCGCTCGCGAGCGTCATCGCCGTCTGGACGATGAAGGAACCGATGAACAACCCGCTCGAATGAGGCGCCGCGTTTGATTTGAGAGGGGTTATTCAAACGAACCCCTCTGCGAGACGATGCCCGTCATCCCAGGGCAGGCCCTTGAACATCCAGCCGATGCCATCGATCCAGAGCTTGCCCGGCTGCAGCGTGCCGGCCTCCATCGCGGTCGGCTTCTCCGTCACATGGGCGCGCATCGCAGCGCCATTGCGCGGCTTCTCCTCGATCATCGGCGGTTCGGCATCGAGCCCGCCGAATGCCTTGAGCACGCCGTTGAGGCTGCGGTCGATGCGGTTGGCGATGGTGCGCTCGGAGCAGTTCTCGCGCCGCGCCATCTGCCAGAGCGGCACGCCCATCGACCAGCCGATGATGCGCTTGAGCGCGAGCTCGCCTTCGGCGCGGCGCAGCCAGGCCATCCAGCCCATGACGGTCTCCATGCGCGAGACATCCTCATGGGTCGGCCGGAAGCCGCGCGCCTGGGCGGAGGAATAGCCGTAGGCCTCGTTCACATCGTGCACGACGGAGAACAGCCAACCGCCGCGCCTGAAATAATGCAGGTCCGGATCGCGCAGCACGGCGAGCGTCTGCCAGGCGCGGCGCACCACCTCGCGCAAGGCGGCGAGCATGGTCTTGGCTTCCAGCACCGCTTTGGCTTCCGGCAAAGTCTTGGTGTCGAGCAATGATTTGGCGTCGAGGCCGTTTCGAGCCCGGGTCGATGTCTTGGTCACGCCGGATTCCCTTCCTTCGGGTGATTACGTTCACGGCGCCGATATTCCCCGACTGGGGACATATGGTCAACCCCCACAAGGGAAATGTGCCCCCATTATTTTTATGGCATAGTTTCCCACCATGGGAAACAACCTGCGGAAACTTCGCCTGGAGCGCGGCTGGACGCATGACAAGGCGGCGGCGGCGATGTGCATATCGCGCGGCCAGTTCATTAAGCTCGAGCGTGGCGAGCGAAAGCTGACCGAGCGCACCATCGCGCTCGCGGCCAAGGCGTTCGGGGTCAGCGAGGCCGATGTCATCACCGAGCGGCGCAGCGTGCCGCTCGTCGGCTATGTGGGCGCCGGCGCCACGGCCCATCACTACGAGCAAGGCCAAGGCCCCTTCGACGACGTGCCCGCCGTGGCAGGTTCGAACGATCAGACGGTCGCGGTCGAGATTCGCGGCGACAGCCTCGGCGCCTTGTTCGACAGGGGGCTCATCTATTACGACGATGTGCGCCGCCCGGTGACGACCGACCTCATCGGCAAACTCTGCGTGGTCGGCCTTCCCGATGGGCGGATCCTGGTCAAGAAGATCACCAGGAGCAAGAGCGGCCCCAGCCTCTACCACCTGTCCGGCCAATATGGCGACCCGATCCTCGACACGACGATCGAATGGGCCGCGAGGGTGAAGTCCATCGTGCCGCGGTAGGGATTTTCCCGGCAGGGTCGAATCGATCCCTGTTTTTTTCTTACGCTTGACGCGCCTCCTTCTCCCGCGAAGGGCGCTGTTCGATTCACACATCTTCCTCGTCTGCCGGATTGGGAAGGCGGTAACGCGCTCCCTCCAACCGCGCGCGAGATGGGTGCATCCAACAGCGCGAAGAGCGGGAGAAGGGACACGAACGAAGATTGATGGTGATTCGTGCCCGATCTTTATAAATTACCCGTATGGGGGTTGACATACTACCCAATAGGGGGAATATCTTCCTTGACCGTAAGCACAGCGGATGGGGAATGTCATGGCTCATATTCATTTCACCGGCACCCTCGAGGCGAAGGCCGAGGAGGATGCCTATTCGGGCGGCAAGAGCTGGTATGTGAGGCTCACCGATGCCCAGGAGGCGCGCGCCTATCTGCCGGCGCGGGACGCGGCGCACGCGCGAGGCATCGCCGCCGCGATCAACGGCAAGGCCGTCGAAGCCGCGCCGGCCTGCCCGCCGCGGGTGAGCTGAGATGCGCCCCGATCTGCGCCCGAGCGGGCTCGCCGAGATCGATTGGCCACGCCCGAGCGCCAAGGAACGGGCCCGACAGCGCGCCTCCGTAGAGCACATCAAGGCGCAGGTGGTGCGCGCCGCGCTGAAGATGGTGCGCGACATCGTCAAGCGCCGCGCCCGCGCCATGCTGGCCGATCCCGGGCAGCTCGAGATGATCGCGCCTGGCCTCTCCGAGATGACGCCGCACGACATGGTCGCGGAAGTCGCGCGCCTCAAATGCGCCGCGCGGTCGCTGCGGCAAAGGGGCGATCCTCTGGTCGGCCGGGTGGATGCCCATAACCTCAACGCCGCCGCGCTCGTCGCCCGTCTGCTGCGGCGCGCCGAGCGGCGCCAATCGCTGACGCGGGAGGCGGCGTAACGGAAGCTGCGCCGTCACCTGGCTTTGCGCCGCTTGCCTTTCTTCTCCTTCGCTTGCAGGTCGAGGAGGTAATCTTCGAGACGATCGAGGCTCTCGTCCCAGAAGGGGCGATAGCGCTCGAGCCAGCCGGCGACATCGCGGAGCGGGCCGGCTTCGAGGCGGCAGGGCCGCCACTGCGCCTGGCGGCCGCGGGCGATCAGCCCGGCGCGTTCCAACACCTTCAGATGCTTGGAGACGGCGGGAAGGCTCATGGCGAAGGGTTGGGCGAGCTCGGTCACCGACGTCTCGCCCAAGGCGAGCCGCGCCAGGATCGCACGCCTGGTGGGATCTGCGAGGGCCGAGAGGGTCGTGCTCAGGCGATCCGGTGCCATATCGTCGGGAGCCATCCCGTTAGATAACCTCATGGTTCAGTAGGATTTGCGAGCCCCCCGGTCAAGCGTCGCGGGACGCCCCGGCCGGCCGCCTCGGCAGCCTGTGAGCTCATATTCGCTTGATCAAAATCATGCTATGGGCTGATGAGCTCATATCAACATCAGGCTACAGTATGAAAAATGACATCCGCCAACGGGCAAGACGACGTCTGGACGAGCGACTTTCGGCTCTCAAGCCGGAAAACCGCTTCCAGCCACCGCACAAAGGCTGGATACGTGCGATACGCGATGCTCTCGGCATGTCCGGCGTGCAGCTTGCGTCCAGGCTCGGCGTTCGTCCGCAGACCGTCGAGGCTGTCGAAAAGTCCGAAGCGAACGGCGCTGTCCAGCTCAAGACCCTACGACGCGCGGCCGAGTCGCTCGACTGCACGCTCGTCTATGCGCTCGTTCCTAAGACTTCGCTCGAGGACGCGGTCAAGCAGCGCGCTCGGAAAATCGCGATGCGGGATTTGCGGCGCGTTGCTCATACGATGGAGCTTGAGGCACAAGGGACCGGTGAGGCCGGCATGGAAGCGCGCATCGATGCGTATATGCGCGACATGGTCAAGGACCGCGACCTGTGGAACGAGTCGTGACGGACCTCTCTCAGGAAGGCGACGATGCAACGCCACTGGAGCCGGACGAACGCGATGGTCTCCTGCAAAGCTGGATTACCTATCGTCACGACCTGAACGAGGCCGAGCAGGAGAACATCGTAAAGGGGGCGGCCTCGGCGCGCGGGAGCCGCAGCCGCAAGGCGATCGACCTTCTGTCGGAGGATTTCGCGAAGTCCCTTCATAAGCACATGTTCGGCGAAGTGTGGAGCTGGGCGGGAACGTATCGTCGGACGGAACGGAACATCGGGACCGACGCAAGCCGAGTTCCGACCGAAATGCCGATGATGTTCGACGACGCCCGACACTGGGTCGAACACGAGATTTTCCCGCCAGACGAAATTGCCATCCGTGTGCATCACCGCCTCGTGGCCACCCATGCTTTTCCGAACGGAAACGGGCGCCATGCGCGACTGATGGCGGACCTGCTGATCGAGCGGCTCGGCGGGCAGGCCTTCAGCTGGGGTGGAGGGAGCCTGGTCGATGGCGGGGAATTGCGGGCGAAATATGTGGCTGCCCTGCAGGCCGCCGACAATCACGATATGGGACCGCTCTTGGCATTCGCGCGGTCCTGATCTTCGAGTCCATCGACGGCGAAGACCCAGACCCTGGGAGCGGGTCACCACATGTTCTTGCCATCGATCACCTCGACCGGTTGCGCGTCGACATCGAAATCCTCCAGCAGCCACGCTTGCGGCGCTGCCGGCGTCGTCGGCGCGCCGCGACTATCGCTCCGCGGCCTTCCGCAGCTCGGGCGGGAAGTCCGAAAGCTCCTGCACCTGGCGAACTTCGATCACGTCGCCGTCCGGGGCGGGGCAACGCTTGGCCCATTCGATGGCCTCTTCCTTCGACTTCACCTGGATCATCCAGTAGCCGCCAAGCAGCTCCCTCGCCTCGGTGAAGGGCCCTTGGGTCACGCTGGGCTTGCCTGCGGAAAAGGAGATGCGCGCGCCTTTCTGACTGGGGTGGAGCCCATCGAGCGCCAGCAACACGCCCGCCTTCGTCAGGGCCTCGTTGTATTTCGTCATCGCGGCAACGAGCTTGGCGTCCGGAAGCGCGCCCGCCGCCGCCTTCTCGTATCCCTTGGGGATCATCAGCATCATGAATCGCATCGCATCGTCTCCGTGTTGTTCATGCGAGCCGGCTCTTCCGGGCGATCTCGGCCGGGTGCGAACCGCGGCTCTCATGTTACGACGAACGAGGATTGGCGAGGCCGACAGTTTCAATCGGGAATTTTTTCGACGGCCCCGCTCCCGCCGGGGCGACCGCCGCTTGACAGGCTGCGGGGCCATCCCCTATTCAACCGATCGGTTAATAATCGATGGTGCGAAGGCGTGACGACGGTGAGGCCGCGAGACGATGGGCTATGACGCGAACACCACCGAACGTGTGCGGCGGATCCTCTCCGGGCGCGGGGACGTCGTCGAGAAGAAGATGGTCGGAGGGCTGTCCTTCATGGTGAATGGCAGCATGTGTTGCGGCCTTACCGGCACCGCCTTCATGGTCCGCGTCGGACGCGAGGCGTGCGAGCGGGCGCTGGCAGAGCCACATGTGCGGCCGATGGAATTCGCGGGCCGGGCCCTGGCCGGCTTCGTATGCGTCGACCCTCGAGGTTACCGGACCGACGCGGCGCTCGCGAAATGGGTTCAGAGGGGCATCGACTTCGTATCGACGCTCCCGGCGAAAAAGCCCGCGAGCAGGCCTCGGCGTAAGGCGCCGCCGAGGTAACGCGAGCGGCGAGAGAACAGATGTGGACCGCAAGCCCGTTGGGCCTTAGGAAAGACGCAGATGGCGAACGACGAGACAGCCGAGCTCGTGCTCGATCCGACGATGCCGGCGGGAACTTTTCGTTTCGCCGAATTCTTTCGTGTCGAGAAGGACAAGGTCCTGGAGATCAAGCTCGTCTTCGACGCTTCCGCGTTCAGGAAACTGATCGCCCGATAAGAACCGTCAGCCCGGCCGAGCCGACCGGTTCGCGCGATTCATTCCCAACCTGAGAAGGAGACGCCATGCAAGTCCAACCCTATCTGTTCTTCGACGGACGCTGCGAGGAGGCAATCGAGTTCTACCGCAAGGCGCTCGGCGCCGAGGTGCAGATGCTCATGCGCTTCAAGGAAAGCCCCGAGCCCGCTCAACCCGGCATGGTCCCGCCCGGTTCAGAGAACAAGGTGATGCATGCGAGCTTGCGCATCGGGGATGCGACGGTGATGGCTTCCGACGGCCGCTGCCAAGGGAAGCCGAGCTTCCAGGGCTTCTCGCTGTCGCTCAGCCCGGCCAGCGAGGCCGAGGCCGGGCGGCTGTTCGCTGCGCTCGCCGATGGCGGGCAGGCGCAGATGCCGTTGACCAAGACCTTTTTCGCCAAGAGCTTCGGCATGGTCGCCGACCGCTTCGGCGTGTCCTGGATGATCATCGTGGCGGCTTGAGAAGGCGAATAGCAAATAGGAGTAGAGAGTAGAGAGTAGAGAGTAGCAGTGGTGGGTCGAGGCGTGGCGACGCGAAGGCGTCCATCTAATCACTACTGACAACTGACAACTCACTACTCGCTCGATGCGGAGGAGGCGGACATGGCCGAGAACAAGACCGCTTCATATCGGGTCGAGGCCTTCAATACGGCATCGGCCTCCGAGAACCGCATCCATGACGACGATACCGCCCGCCGCTTCGGCTTCCGCGGCGGGCTCGTCCCCGGCGTCGAGGTCTACGCCTATATGGCGCATATGCCGGTCGCGCGATATGGCACCGCCTGGCTCGAGCGCGGCGGCATGGAGTGCCGCTTCCTCAAACCCGTCTATGACGGCCACACGGCCGTCGTGCTCGCGGAGGACGATGGGGAGGCGCTGGCTGTGCGCGTCGAGAGCGACGGCGAGGTCTGCGCCACCGGACGCGCCTTCCGCGGCAGCCCCTCCTCCCCACCGCCTCGCCTCGACTCGCTGCCGGTTGTTCCGCCCCCTGCCGAGCGCCAGCCCGCGAGCCTCGCCTCGCTGGCGGTGGGGAGGGCGCTCGGCATCGCCCCCCTCACCATCGGCCGTGAAGGGCTCGCCCGCTATCTCGCCGATGTGCGGGAAACCGACGAACTCTATGCGCGCGAAGGCATCGTGCATCCGGGCCAGATATTGCGGCTCGCCAATGCGGCGCTCATGGAGAATGTCGTGCTCGGGCCCTGGATCCATGTCGGCAGCGAGGTGAAGAATTTCGCGCCGGCGCGCCTCGGCGACCGCCTCACCTTGCACTCGCGTATCGTCGCCAACCGCGAGCATAAGGGGCACGCCATCGTCGAGCTCGAGGCGCTGGCGATCGCCAACGAGGCGACGGCCGTCGCCGGCATCCGCCATAGCGCGATCTGGCGTCCGCGCCAGGTGACGGATGCGGCGGCCTGACGGGGACCGCCCGTGCTCAGGCTCTATATTGCGCCGGGGTCGAGCTCGATGGCGCCGCATATCGCGCTCCACGAGATCGGCGTGCCGTTCGAGTGCCGGCCGATCTCGTTCGCGAAGCAGGAGAACCGCACGCCCGCCTATCTGGCGCTCAACCCGGAAGGCAAGGTGCCGACCCTGTTGATCGGTGATCGCCCGCTGACCGAGGTCGCCGCGATCCTCTTCTATCTGGCGAGGCGCTTCCCCGAGGCGCGGCTGCTGCCGCAAGACGATATCGAGGCCGAGGCGCAGGCCGTCTCGTGGATGTCGTTCCTTGCCGCGACGGTGCATCCGGCGCGCCGGCAGGGCATCGATCAGGCTCGCATCGTATACGCGATCGCCGATCGGCGGTTGGGAAACAGGGAATGGGCGCTCGGACACTACTCGATGGCCGACATTCATCTGTTCCGGCTGTTCTGGCGCTTCCGCAATTCGCTGGACCCTGCACTCGGCACGTTCCCCAACCTTTGCGCCCACCATGACCGCATGATGGCGCGCCCCGCGGTGCAACGGACATGCGAAGTCGAGGCGGCGATCGGCTATGAGCTGCCGGCGTAGCACCGCTTCTCCGCTCATCCCCGCGAAAGCGGGAACCCAGAGTTTCTACCTGTCTTGATAGTCCTGGATTCCCGCTTTCGCGGGAATGAACGGAAATGGGCCTGCCGAAGATCGCTGACTGCTCGGCCCTTGACAGGCCCGGCGTTGCGCGTTATCTAACCTATCGGTTATTTAACCTATGGGTTTCTGTCGGTATGTCGCCCGATCGCCTCGACGCCACCTTCGCGGCCCTCGCCGATCCCACGCGGCGCGCGATCCTCGCCCGGCTCGCCTTGGGCGAGACCACCGTAACGGCGCTGGCGAGGCCCTTCGCGATGAGCGGCCCGGCCATCTCCAAGCACCTCAAGGTGCTGGAGCGTGCAGGTCTCATCGCGCGGAGCCGCGAGGCGCAGTGGCGGCCCTGCCGCCTCCAGGCAGGCCCGCTCAAAGATGTCGCCGAATGGCTCGAGCATTATCGCCGCTTCTGGGACGAGAGCTTCGACCGCCTGGGCGACTATCTGCACAAGTTGAAGCCGAAGGACGAGCGGCGCGAGCGCAAGGAAAAACAGCGTGACCCCAAGAAATAGCTCGGTGGCCGCGCCGCATGAACAATGGAGCAAGGACATGGCGAGAGGAAATGGAGCCACGGCTGAAGCGGCGGAGCGGGAGCTCGTCATCACGCGCGTCTTCGATGCGCCGCGTGAACTCGTCTTCAAGGCCTGGACCGACCCGGCGCAAGCCAGGCATTGGATGGGCCCGCGCGGCTTCACGGCGACCCACGCCGAGGGCGAGCTGCGGCCGGGCGGCGCCTGGCGCGCCTGCCTGCGCCGGGACGAGACCGGCGAGGAGCTGTGGCAAGGCGGCGTCTACCGCGAGGTCGTGGAACCGGAGCGCCTGGTCTTCACCTTCGCCTGGGACGGCGAGGACGGCCGCCCGGGCCATGAAACCCTGGTCACCATCACCTTCGCCGAGCAAGCCGGGAAGACGAGCATGACCTTCCGACAAGCCGTGTTCGAAACGGTCGCGCAGCGCGACGGGCATCTCGGCGGTTGGACGAACACCTTCGAACGGCTGGCCGAGCAGCTGGCGCGAAGCTGACTTCGAGGCGCCATCGTTTCATTTCAGAAAGCAACGAGGAAAAGGTTATGCGAAAGATCACCCCGTTCCTGTGGTTCGACAACCAAGCGGAAGAGGCGATGAATTTCTATACTTCCATTTTCGAGAATTCGAAGGTCGTGAAGGTCAGTCGAAATGGAGAGGCAGGACCGGGACCGAAGGGGGCCGTCATGTCCGCGACATTCCAGCTCGATGGACAGGAATTCATCGCGCTCAACGGCGGCCCGCATTTCACCTTCTCGCCGGCCATATCGTTCTTCGTGAACTGCGAGACGCAGCAAGAGGTCGACGAGCTGTGGGAGAAGCTTTCCGAAGGCGGAGAAAAACAGAGATGCGGCTGGCTGAAGGACAAATATGGTCTGTCATGGCAGATCATTCCCTCCGTTCTCGGCAAGCTGTTGCAGGACAAGGACGCCACGAAATCCGGCCGGGTCATGAAGGCCATGCTGCAGATGGATAAGATCGACATAAAAGGCCTCGAGCAGGCCTATGCTCAAGCGTAGCCTGGACGGTGGCAGCCATCCCGCGCCGTGCTCGCGCCCGGAGCGCCGCCATCCGCCGGCAGTCGGGCCGAAGCCCTCCCGGCCGGCACGATGGAGCAGGAGCAGGACGGGCTGTGGCCCACGCCCCACCCCGCATCTCGAGCGACGCGCCACATGATTGCCAGATTGGAATGCATCTAAACTGACGGCGGGTGTGCCGCGGGCGGCCTCATGGCCGCCGCCGGCATTCTCGACCGAAGGCTTTGCGTCCAGACAGCGGCAACGAAGGCGGCAGATCGATAACCATGACGGACAAGACCAGCCCGAACTATGATTCAATCACCATCACGCTGCATTGGGCCACCGCGACATTGGTCGTCGTGCTGTGGGTCACCGGCCAAACCGCGGGCTGGATTCCCAAAGGCCCCATCAATACCGATTATCGGTCGATACACGTGGTGCTCGGCTTCGCGCTGACCATTTTGCTGTTATGGCGGATCATCTGGCGCGGCGTCGGCGGACGTCGCCTGCCGGCCGCCGACACGGGCGCCCTCCAAATCCTGGCTGAGGCGACGCACACCGTGCTGTATCTCCTGTTGCTGACCGCCTTGACCCTGGGGGTCGTCAACGCCTTCGTGCGCGCCCACAACCTTTTCGACGTGGTGAGCCTGCCGCAGCTCGGCGACCGGGCCCTGCGAAGATCCATCACGCAATGGCATGGCCTCGCGGCGAACCTCGTGCTGGGGCTCGCATTCTTGCACGCGGCCGCCGCGCTGGCGCATCATTACGTCTTCAAGGATGGCGTGCTGCGGAGAATGCTGCCGGTACGGTGACAAAGCCGGGCATCGGGTCGGACATCCATGCCGAACGACTTGGGCGGCCCCGCTCTCATCCGCCTTCGCCCATTGCGGCGAAGATCGGGTCGATCGACATGTCGTCGGCGATGCCGAGGGCTCATGATGCGTAACTGTCCCGGGCGCGGGGAGAGGTTCGCGTCTCGAATGAAAACGGAGACGTTCGATGTGCGCGATCTGCCGATTCGAGAATGACGCCCGTCAAGCGCCGCCCTCGCGGCGCGCATTGCTCCGATACTTCGGGGTGGCCGCCGCCGGAATGGCGCTCGCAGGCTCCGCCCTCGCCAAGGAGATGAAGGCGCCGCCGAAGCCACAGAACGTGGTGTCTCCCGATGCCGCGCTCGAGCGCTTGCTGAAAGGCAATGCCCGCTATGTCGAAGGCGTGTCGCGGCGCCATGACTTCAAGCATGAGCGCGAGGCGCTGGTTGGAGGGCAGAACCCCTATGCCGGCATCCTGAGCTGCGCCGATTCCCGCATCGCGCCCGAATATGCCTTCGACAGCGGCAGAGGCGATCTGTTCGTCTGCCGGGTAGCGGGCAACTTCGCCAACAGCGACACCATCGCCAGCATGGAATATGCGGTCGCCGAGCTCGGCACGCCCCTGATCATGGTGCTCGGCCATAATCACTGCGGCGCCGTCGGCGCGACCATCAAGTCGCTCAAGGACGACACGACGCTGCCGGGCCATCTGCCTTCCCTGGTCGCAAGCCTCAGCGGAGCCGTGAAGGCGAGCGTCGCGCAGCCTGGCGATCCGCTCGTCAACGCCATCCGGCAAAACGTGATCGACAATGTCGCGACGCTCAAAGCGGCGACGCCGATCCTCAGCGGAGCGGTCGAGCAGCAAAAGCTCAAGGTGGTCGGCGGCGTCTACCGGCTCGAGGACGGCCGGGTCGAGATGATCGCCTGAGCGGTGGGCCGCCCGAGGCGCCGGTCGCGGAATGACAGGCGGCGGAATATTTTTTGAACGGGGCCAAAAAAACCGCTTGACCTTTTCCGAGATTTCTGAAAGAAGACCTTTCTAGTGGATAGCGGTCCACTTTGCGCCCGGAGCTGAACAAGCCGCCGGGCGTTTTGCTTTTCGGGGTCGCGTCAGACCGGCGTTGCGTTGGATCGCCGCCGCACCAAGTCGGTGCCGGATCGCTGTCGCGTCCGGCCCTCCTATTCGACCGCTCCGGATGACCGAGCCGGCGATGCTCGCCCCAACCCCAAATAGCAAGCGAGATGCCATCATGAAGCCTTGCATGTCTTGCGCCTTCTACAAAAAGGAGGCGAGCGCCCCGGATGCGAAGAACGGCTTCTGCCATCGCTATCCGCCGGCCGTGTTCCTGATGGGCGAAGAATTCCGCACGCTCTTCCCGCCGGTCCGCGAGGACTTCGCCTGCGGCGAACACGAGCAGGCGCGCAAGACGAAGATGCGCGCATGACGGGCCTGCGCCTCGACCACCAACGACTTCACCGAAGGGAGCTCACATGGGCCGCGGCGGAGCCAGAGCAGGGGCTGGACGCAAGCCCGGAATGCCCCGCAAGCTCGATCTCCATGCGCGGGAGGAAGCGTTCCAATCGGGAATGACGCCGCTGCAGTTCCTGCTCTCTGTCATGCGCAATTCCCGCAACGAATTGTCCCAGCGCACCCATGCGGCGATCGCGGCCGCCCCCTACATGCATGCCCGCTTGAGCGCCGTCCTCATGAGCGCCGAGGCCGAGGTCCGCCATGTCCTCAGCGACGAACCCCTCACAGCGGAAGAATGGGAGGAGCAGTATGGGAGCATCGATCAACGTACTGTGGCGGCCGCAGGAGGGCCCGCAGAAGACGCTGGTCGGTTGCCGGGAGGCGGAGGTGTTCTTCGGGGGAGCGAGGGGCGGCGGCAAGACTGACGGGATGCTCGGCAAATGGGGACTGAAGGAGGAGCGCTACGGGAGGGACTTCTCGGCCGTGATGTTTCGCCGCACGACGGTATCGAGCATCGATGCCATCGAGCGCTCGAAGCAGATCTACGGGCCGCTCGGGGCCAAGTTCAACGAGGCGAAGCTCTCCTGGCGCATGCCGCATGGCGGGCGGGTCGGCTTCGCCTATCTCGACGGCGTCGATGATGCGCAGCAATATCAGGGCCGCAACCTGACCGATGCCTGGATCGAGGAGGCGGGGCAGTATCCGACGCCCGACCCGATCTTCCGCCTGTTCGGCGCGCTGCGCTCATCGGCCGGCGTGCCGACGCAGCTCGTGCTCACCGGCAATCCCGGCGGGCCCGGCCAGAGCTGGATCCGCGAGCGCTACGAGATGGTGCCGTTTCCGACACGGCCAAAGGTGCTGAGCAAGCGCTTGCCCGACGGATCGCTCCATCAGGTCGCGGTCATTCCATCGCGCCTCTCCGACAACCGGCATCTGCTGCGCGGCGATCCCGGCTATGTGCAGAAGCTGCAGCTCGTCGGCAAGGACGCGCTGGTGCGGGCCTGGCTCGACGGCGACTGGAACGCCATCGAAGGCGCCTTCTTCGACGAATGGGACGAGGGACGCCATGTCGTTGCGCCTTTCGCCATCCCGGAGGACTGGCTGCGCTTCCGCGCCATGGATTGGGGCTCGGCGTCGCCCTTCTCGGTCGGCTGGTGGGCGGTCTGCGGCGACGATCATCCGCTGCATGAGGGACGGCTGATCCCGCGCGGCGCGCTCATCCGTTACCGCGAATGGTACGGCGCCGCGCAGCCGAATGTCGGCCTGAAGCTCTCGGCCGAAGAGGTGGCGCGCGGCATCAAGGAACGCGAGAAGGGCGAGAGCATCGCCTATGGCGTGCTCGACCCTTCGGCCTTCGCCGAGAATGGCGGACCCTCGATCGCCGAGATGATGCGAAGGATCGACAACCATACTGGGCCGCGCTTTCGTCCGGCCGACAACAGCCGCGTCGGCCAGCGCGGCGCCATGTCCGGCTGGATGGCGGTGCGCGCGCGACTGAAAGGCAATGGCGAGCATCCGATGCTGTTCGCATTCTCGACCTCGACGGCGCTGATCCGCACCTTGCCGCTGCTGCAGCACGACCCGGACCGCCCTGAGGACCTCGACACCGAGACGGAAGACCATGCGGCGGACGAGACGCGCTATGCCTGCCTATCGCGGCCCTATCTGCCGGCCAAGCCCGCGCCCAGGGAGGCTGCGGGGATGAGCGGCTATTCGAGCTTCCGGGCAAGGCCGAGGGTCAACGTGAAGACGCTGTGAGGGGGCTGAGGGCGGAGGACGGAGGACAGAGGACGGATGAGCCAGCTCGGCCGTCGGACCTTCTGTCTTCTGTCATCTGTCTTCTGGAACGGAAGGAAGGTCGATCATGTCGTTCGTCGATGATAGAGGCTCGCTAGGCAGCTCTCTTGTCGACAATCCGTTCGCGCGCGATCCCACTCCGCCGACGCTCGGAGGGTTGCTCACCGGTGCGCAGGCCATCGCCTATCTGGCGCCCAGCTCGGCGCAGCCCCAGACATTGGCTGGGATGGCCGATGACGATTTGCGCGGCCGGCCCTGGGGCGCCCAGAGTCTGTCGCAAAGCTTGACGAGACCGGCATCGCCGCAACTACCGCCCGATCTGGACAACGGCGCTACGCTCTCTGCCTATGATCCGACTTGGCGAGACCGGCTTGCCACATGGCTGTTGGGGGACAGCCGGCCGTCGATCGAGCGCTACCACTTGGTCAAAGGATTGCTCGGCTCGACCGGACTCGGAAACGATGGCTTGTCGGTAGTCGACGCGACGCCGCTCGGCGCGGCATTCGGCGTGCAGTAGGCGGCGCGTCAAGGCGACTACAAGGGCGCGACCTTGTCGGCATTGGGCATCATGCCGGGAATAGGGCCAGCCGAACGCGGGGCGATGGCTGCTGAGGGAGTTGGCTCGGGAGCGGCTGCGTTAGGTCTGCCTGCCAACTGGTATCAGGATCAGGCGGCAAAATGGGCGCGGGCTAGGGAGATGGGCTTTCAAACAGACATGCCGCTCTATCATGGCACGGCTTCAGACATATCGGCTTTTGATCCGGCGAAGCTAGGCAGTAACACCGGAACGGCACTGGCGAAGCTCGGAGTTTGGTCAACCCGAGCGCCCGAGCTTGCAGGCGTATTTGCCGAGAGAGCCGCTGCTCGGGGCTCAGGCTCCGGTCAATCGATATTACCGTTGGTCCATCGTGCCGACAATCCCGCGCAGCTGACTCTAAAAGGGTCAGAACATCCTCTATCTGTTGCAGAAACTGTACGGGATGCATTCGACCGGGGCCATGATGCCGTATGGATTAAAAATTTTAGCACCCGCTCCGGGCCGACGCAACTTCTCGTCGTCAAGAATCCCAATCAACTGAGATCTCGATTTGCCAAGTTCGATCCCGCCGAGCGGGACAGCCCGGATTTGCTGGCGGGGTTGGGGGCGCTGGGCGTTGGAGCGGCAGGTCTCGCGGCCTATCAGTTGACGCCGGTCGATCATGATCCCTTTGCCTCCGATCAGCCGGTCAGGGCGGCTGACGTCCCGGTTTACTGAGAGATCGTCGTAAGGGGCGGAGGACGGACGACGGAAGACAGAGGACGGATAACGACCTCCAATCGTCATCGGCCCTCCGTGACGCCGGCCTTCGTCCCCCTCCCGCCCTTCGCGGACGCGAAGGGCCCCCTCTCCCACGAGGAGAGAGGGAAGCGCAAAGAGCGGCGCCGGAAGTAGAACGACAGGGTCTTTCATGGCAATTCCTGCAACCAACATTCCGCCCTTCGGTGCGCCCGCGGGCGGATTGCGTGCGCCGATGACCGGACCCGGTATGGCGGCGCCCGGCATGTCGCTCCCCGGCTTGGCGGCGCCCGCTCCCGGCATGGCACCAATGCCGTTGCCCGACACCGATTATGTGGGCGATGCGGCGTCGTTCGAGGACGAGGACGGGCTCGACGTCGACGAGCTGCGCAAGCAGTTCACCGACTACGTCACGATCAAGCAGAACGAGATCATCGAAGCCCGCACCGCGCTGCAATACTACCATGGCGACCAATGGACGAAGGAGCAGCTCGACACCCTGCAGGCACGCGGCCAGCCGGCCATCACCTTCAACCGGGTCGGCCGCAAGATCGACGGCGTCGTCGGCGTCCTCGAGAAGCTGCGCGGCGACCCCAAGGCCTTCGGCCGCATCGAGGACAACGCGCGCGGCGCCGAGCTCGCGACGCAATGCATCCGCTACGCGCTCGATGTGTCGCGCTGGCCGGCCGAGGAGACCGAGGCGCTGCGCAAGGGCGCCTGCACCGGCGTCGTCGTCGCCGAGCTCGCCATGGTGCCGGGCGACAAGCAGGACCCCGATATCGACATCGCGGCGGTCGACGCCACGACCTTCTTCTATGATCCGCGCTCGCTGAAGCTCGACTTCTCCGACGCCCGCTACATGGGCGTCTCGAAGCTCATGACCAAGGACGAATTCGAGGAGATGTTCTCGGGCAGATGGGACGACGCGCTCGGCAGCGTCGACGATACGGGACAGACCGAATTCGACAACGACCGCTATTTCCTGTGGTCGCAAGGCAGGACCAAGCTTCGCCTCGTCGAGCATTGGTATCGCGCCAAGGGCGAATGGCGCTTCGCCTTCTATGCCGGCACCGAGCTCTTGCAGGCCGGGCTCTCGCCCTTCTTCGACGAGAAGGGCAAGACCGTGTCGCGCTACGAGGCCTTCGCGGTGCATGTGGACGGGGTCGGCGACCATTACGGCTTCGTGCGCAACCTGATCGGCCCGCAGGACGCGATGAACCAGCACCGCTCGAAATCGGTGCACATCATGAATACACGCCAGCTCAAGGTGAACCGGCGCGCCATCGGCGGCGACCAGCCGGATATCGAGACGTTGCGGCGCGAGGCCGCCAGGCCCGACGGGGTGATGCTCTATGACGGGGACCCGAACGATGTCGAGGTGATGACGGCGCAGCAGGAGTTCATCAACCAGACGCAATACTACCAGGACGCCAAGAACGAGATCGACCAATTCGGGCCGAACCCCGCGCTCGCGGCGGGAGGCGGGCCGGCCGATGTCTCGGGGCGCTCGCTCGCCATGCAGCAGCAATCCGGCATCGCCGAACTCGGGCCCTTCCTGTCGCAATGGCGGGGCTGGAAGCTCAGGCTCTACCGCAAGATCTGGGTGGCGCAGCAAAGGAGCTGGACGGCCGAGCGCATCTTGCGCGTCACCAACGACCAGGGCGCGGCGCAATACATGGCGATCAACAAAGTCGCGGTCGACCCTTATGGGCGCCCGATGCTGGTCAACGCCATCGGCCAGATCGATGTCGACATCCTGATCGACGAGGGTCCCGACACCGTCAATGTGATGGGCGACGTGAACGACACGCTGATCGCGCTCGCCAACAACAGGGTTCCGGTGCCGCCGGCCGTGATCATCGAAACCTCGTCGCTCCCGCAGTCGAAAAAACGGCAGCTCATGCAGATGCTGCAGCAGCCGCCCGATCCCGTGCAGCAGCAGGCGAAACAAGTCGCCCTGCAGAAGGCGATCGCCGACACCGACAAGACGCATGCGGATGCCGCGAGCGCCAGAGCATCGGCGCTGCACAAGACATCGGAGGCCGGCGTGGCGCAGGCGCAAGCGCTCTCGGCGCGGGCCTCGGCCTTCCACAAGGTAGCGCAAGGCAAGCACGAGGAATTGCGCGCGCATGCGACGCAGCTCGGCGCCACGGTCGATGCGATGCAGGCGCTGGGGCCGCAGGGGCCTCAAAGCGTGCCGCCAGCCTCTCAGCGTAGGCAGGGAGGCCCCGCTCTGCAGCCCCAAGCCGCCGGACTTCAAAGACCGCCGCGATTGCCGCCGCAGCTCGCGGCCGCTGCAGCGGCGCGACAACCGCAAGTCACACTGCCCGGCGGGCCGCCGGCAATTCCGCGTGGATTCGATCAGCCGGAGCGGCAGCAACATGCGGCGGCTCCGGTCCAAGGAGCCCGGCTCGCCCGGGTATTACATCTTCGCTCCGCATGACCGCGGCAACTGGCGACGGGTGGTGCAATCGTGACATCGCAGGCCATCCCGGTCGACTATGATCCCTTTGCCGACCCGAGCGGTGAGGACCTCGCGCTCAACGACTACGTTTATCGAATGGCCCAGGAAAACTCCGCTCAGCAGGTCATGACGCATCCTGACCCGATCCCGCCCGTATTCGACGACACCAAGCCGTTCGGCGGCGCGACTACACTTCTGGGCCGTCTCGGCTGGTATCTGTCGCAGAAAGCCGATGGGCTCGGCCAGTCGGCAGAGGCTGCTTTCACCGCGCCTGGGCGGGCTTGGAGGGGTGAAATTGCCCCGGAGAATTTGCAAGCCGAAGCTATGAATATGGCGGGATGGTTCGGCCCTGGCGGGCTAGGTCGTGCGGCCCTGGCTCGTCCTGCCGAGAGCGTGCTCGGAATGGCCGGCGGAAAGGTGGCCTCAATGGCTGATGCGGTGGCACTTGAGCGAGCGCAAGGCCCGGACACATCCTCCACCCCAACGATGACGACCTATCACGGCTCGCCCAGTGATTTTGATGCATCGCAAGCCGTGCCCGTCGACTACGATCCGTTCTCGGGAGGCAATTCGTTCGGCCTATCGCCTGGCGCGAGAGCGACGGACCAAGAGGCGGCGGCAGGAAAGCTGGCGCTGACATCGAATGCGCTGCCCCTCGGAGACCTGGAGCACGGCGACGGAAATGACGTGCATTCGCTTGCGCAGATCTCGCCTCGCCTTTATCTTGGGCCGAAGACACTTCTTGGGTTCGAGGAAGACTACAAGCCTTCCAGCTGGCCGGAAGGACCGCCTGTCGATGCGCAAGGAAGACTATTACAGGATATGGACGGGCGACCGCTGGCGGGAAAGGTGGTTGTCGGCCGGACCCATGTGGGCGGAGCTAGCCAAGCCCTCCCGGCAACGCAGCTTGACCCCGTCACAGAGAGCCTTCTTGGCAAGCCGGCTGCGGTTATGGCGCTGGGCGAAACCCAGCATGCCGGCTCCGGAGGACCTCGAGTTATACTAGGCGTTACCAATATCGATTCAAGATCAGGTCACCCGCTCAGTATCGGAATATCCAGCGAACTTACGCCACAAGGCGCCGAGCGGGTGCACGCGCATGAACTCGGCCATGTTCTAGATCAATGGACGGATCAGCGCCTAAGTGACCAGAATTTGGAGTACGAGCTGCGCTATGTGTACAACACATTAAACAACCCGTACCCGGAATATCGCCAGCGTCAAGCGTGGAACGGCCCCAACAGGAAGCTACCAGAGAACATCGTCTCTCCAGAGACGCGCGGCTATGTGCCTGAGGCTGTCGCCAGGGAGCTAGCTGCGGAAGCGTTCCGAGCTTATCTCTCCAACCCCGATTACATCAAATTATTTGCACCCAAGACTGCAGCCTTGATCCGAGAAACCGTCAACTCAAGACCAATCCTCAATCGGATCATTCAATTCAACTCACTCTGGCCGCTTGCCGCCGTTGGAGCCGGCGCCGCAGGATATAGCCTCATGTCCGAAGGCGATCCGTCTGCCCGGCAATGATGGCGAACTGAGTTCCGCCCACGAGTGCAGCCCGGACCAGCGCAGATGCCGTCGCTAGCCCTTCCCGGCGCGCCGCAGCCCATGCCGCACCGACAGCCGATCGGGCCGCTCCATGGCGCCAAGCGAGCGCCTGACGGCAACTGGTATCTTCGCGACCCGCGCAGGCCAGGCAAATATTTGAAGGTGCGTCGGTGATGCCTGATTTGATCCCGGTCGACCATGATCTTTTCGACGTGACGCCCGACCATGACCCATTCGCGGCTGCCCGACCACCGGATGGCGCGCAGGCTTCGTCGCCGCCGGCGATGCCCGCCGGCTATAACTACGATCCGTTCGCGTCCGATCTCTTGGCGGGCGCTCCCGTCATTGCTTCTGACGCAGCGGTGCAAAAGCTCGGTTCCACATTTCCCGTCCGGCTCGCGCGGGGCGCATACGACGCCTTCATGTTGCCGGGCGATGTCTATTCCGGCAGGGCCCAATTGGATGATCCCGAGACGCTCGGGCGCACATTGAGCGCGGCAACCTTCCTGGCGGGCGGCGCGCCGATGGGGCTGCGCGGGATGCTCGGAGGGGCCGAGACGCAAGCCGTCCCTTCCGGTCTCGGCGATATGTTGCGAGGCAGAGAAAACAACGCTCTTTCGCTTGAGAGCAGGTCGCTATTGATGTACGATCCTCTCAACAAGCCGCTTCGGCCATTCGAAGAGGACTATCCGACCAAGCAGTGGCCGTCGGAACCGCCAATCAATGCCCAAGGAAACCTCGCCTCCGACATCGAAGGACGGCCGCTCGACGCCCAATACGTGGTCGGGCGGAGAACTTTGGGCGGAGCTGACCAGACCCTCACGCCAGAGGAACTTAACACCGCAGCAACGGAGGGGCTTGGCATTGGCTCTTCGGCGGTTACGCGCCGAGAGATTGGCGGGAACTTTGGAGAGTTCGCCCTCGATCGGGATTGGGATACCGGAAATCCTACCTATAATATCCTCGTAGATAAATCGCTTCCGCCGGCGCTTAAGGATCGAGTCTTCGCCCACGAATTTGGGCATGCCGTCGATTACTTGTCCTCTCGCATTTCGCAAGATGGCATCACCAAAGAGCTTCGTTTCGTCTACAATGAATTGAACAACCCGATCCTTGCCCAGCAAAGTTCGATCCGGCTCAAGAGGATATCCTGCGGCGAATCTTTCCCGCCGGCAGACATGGCCTCTTCGACGGTCAATAAACAGAGATCTGTTACGGGGCTGGTTAGCTTGAGAGTAAATCGCTCTCAATGTATGATCCTCCAGTCAAACGGCTTCAGCCGTTCGAAGAGGATTATCCGCCATCTCGATGGCCGGAAAGGACCGCCCGTCGATGGCAAAGGAAGACTCTTGCAGGATATGGACGGGA
>JBIOEJ010000094.1:0-23337 GCA_044445965.1 Hyphomicrobiales bacterium
GCATCCCATCGTGATCTCGCCGCTGGCGCTGGAGGCGGTCAAGCGGATCGACGAGATCTTCGATGCCGAGCGAGCCATCAATGGGCGCACCCCGCAACAGCGGCTCGCCGTTCGCCGTGAGCGCATTGCCCCCTTGGTGCACGATCTCGAAACCTGGATGCGCGAGCACCGCGCCAAGCTGTCCCGCCACGTCGAAGTCGCCAAGGCGATGGACTACATGCTCAAGCGTTGGGAAGCGTTCACGCGTTTCCTCGAGGACGGCCGCATCTGCCTCACCAACAACGCCGCCGAGCGAGCCCTGCGCGGCATTGCGCTCGGGCGCAAGTCCTGGCTGTTCGCCGGTTCAGACCGCGGCGGTGAACGAGCCGCCGTCATGTATACGCTGATCGGCACGGCCAAGCTCAACGATGTCGATCCGCAAGCCTGGCTCGCCGAGGTGCTGGCCCGCATCGCCGACCACAAGGTTCGCGATCTCCACCAGCTCCTGCCCTGGAACTGGAACCGCGCCAAGCTGCCCGCCGCAGCCTGACTTCCGTCCCCGCCAATCAACCGGCCCTTCCCGTGGCCCTCACCGAATGCTTACTTTGGTTTTACCGCAAAATTATGAGCTGCCGCCTCGATTTGGATCGACGCGCTTTCCCCCGGTGCACCTCGTCCGACTGGTCGGCGACCTCCGGTCGCCAGCGCCGTCGGGCCTGGAGCACACCCCTGCGGCTCGCCCCCTGTTCTGGCGGTTCGCAGAGGCTTGCAGGGGAGCAGCGGGAGGGAGGGCGTCTCCGCGCGCCACGTCCAGTTTTCTGCAGCGCGAGCGCCGCCGTCCGAGACGAGCTGGAAGGCGGGACGCGATTGGCTAGGACCCGCAGACGGAAATCGTCGTGGGTGGCCGATCGAGCAGAATGTTGACGCGCTTGCCCACCGGGTTGTCGCCGGAGGTCGCCGCCCTCACCCAGCTCCCGTCCTGCTCGACGCGCCGTTACGTGTCCGGCCGACGCGCGGAGCGCAGCGCCTCGTAGAGCTGCGCAGGCCCGAGCAGCAGTCCTTTACCCCTTCGCGGACCTTCTCCGAGCCGAGCGCCTGCTTGCTCATGGTCGAATGGGCCGCGAGCGTCCATGATCGCGCTCATGATCTCCTTGGAGGGCGTCGGCGAGTTCGCGAACTGCGCCTTCGTGTTGGCGGGGCCAACACGGTCGGATAGGAAAGGGAGCCTCGACCAGACCCCGACCGGTCTAGATTGAACTGCCGCTTGCGGCGCGTCGCCTGCGGACAAAAAATGTCTTGACCAATTCGCCGGCGCTAAGCCCCTGCGACGCCCCATACTGCCTTCGCACGAGCGCCCTTTGTTCCAGAGTGAATTCTGCGGAAAAATCGTCGTCGTCGCACAGCTCCAGCCCTCCACTAAACCCCTCGTGTTTCTCGAAATAGGCAAGGGCCGCTGAGGGACTAAGCTCGCCAGGGAGCGACCAGTCGTCCTTCACCGTCCGGTCGAATTCGGGCGTCATCCGCCGAAGGTGATACCAATGAACCTCCTTTGCGGCTTGGCCCGGCGGAGGCTGTCGTGTCAGCATCTCGTAAGCCTCCTCATAGGCCTTCTTCGCCTCGGTCAGGCGATCGATAGTCGCTTCTGTCTCATCTCTCCTTCCGGCGATGTCAGCGACGCCAAAGCGCATCTCTCCCGCCTTCAGCGGTTCGAGCTGCTTCGAAATCATTTCGATTTTCCGCACATAGCCCAGAGCTGTTTCGACCATCACGATCACCGAACCCGGCAGCTCGCGCTCGCCTGCTTCCCACCTCCGAATGGTGCGTCCGTCGTCAACGCCAACCATGCGGGCCAATCCTTGGGCGCTCAGTCCGAGGAAGTCTCGGGCGGCTCTGAGTTCGGCCGGCGTCCTAACGCTCGTCGGCATCATCGCTATCTCCTATGGGACCTATGATAGGGCCACTGGCCCTAGTTCGTCAACTGCGGCGGGCCGCGTGGCCTTCCGGTTGCACGTTGCGGCTATGGCAGGTGACCAGCGAGTATTTCGCGTGAGGTACCCCTGCAGGTCTTCCTTCATCGTGGTCTCGATCTTTTGGCCAGGGGCCCGCAGGGGGCGGGGAACTCGACCACGTCGCGCGGCATCTAGCGCCAGGTCGCATCGTCGGCGACCGTCACTACCCGACGGCGACCTTCACGCTGTCCTCGACACCACCGTCCACACGCTCGGCGACCTTCTGGCGGGAACTCGACCACGTCGGCCTCGGTCATGCCGCTGAGCTTCGGGGCAGACAACGTCACGGTGACGATCGCCAACGCGACGCTTTCGGTCCACCGCTGCAAGATGAGGAAGACTTCGACGCTGCCCCCGTTGCCTGCACCTGTTTCAGCGCGACCCGGCGGCGTCGAACAAAAGCCCACGCCGCCGCGGTCTGTCACCCTCGGTGGAACGACGCCGTGATCCCCGGGTGCATGGCGACATTGCCCGACGATCTGGCGTCATACATGTCAGACTGAAATCTCGCTTTCTGCTTCCTATTTGCTTCCAGCCATACGGTGCGCCTCAGACGCCAATAGCAACTATAGGAAAAAAGATGTTTTTATTTCAAATGGTTAACTTGGTGGGCGCGACAGGGATCGAACCTGTGACCCCTACGATGTCAACGTAGTGCTCTTCCGCTGAGCTACGCGCCCTTCACCCTTTATCGTCACGGCAAGGCCGCCACGCAAGCGCTGTCCTATACGCGGCGGCAGCGAGCGAGGCAAGGCAGTGACCGACAGGCAGTGACCGACAGGCTGTCACAGATAACGGGTAGCACGCGATATGGCC
This sequence comes from Hyphomicrobiales bacterium, assembly GCA_044445965.1. GTDB lineage: Bacteria > Pseudomonadota > Alphaproteobacteria > Rhizobiales > Beijerinckiaceae > GAS188. Next base: position 2,805 of record JBIOEJ010000094.1, read on the forward strand.
GGCCCGAGTAGCCCGTGATCGGCGTCTACCGCCGCAATCCGATCCGCCTGCTTATATCTGCCGGCGTCGCGCCGCGCGCCCGAAGCGCGCGCAAGCTCGTCGAGGCGATGCTCTTCGAAAGCTTGCGGCCGGTCTCGTCGCGCACCAGGCGATGGTGGTGATAGGCGGGCGCGGCCAGCCCGAACAGCTGCTGCAGAAGCCGGTGGACCGCGGTCGCCTGAAGCAAGTCCTCGCCGCGCACCACCTGCGTCACACCCTGCTCCGCGTCATCCGTGACGACCGCGAGATGATAGCTGGCAGGGGCGTCGCGGCGGCCCAGGATCACATCGCCCCAGGCGAGCGGGTCCGCCGTCATGGCGCGCCAGGCGGATGCGGGATCGGCCGAGACATGCTCGCGCCAGGACAATGGGCCTGCCGCCGCGCTCGCTTCCGCGATCCGCAGCCGCCAGGCATGAGGTTCTCCGGCGGCGATCCGTCGCGCGGCCTCGCCGGGCGCGAGATCGCGGCAAGTGCCGGGATAGATCGCCGCGCCATCGGGATCCTGCGGGCAGGTTTCGGACGATGCCCGCGCCTTCGCGGCGACGGCGCGGGCAATCGCGCCGCGCGAGCAGAAGCAAGGATAGACGAGACCGCGCCGGCCGAGCGCGGTGATCTTCTCGCGGTAGAGGTCAAGATGCTGCGACTGGCGGCGGACGGGAAGCTCCCAGCGCAGCCCGAGCCAGGCGAGGTCCTCCAAGATCGCCGCCTCATATTCAGGCCTCGAGCGCGCAAGGTCGATATCCTCGATGCGCAAGAGCAGCCTTCCGTCGCAGGCCGAGGCGGCGCCGGCATTGATGAGCGCCGACAGCGCATGGCCGAGATGCAGATAGCCGTTCGGGCTCGGCGCGAAGCGAAAGACCGGGCGGCTCGGCCGGTCAGCCACCTGCCTCTCGCAATGCTTTCGCCTTGTCGAGGGCGGCGCGGGCCTTCCTGGCGATCTCGGCGAAACGGCCTTGGCTGATATCCTCCGCACGGGCGATCCAGGTGCCGCCCACGGCGGCGACGCATTTGAGCTTGAGCCAATCGGCGAGATTGTCGAGGCTGACGCCGCCCGTCGGGATGAAGCGCATGTTCAGATGCGCGAAGGGTGCGGCGATGGCGTCGAGCGCCTTGGGGCCGCCTGCCGCCCCGGCCGGAAAGAATTTGACGGTGCGGGCCCCATGGCGGGCGGCCGCCGACAGATCGCTCGGCGTCATGATGCCCGGCGCGAAGGGAAACCCGGCTTGCGCTGCCGCCTCCACGATCTCACGATCGAAGCCCGGCGCCAGGCCGAAGCGCGCCCCGCTCTGCCGCGCCGCCGCGAGCGAAGCAAGATCGAGCACCGTGCCCGCGCCGACCAGCAGATTTGGGCGCTCGGCCGAGATCTTCGCCATCACCTCGGCGGCGGCTGGAGTGCGGAAGGTGATCTCGGCGACCGGCAGCCCGCCTTCGAGCAGAGCGTCGGCGAGCGGGATCGCGTCCGCGGCGCGCTCGATGGCGATGACCGGGACGATGCCGAGGGCGGCGATGGCGTCGAAGGGATTGCTCATGCGCGATCGTGCTCCAACTTGCCCAGGGCCTTCAGGATATCCTGGGCATGGTGCATGCCGGTATTGGCCGCCGGCACGCCGGCATAGATGGCGATCTGCATCAGCGCTTCCTTCACGTCCTCGAGCGTCAGCGAGCCTTGCTCGATGCCGGCCCGCAGATGCAGGCGGAATTCCTCCCAGCGGCTGAGCGAAGCGGTGATGGCGAGCACCAGGAGGCGTCGCGTGCGATGGTCGAGGCCTGGCCTCGTCCAGACCTCGCCCCAGGCGATGCGGGTGATGAAGTTCTGGAACTCGCCGGTAAGCGCGTTGCGCCCGGCGAGCGCCTTGTCGACCCAAGCATCGCCGAGCACGGCGCGGCGCACCGTAAGCCCCGCCGCGAAGATCGCCTCGCGCGCCGCCGTCACATCGGTCTTGCGCCGATCCTCGGTGAGGAAGGCGAGCGCCGCGCCCGCGAAAGCCTCCGGCGTCTCGACCGCCGAAAGGTGGCCGGCGGCGAGCGTGACTGTCCTCGCGCCTGCGACGGCGGCGGCGATGCGGTCACCGTGCTCGGCCGGCGGCGTCGAGACGTCATGGGCACCATTGATGATGAGCAGCGGTGCCTTGATCCGCATGAGCTTGCTCTTCAGCTCCAAGGCCGCGATGGCCATGCAGCACCCCGCATAGCCGTCGGGGTCGGTCGCCAACAGGGTCGTGCGGGTGGTGCCGAGCACGGGCGGGTTCTTGTCGCGGAAGCCTTGGGTGAGGAAGCGGCCGAGCACGCCCTCGACCACCGCGGCCATGCCCTTCTCGCGCACGATCGCGGCGCGTTCGCGCATGAGATCGCGCGGCATTTCGGCCGAGGTGTTGGCGCCGATGATGCGCTCGACCCGTTGCGGATGCGCGATGGCGATTTCGAGCGCCGTCATGGCGCCCATCGACAGCCCGCAAACATGGGCGCGTTCGACCCCTGCGGCATCGAGCACGGCGACGGCATCGGCCGCCAGCATCGGGATCGAGTAATCGGCCTTCGGTGCGTCCGAAGCGCCGTGGCCGCGCGTATCCATGCGCAGCACGCGGAAATCGCGCATGAGAAGCGGCATGACGGCGTCCCACATGGCATGGTCGGTGCCGAGCGAGTTGAGGAGCAAGAGGGCGGGTTTTTCCGCGTTGCCGTCGGCGCGCCAATAGAGGCGTACTCCCTCACGCGTCGTGAAAGCCATGGCTCAACTCCTTCTGATCGTGTCCGCCGCGCGGTGAACCGCGAGCGCCGCGTCGATGAATTCGTCAACCGCCCCGAGATAGCCGGATGGGTCGAAGAGGCGTGCGATCTCCATCGGCTCGAGCCGCGCGGCGATCCGAGGGTCATGCATGGCGAGGTCGCGCAGATGGCGGTTCTCGGCGGCGGCTTGCCGCGACAGCGCCTCGACGAGGTGATGCGCCTCGTTGCGCCCCATGGCCGGGGCGAGCGTCAGCATCAGCCGCTCGGCCAGGACAAGCCCGTTGAGGCGCTCGAGGTTGGCCGCCATCGCGGCGGGATCGACTTGCAAGCCCTCGATCGCTTCGACCATGGCGAGCGTCGCACCATGTGCGGCCTCGAACAAAGCGGAGAGGGTCGGCGCTTCCGCCTGCCAGCCGCCGAGCGCCCGCTCCTGTTCCTGCACCATGGCGGAAAGGATGGTGGCGACGAGGCCGGGCGCACGCGTCGCGGCCGCGAGCGTCACCATCGAGGCGATCGGGTTGCGCTTATGCGGCAAGGTCGAGGAGCCGCCGCGCCCTTGGCCCGAGGGCTCGGCGACTTCGCCGAGCTCGGCCTGCGACAGAAGCGACAGGTCGCGGGCGATCTTGCCGAGGGAGCCGATCAGGATGCCGATCGCTGCGGCGAGGCCCGCGACGCCGTCGCGGCGCGTATGCCAGGGCATGGGCGGCAAAGGCAGGTCGAGAAGCGCTGCGAGCCGCCTTGCGACAGCCATCCCCCGCCCGCCGAGCGCCGATAGGGTGCCGGCCGCCCCGCCGAATTGCAAGGTGAGGGCGTGGTCGCGCTCGCGCTCCAAGCGTGCCAGGCCGTCCTCGACCGCGATCAGCCAAGAGGCCGATTTGGCGCCGAGCGTCGTCGGCAGGGCGGGCTGCATCAGCGTGCGCGCCAGCATCACCGTGCCGCGCTGCCTCTCCGCGAGGCCGGCGAGAGCCGGCGCCAATCGCGACAGGTCGCGGATCAAGACCGCGCAGGCGTGGCGAAGCTGCAGCACGAGGACCGAGTCGGCAAGGTCCTGGCTCGTGGCGCCGTAATGCACGTGACCCGCAGCCGTTCGATCGATCATGGCGACGCGCTGCCCGAGCTCCTTGACGAGCGGGATGGCGAGCGTGCCGCCGCGCGCCGCGGCTTCCGCCAGCGCGCCTGCGCCGCCTCGAAAGCCAGCGCGTGGGCGATGAGCGCCGCATCGCCGAAAATCGCCAGCATCTCGGCCGAGGAGGCCATGCGGGCCTGGATCAGGGAAGGCATGGCTCGCCCCTCAACCTCACTCCGCGAGCGTCGTTGGCGCGCCGCGGCAAGCCTCGAGGCCCACGCCTCAACCTCGCGCGTGCGAGCGCTCGTCGAAGAACAGCGCTTGGCTGATGGTCGCGCGCACCGTTTCGGGCCGATAGGGCTTGGTCAAGAGGAAGGCCGGTTCGGGACGCTCGCCGGTCAAAAGCCGCTCGGGAAAGGAGGTGATGAAGATCACCGGCACCTCGCGCCGCCTCAACAGCTCATTGACCGCTTCGAGGCCCGAGCTGCCATCGGCCAGTTGGATATCGGCCAAGACGAGGCCGGGAGCGCCGGATTCGAACAGCGCGACGCATTCGTCATGAGTGCGTGCGATGCCTTGGACATGATGGCCGAGGCCTTCCACGATCGTCTCGATCTCGAGGGCGATCATCGGCTCGTCCTCGATGATCAGGACATCGGTCGCGACCTGCCCGGCGATCTCACGGCCGGCCTGATCGATGAGGGCACGGGCCTCGGCCTCGCCGCATTCGAGGATGCGCGCCGTGTCGGCGAGGTCGAACTCCTCGACGGTGGCGAGCAGAAAAGCCACGCGCGACAAGGGAGGCATGGCCTTGAGCCTCGCTTCCGCCTTGGAGAGCATCGAGGAGCCGCCGCCGGCCGTGCCCGGCGTCGTGCCGGGATCGCGCCTTGTCCTCACAAAGGCCTGATAAAGGGCAAGCTTCGCAGGGATATCGGTCGGGAGCCGCGTCTCGTCCGCCAGCAACGCCTCGAGGAGGCGCAGCACTTGATCATCGCCATCGACCTGGCTGCCGGTGAGCGCTCTGGCGAAGCGTCTCAGATAGGGCAGGTATTGCGCGACCTGGACGGCGGTAGACACGTCTTCCTCCTGCCCTTCGGGCGACCGACGGCAACAGATGCGGGCGCATGTCGCCCTTGGTTCAAATCTCGAATTCCGCGCGTTCCCGGCACCGTGCGTGAAATCGCAGAGCAACGCCAGCCCGATTTCATCGACCTTGGTATGCGTGGCAATACCGGCGAGAAGCGGCTTGTCAACTCGCTGTCAACGAAAAAACTGCTATATGATAGTCGGTTGGCAGAGACGGACTGGAACAAATCGGCTTGCCGCGCGTCCAGTTCGGATGCAGTTCGCGCGTGAGACGCCGGCCCTTCCAGTCTCTCGCGGGGGCGGAGACGCCGGCTACGGGTTACGACCATGATCAATGATCCCCATTCCGACCCGCGGCCGATGACCGAGCAGACGGAGGCGCCCGCCTTGAGCGACGAGGCACAACGGCAGATCGGCCGCAAGCTCCGTCTGCTCTATGAGGAACTCGAGGCCGAGCCCATCCCCGACAAATTCGTCGAACTGTTGCGGGCACTCGCGGAAAAGGAATCGAAGCCGAGATGACGGGAAGCCGAGATGACCGATAATGGCTTCTTCACCCGCGACTTGCTGACCACCATTCCCAGTCTCCGTGCTTTCGCGCGCTCGCTCGGCGCAACTTCCGATCGCGCCGATGATCTGGTTCAGGAGACCATGATCAAGGCTTGGGCCAACCAAGACAAGTTCGTCCAGGGCACGAATCTGAAGACGTGGCTGTTCACCATCTTGCGCAACACCGCTTACTCCGATTATCGCAAGCGCTGGCGGGAGGTGGAGGATGCCGATGGCAGCCATGCCGCGGGGCTCGTCACCGAGCCCGCCCAGATCGCCCATCTCGATATGGCGGATTTCAAATCGGCGCTCGGCAACGTGCCGCAGGAGCAACGCGAAGCCCTGATCTTGGTCGGGGCTTCCGGCTTCAGCTACGAGGAGGCCGCGGAAATCTGCGGCTGCGCTGTCGGCACGATCAAGAGCAGGGTCAACCGGGCGCGGCAGCGTCTTGCCCAAGCGCTCGGCCTTCACGAGCTCGTTTCGCGAGATAGTCTTTCGAAGGAGCCGTCGCCCGGTTCAACCGGTTTTGGCCCCCGCTCCGCCGCGATGGAGCCCGATCGGCGGTCCGACGCCGGCCACGGTGAAGAGCCTGCCAATAAGGGTTGCGTTTGACGCCTGCGGCGAACTCGGCTGGCCAGTGACTCGAAATGGCGCGTTATCGCGCGGCTTGAATTGCTCCCATCAGCCTTGCCAGCCAGCCGATCACGGCTACGACCCGCGCATGATGTCGCAGCTCGCGGTCGGTGAGCAGCCACAATTCGCGCGAAAGCACGGGCTCGGGCCCGCCGAGACGCTGCAGTCGCCCATCCCGATCCGCAATGCAGCAGGGCAGCAGCGATTTTCCGAGACCCTCGCGGATTGCCTGGACAATCGTCTCCGCGTCGCTGACCAAGAGCTGTGCGGGTTCACCGCCTGCCGCGGTCGTCGCGATCCAGCGCGCTTGTGGAAGATGGCTCAGGCCTTCTTCGTAGGTGATCCAGGGGAGATGATCCGCGGCGCGCCGGCGCGGACCGTAGACGGCATAGTCGAGCTGTCCGATGCGCTTCGTCAGTGCCTTGCCGCCTGCTTCGGGACGGGACAGGCGCAAGGCGATATCGGCCTCGCGTTTCGCCAAGCTCAAGTTTCGCGCCTCGGCGATCAGCTCGACGCGTATCCGAGGGTATTCGGCGTAAAGCTTAGGCAGGGCAGGGACGAGCAGCCGGTTCACCAGAATAGGCACGGCGGTGAGGCGGACGAGCCCCGCGGAGGAGGAATCGGTGCCGGCGATCCCCTCTTCGATATCACGGACCTGCTGCTCGACTTGCGCTGCGCGGGCTACGGCCACCTCGCCTGACTTCGTCGGATAGAGGGCGCCGTCCAGGCGCTCGAACAATCTTGCGCCGAGCGCCGCCTCTGCGGCTGCGAGCCGCCGTGCGACGGTCGTCTGATCGACGCCAAGCCGCCGTGCCGCGGCAGCAAGCGTGCCGGCACGCGAAACCGTCAGGACATAGCGAAGATCATTCCAATCCAAGGGTCGCATTTTTGCAGATCTCGACGGCAGTCATCTTCATTTTCTTGCGGCCGCCGCAGTCTTAGACTCATTGCCGTGGCGATCAATCGAAGCATCGCCATCCTTGTCGAGGAGGTCGCAGATGCTGTTCGCTGTGCTTTTCACGGACAATCCCGAGCACGCCGATGCGCGTCGGCGTCTGATGCCGGCTCATCTCGACTTCCTTGAGCGGCATAGCGATGAGATTCGTGCAGCAGGGCCATTGCAGGAAGCCGTCAGCGGTGAAGCAGCGGGAGGCATGTGGCTGGTCGAGGCGGAGAGCGCAGAAGCCGTCGGCCGGCTCTATCGGAGCGATCCACTATGGCCGACGGGGCTGCGCCGGTCGGCGCGGGTCCTGCGGTGGACGCAAGTCTTCGCCGAAGGCCGCCGCATGACCGAAGGCTGATCGCAAATCGCGCCGACGATGTTCCTCGAGAGCGTCAATCCGCGGTCGGCAGGCGGCGCATGGTGAATTCGATGCGCCCGTCCTCCAATTGCCGCCAGCTCTCGACCTTGGTCATATAGGCCGCCTTGGGATAGCGGCCGAACCATTGGCGCGCCCGTTCGCGCGCCTCGTCGCGCGGCAGGGCGTAGGTTTGCCGGACAAAGCCGCTCATCGGCTCGGAGGCCGCCTGTTGCGCGTCGCTGCGGGCCCTCGCCTGCGACCGGGTCTTCAGCCGCCACGCCACCTCGCGCGGAGTATCGCCGGCCTTGCCTGCGACCCTGCCGCGATCGCGATCCAAGCCACGCGGATCCGTATCGTCCATTGGAGCCATCCCTCGGACCAGGGAGAATAACGGCTTTCATCGGGGCTGGCGAATCCGACCGCAACCGGTCAATGGCGAGCTTGGCGCATCGCTTGCTCGAGGATGGTCGCAAGACTAGGCCCGTCGAGCGGACAGGAAGCCTCGATCCAGGCCTCGCGCGCCCGCGCCAGGATGCGCCCGACCTCCGGTCCAGCTTTGACGCCACGCTTGAGAAGCTGGGCGCCCGAGAGCGGGAATCGCGGGATTTCGCCGGCACGGCGGCGCAGCGCGGCGACGCACTCGGCGCCCGCCTCTCCAGCCTCGATCGCCAGCGCGGCCGTGACGCTCGCCGCGCCGAGATCGAGCACGAGGCGCGTGAAGTCGGTGTCGAACGCAGCCGCGTCCGTCCGCCGCATGAAGCCATGCATGCGCTCGAGCGCGTTGGCGATCTTGGCGAGCATCGCTGCCTGCGCATTCGACAAGCGCAAGGTCTCGCGCAAGCGCGCCGCGTCCTCGCGCGTCAGAATGGCGAGCGCCGCGAGGCGCTGCGGAGCACCGCCGATCTCGATATCCGCGCCGTGCGCCATCGCGAAGCTTGCGAAGCGGCCGATATGCGGCACTCCTCCCAGCAGCAGCGGCCAGAAGCCGCCCGCCAGCATCTGCCAGGCCGTATCGACCGCGCCCGGCGCGACCAGCAGCTTGAGCAGCTCGTTGCGCAACCGCTCGGCCGAGAGGCCGCGCAGTCCTTCGCCTAGCTTGATCGCCGCCGCAAACCCTTCCGCGTCGAGCGGACCGGTGGCGTAGCTCGCATGGAAGCGGAAGAAGCGCAGGATGCGCAGATAATCCTCGACGATGCGCGCTTGCGGCTCGCCGATGAAGCGCACGCGCCGCGCCGCGATATCGGCAAGCCCGCCGACCTCGTCATGGACCTTTCCGCCTCGGTCGAGCGACAGAGCGTTGATGGTGAAATCGCGTCGCGCCGCATCGGCCGCGAAGCTGCGGCCGAAGCGCACCACGGCGTGTCGGCCGTCGGTCTCGATATCCTCGCGTAGCGTGGTCACCTCGAAGGGTCGACCATGGACGACGACGGTCACGGTGCCGTGCTCGATGCCGGTCGGAACCGACTTGAAGCCCGCGCGCTCGGCGCGGCGCGTCACCTCCTGAGGCAAGGCGGTCGTGGCGAGGTCGATCTCGGTGACGGGGAGCCCCATGAGGGCATTGCGTACCGCCCCGCCGACGATGCGCGTCTCTTCGCCCCCTCCGTCGAGCGCGTCGAGCAGCTCCTCGACGCTGCGGTCGCGCAGCAGCGCCGCGAGCGCCTCGCGCGTCGCGGCCGACATCGCTGCGTTCGTCATGGTTTGGCGGGGGGGGCCTCGAAGCCTCCCGGCACGAGCCGCCCATTGTCCATATGCGCCGGGCGATAAACTCCCGTATGCCGCTCGAGCCAGACGGTCTCGATCACGAGACCGCCAATGGCCAGGCCGACACCGGCGATCGCCAGCCAGCCCCTTGCGCCCCGCCAATGCTCGGGAGCGAATGCCTCGCGCCTGGTGATGACGAGGAACAGGAAGAACAGCGCGAAGGGCAGGAGAAACAGGCCAAGCTCGTCGAGATAGCGGCTCATCTCCCATAGACCCGTTCGTAAAGCGTGCGGATCATTCCCGCGGTCGCGCCCCAGATATTATGGCCTTGCCAGGGCATCGCATAGAAGCGCCGCGTCCTGCCCCGCAACTCGCGCGACTGAACCTCGTGGTTCGCCGGATCCATCAGGAAGGAGAGGGGCGCCTCGAACACCCCCGCGACTTCGACGGGGTTGAGCGCAAGCTGCAGCGCGGGATCGACGAGGGCGACGATCGGCGTCACGCGAAAGCCGGTGCCCGTGAGATATGGATCGAGCGCGCCGAGCGGCGAGACGAGGCTCCGCTCGAGGCCGATCTCCTCATAGGCTTCGCGCAGCGCCGCATCGAGCGGCGTCTCGTCCGGCTCGATTCTCCCGCCCGGAAAGGCGATCTGTCCGGCATGCACCGCAAGCCCGCTGGCGCGCTCGGTGAAGAGCAGCGTCGCTTCCTCGCGTGCCACCACCGCAATGAGCACGGCGGCCGGGCGGATATTGCCGGGGTCGACGATGAAGGGGCGCGCATCGTCGAGCCGATGGTCGCCCCAGCCCGCGTCGCCCATCGCCTGGTCCGTCGCGGTGAGCGGCAAGAGCTTCGCGGCGGCGCGCGTCGTGAACTCCAGCGCGGTCAAGCGGCGGGGGATGGTGCCCGCTGCCAAGGTCAGGTCGGGCGTCACGCCTCGACTCCCGCCGTCGCGCTCGTCCGGCAAATGGGGAAGAAGGCGCCGCCCGAGGCGACACCCAGCCAGGATTCGCCCCCCTCCTCACGCTCGACGGCCAGGTCGATCAGATCATGCGAGAGCGCCCGCGTCAGTCGTGCCCATAGGCCGCCGCGCACATGCACATAGGGTTTGACACCGTCATGGGCGCCGATCTCGAAGCGCATCGGGTGCTCCTTGCCGGCCTGCGTCACATCCCCGACATTGGTTTCGAAGACGAGGGTCTCGGAGCCGTGCGACTCGCCCATGGCGCTGGGCTCGCTGCGCATCGCGGTCGCGATGAAGGGTGCATCCTCGACCCTGATGCCGACCTTCTCGGCTGGGGTGACCAGCACATAACGATCCGCGTCGCGGCGCAGGATCGAAGCGAAGAGCCGCACCAGCGCCGCCCTGCCGATCGGCGAGCCGCCATAGAGCCAGGTTCCGTCGGCGCGGATGACCATGTCGATCTCCCCGCAATCGGGCGGGTTCCAGCGCTCGACCGGCCGCGGCTTCGCGACATCGCCGCTGCGCGCGCTCGCCGCGATGAGGCCGGATAGCTGATCGGCGCTGTCGGGGGTCAGCAAATTCATGTCTCTATAGATGGAGGATTTCGAGGGCCCCGCCAAGCCGGGTTGATTTGAAAGGAGGGAATTCAAAAAAAATAGCTTTTCGGCTAAATAACTCGTTCCTTTCCCGAAAGCCTGAACAGACCGTCTCAAATCTGGCTGAGCGGATCCGCGGTTTCCTCGGACCCGGCCGCGTCGTCGAGCAGGTCGCGTCGGTTGATCGCTGCGATCACCTGATCACGACAGACGTTCATAGATAGAGCGCGCCTGGTGCCTGGAGCCATCGTGTTCGTACACGTCGGCCAGCTCCAGAAGTCCGTCCTGCGCTCCCTGCCCTTGCACCGTTTCGGAATGGTTTTCCGACAACGTCCAGTAAATCTCCATCGCCTGCCGCAGACTGCCTTCGCTGCGGTATTGCTGGGCCATGGCGAACAGATGATCGAGGCTCCGGACGATCACCTCTGATCGGTGCTGTTGAGAAAGGGAGCTGTGTAAACTCGATCGTGCATACTGCATGTCATTCTCCGTTCCCTTGATATTCCGGTGGTCCGTCGAAATCATGCGGTTCTAGTACCTACTCTTACCTTTTACTGTAGACCGAAGTCACGGCCCCCCACCGCAGCTTTGCGGCTCGATGCACCGACGGCTAGGGCGGCGCGCCCATCCCTCCCGCTGGCCGAAGATGGGGTCGGGTCGCTACGCGATTGCGCGTAGCAACTTCTGTGATTGCGGCACCTGGAGGGACTGGGTGCGCGATTGTGCCGCAAGCGCGACCAAGGGCGCTGCCGATCCGCCTCGGCGCAGTCTCGAGAACGCGATGGGATCGCGGCGCAAAGATACGCGAGATTCGAGGCGTTTCGAGGCCGCCGCCTCGAACCCTTTCGCGGTTCGAGCGTTTTGGCCCGAGGATTGCTCGTCGGTCGATGGACGGCACGAGTCTTGCTCGGTGCTTTCGGTGACGAATCCAGTGGGTTCGCACATCTTTGTGATTACGCCGCACAAAAGTCGGCTTCGGCGAGTCTTGTGAGGCGTCGCGGGTGCGCCCAGAATGGGTGGCCGAATCGGGCGGAGCGATGGCTCGCCCATAGCATGAACGAAACGAACAGGCTCCAGGAGAGCTCTCTAGCATGCCGGTCGAAAGCGAGCACGTCACGTCACAGCAGGTCACCTCGATGGATGTGGGCATCCTGCAGCGCGCCGAGAGCGTCGTTCAGGCCGCCACTCGCGCCAAGGGCGCGATCGGCAAGGTCGTGTTCGGGCAAGAGGAGGTGGTGGAGCTCGCGCTCACCAGCGTGCTCGCCGGCGGCCACGCCTTGCTCGTCGGCGTGCCGGGCCTCGCCAAGACCAAGCTCGTCGACACCATGGGCGTGGTGCTCGGACTGTCGACGAAGCGCGTACAGTTCACGCCCGACCTGATGCCTTCCGATATCCTGGGCGCCGAGATCCTCGAGGAATCGGCCGAGGGCCACCGCGCCTTCCGTTTCATCCAAGGGCCGGTGTTCACCCAGTTGCTGATGGCAGACGAGATCAACCGCGCGAGCCCGCGCACCCAATCGGCTCTGCTGCAGGCGATGCAGGAGCAGCATGTCACGGTCGCCGGCGCTCGCCATGACCTGCCGCATCCTTTCCATGTGCTCGCGACGCAGAACCCGATCGAGCAGGAAGGCACCTATCCCTTGCCGGAGGCGCAGCTCGACCGCTTCTTGTTGCAGATCGACATCCATCATCCCGACCGCGCCACGGAGCGGCGCATCCTGATCGAGACGACCGGGCCGCAGGACGCGCAGGCGACGCAGGTGATGAGCGCCGACGACCTCATCGCCGCCCAACGCCTGGTGCGGCGCCTGCCGGTGGGCGAGAGCGTCATCGAGGCGATCCTCGATCTCGTGCGCGCCGCGCGTCCGGGCGATGGCGCCGAAGGCGTCGCCGACAGGCTGCTCTGGGGTCCCGGCCCGCGTGCCGGCCAGGCGCTGATGCTGGCGGCCCGCGCCCGCGCCCTGATCGACGGACGTCTCGCCCCTTCGCTCGACGATGTGCGGGCGCTGGCCAAGCCCGTGCTGCAGCACCGCATCGCGCTCACCTACGAGGCTCGCGCGCAGGATCAGACGCCCCTCTCGATCATCGAGAAGCTGACGGCGCGGATCTGACGATCGGCATGCCAAGGGAGCACGCACCCCATACGAGCGCCGGCGCCGAGCGCGCCGGCCGCCAGATCGTCGAGGCCAAGCGTCTCGCGGCGCGGCTCACCCGCATCGGCCTCGAGGCGCGTCGCATTGCGGCGAGCATCGTCCAGGGCGCGCATGGACGCCGTCGTCCGGGTGTGGGCGAGAGCTTCTGGCAATTTCGGCCCTTCATGCCGGGCGAGGCGGCGCTGCTCGTCGATTGGCGTCGCTCGGCGCGCGAGGAGCGGCTGTTCGTGCGCGAACGCGAATGGGAAGGGGCGCAGACCTTCTGGCTCTGGGCCGATCGCTCCTCCTCCATGGAATTCAAGTCGCATCTCGCGCCGGTAGGCAAAGCTGATCGGGCGCTCGTCCTGATGTTCGCCGTTGCCGAGATCCTGGTGCGCAACGGCGAGCGCGTCGGCCTCATCGGCGCGACGCGTCCCAGCGCCAGCCGCTCCATCATCGAGCGCCTCGCGGAGGCGATCGTGGCGACCGGCGCCGGCGCCCATGGCGACATCCCCGACCATGTGATGCTCGACCGGCGTTCGGAGGCGGTGCTGATCGGCGACTTCCTGGCGCCGGAGAGCGAGATCGCGCTTGCCATCGAACCCATGGCGCGGCTCGGCGCGCGCGGCCATCTGATCATGATCGCCGATCCCGCCGAAGAGGTCTTCCCCTATGCGGGCCAAGCGATGCTCTCCGAGGATGAGCGCGGGCTGCGGCTGCGCGTGGGCGACGCCGCCTCGTTCGGCGATCGCTACCGCCGACGCCTCGGCGCCCATCGGGGCGCCATCTGCGAAATGTGCCGACGGCTGAACTGGACCTTCGCGCTGCACCGCACCGACGGCGCAGCGACTGAAGCGCTGGTCTCGCTTGCGGGCCGCATCGCCATGGCGAGCCGCGAGGGCGCCTTTGCGCCCTCCGCCAATACCGGTGCGGGGTGATGGCGCTGTTCTCCTCGCTCATCTTCTCGGCGCCGGTGGTGCTCACCGCGCTCCTCGCCTTGCCGCTGCTGTGGCTCATCTTGCGCGTGACTCCGCCGCAGCCGCGTGAAATCCGCTTTCCGCCGCTGCGCATCGCGGCTGATCTCGTTCCCGCGGAAGAGAGCCCGGCGCGCACGCCGTGGTGGTTGCTGCTCTTGCGTCTCGCCGTCGCCGCCCTGGTGATCCTGGCGCTCGCCGGACCAAGCTTCGACAACAGCAGCCGCGGCGGCGCCGTAAGCCATCCTCTGCTCGTCATCATCGACGGCGGCTGGGCGGCCGCGCCCGATTGGTCGGAGCGGGTCGCCGCCGCGCAGGACGCCATGGCGCGGGCCGGGCGCGCCGATCAGCCGGTGGCGGTGGTCTCGACGGCCGAACCGCCGCGCGAAATCACCCTCGAGCCGCAGGATGCGGCGCTGTCGCGTCTGCAGGCGCTCGCGCCAGCCCCCTTCCTGCCGGATCGGAGCTTGCTCGCGCCCGCGCTGCAGCGCTTCTTCGCCACAGTCCGCGACGCGCAAGTCGTCTTCATCAGCGACGGCGTCGAGCTCGCGGGGGATCCGCATGCGGCGGCCCTCGCCGAGGCGCTGGCGGGTCATGAGTTGACCTTGATCCGCGCGGCCTCCGCGACGCCGCTGGCGCTCGCCGGCGGCACTCATGACGCCAAGGGTCTCACCGTGACGGTCGTGCGCGCCGGCAGGAACGGGCGTGACAGCGGCGCGCTCAGGGCCTTCGACGGCAAGGGGCGCGCCATGGGCGAGACCCCCTTCGCCTTCGCCGATGCCGAGGCGCGCCAAGCCAAGGCGGTATTCGATATGCCGACCCAGCTCCTGAACGAAATCGCCCGGGTCGAGATCGCGGGCGAGCGCTCGGCGGGCGCGGTCGTGCTGTTCGACAACGCCTCGCATCGCGAGCGCGTCGGCGTGATCACGGGCGAGACGGCGGATGTGGCGCAGCCCTTGCTCTCTCCCGCGCATTACGTCGTCGAGGCGCTGTCGCCCTATGCGGATGTGCGCGAGATGCGCACCGTTCCGGCGACCGCGGTGCCGAGGCTGATCGAGCAGGGCGCCAATGTGCTGGTGCTCGCCGACATCGGCGGTCTCGACCCCGAGACGCGCGGCAAGCTCGCCAAGTTCCTCGCTGATGGCGGCGTGATCATCCGCTTCGCCGGCACGCGGCTCGCGGCCGCCCCGGCCGATGACCTCACGCCCGTGCGACTGCGCGGCGGCGGCAGGCTTCTCGGCGGAGTGCTCTCTTGGGACACCCCGAAGACGCTCGCGCCTTTCTCGCCCGATTCGCCGTTCGCCGGGTTGAAGACGCCGGACGAGATCAGCGTCCAGCGGCAGCTCCTCGCCGAGCAGGACGGCGCCTTGTCGCGCAAGACCTGGGCGGCGCTCAGCGACGGCACGCCGATCGTCACCGCCGAGCGGCGCGGCCCCGGCACGCTGGTGCTGGTGCACGTCACCGCCGATCCCGCCTGGTCGAACCTGCCGCTCTCGGGGCTATTCGTCGACATGCTGCGCCGCCTGGTGGATCTCGCCGCCTTCGCGGCGCCGGGCGAGACGGCCGGCAATTTGCCCGCGGAGGCCAGGCCCTTGCAGGTGCTCGACGGCTATGGCGTGCTCAACAGCGCGGCCGCGAGCGTTCCGCCGCTGCCGCGGGCCAGGAAGCCGCGAGCCGATGCCACGACGCCGCCCGGCCTTTACGGCGAGGTGTCGGCGCCGGTGGCGCTGAATGCGCTGGCTTCGGGCGACGCGCTCACTCCCGCCACCATCGCCCTGCCGGGTATCCTCGAAGCGGGGCTGGGCGCGCCGCGCGCCACCGATCTGCGCGGTGCCTTCCTCTCGGCGGCCTTCCTCTTGTTCCTCGCCGACGCGCTGGCAACCGCCTGGCTGATGGGCGCCTTCGCGAGTTTCGGTCGTCTGGCCGGCCGCGCCGCCGTGCTCGCGCTGATGGCGGGCGGCCTCGCGGCCGCGCTCGCCTGCGGATCGCCGCGAAACGCGATGGCGGCCGATCAGCTTACCGCCGCCGTAGAGCCGGCCCTCACGACGCGGCTTGCCTATGTGGTCACCGGCGATCCGCGCGTCGACGAGGCGAGCCGTCAGGGCCTCGCCTCGCTCGGCGCCGTCCTGCGCGGCCGCACCGCCTTCGAGCCTGGTCCGCCCGCCGCCATCGATCTCGATCATGACGAGCTCGCCTTCTATCCGTTGATTTACTGGCCGATGGTGGCCGATCGCCCGCGGCCGTCGCAGGCGGCGATCCGCAATCTCGATGCCTTCATGAAGAATGGCGGCACCGTCATTTTCGACACGCGAGATGCGCTCGTCGAGCGTCCCGACGGGCCGCCGACGCCGGAGGCGTTGGCGTTGCGGCAGATCCTCGCGACCGTCGAGGTGCCGCCGCTCGAAGTCGTGCCGCATGACCATGTGGTCACCAAGTCCTTCTATCTGATCGAGGACTTCCCAGGCCGCTATGATTCCGGCCGCACCTGGATCGAGGTCTTGCCGCCGTCCCCGGTCGACGGCGCGAGGCCGGTGCGCGCCGGCGATAACGTCTCCCCGATCATCATCACCTCGAACGACCTCGCGGCGGGCTGGGCCTCCAGCCCCTCGGGGGAGGCGCTCTATCCGCTCGTTCCGGGCGGGCGCCGGCAGCATGAATATGCGCTGCGCGGCGGCATCAATCTCGTGATGTATGCGCTCACCGGCAACTACAAGGCCGATCAGGTGCATGCGCCGGCGCTGCTGGAACGGTTGGGGCAGTAATGACCCAGCTCGCCTTCGAGCCCTTCATCCCCTGGTGGGCGCTCGCCGCCTGCGTCGGGCTTGCGCTGGTGATGACGGTGCCCTTCGTCATGGCGCGGCGGCGGACGGCGATCTGGCGGGCGCTCGGCTTCGTGGCGCTGCTGCTGGCGCTCGCCAATCCGCGCCTCGTCATCGAGAACCGCGAGAGGCTGCGCGACACCGCCGTGCTCGTCGTCGATCGCACCGGCTCGCAGACCATCGCCGAACGCCCGCGCCAGACGGATGCGGCGCGCGCCGAGATGTTGCGGCGGCTCACCGCCATCGAAAGCATGGATGTGCGCGTCGTCGAGGTGACCGATGGCGGCAAGGACGAGGGCACCCAGCTTTTCCGCGCCTTGTCCAGCGCCATCGGCGACTTGCCGCGCGAGCGGATCGCCGGCGTCATCGCCATCACCGACGGCGTCGTGCATGACGTGCCGGCCGACGCGGCGTCGCTCGGCTTCGGCGGCCCGTTCCACGCGCTGATCACCGGTCATCCGGGCGAGCGCGACCGGCGCATCGAGCTCGTCGAGGCACCGCGCTTCGGCCTCGTCAACAAGGACGTGACCATCAAGGCGCGAGTCATCGATCCTGGCCATGGCGATCCCGTCCCGGTCGCGGTCTCCGTCGACGGCCAACGCATCGCAACGAGCCGGGCGAACCCCGGCGAGGTTCTGTCGATCCCGGTGCCGATCTCGCATGCCGGGCGCATCGTCGTCGAGATCGACGCAGGCCCCGCCGAGAACGAGCTGACCTTGCGCAACAACAAGGCGGTGGTGATGATCGAGGGCGTGCGCGAGCGGCTGCGCGTGCTTCTCGTCTCCGGCGCCCCGCATTCGGGCGAACGGGTCTGGCGCAACCTTCTGAAGTCCGATCCCTCGGTCGATCTCGTGCATTTCACCATCCTGCGCCCGCCGGAGAAGTCCGACGGCACGCCGATCAACGAGCTCGCCCTCATCGCCTTTCCGCAAAAGGAGCTGTTCGAGGAGAAGCTGCACGATTTCGACCTGGTGATCTTCGATCGCTTCACCAACAACATCACCTTGCCGCAACGTTATTTCGGCAATATCGCCGATTATGTGCGCGGCGGCGGCGCGCTCATGATCTCGGCAGGACCCGAGTTCATCGGCCGCGGCGGCTTGTGGAACACGCAGCTCGAATCCGTCCTGCCGGCGATCCCCGACGGGCGGGTCATCGAGACGCCCTACCGCGCCCATCTCGGCATCGAGGGGCAGCGCCATCCCGTGACTCGCAACCTGCCGAACTGGAACTCCAAGGAGAACCCTTGGGGCGAATGGCTGCGGGCCGTGGGGGCGAGGGTGCGCGACGGCCATGTGGTGCTCGACGGGCCCGACCAGACGGCGCTGCTCGATCTGGCGCGCGTGGGCGAAGGCCGGGTAGGCCTGTTCCTGACCGATCAGCTCTGGCTGTGGCCGCGCGGCTACGAGGGCGGTGGGCCCTACCTCGATCTGCTGCGGCGCATGTCGCATTGGTTGATGAAGGAGCCCGAGCTCGACGAGGAGGCGCTGCGGGCGGTGGCCGACGGCCGCGACGTGATGGTCGAGCGCCAGACGCTCGGCGACAGCGTCGCGCCGGTCGAGATCACGGCGCCTAGCGGGGCGGCCTCGACGCTCTCCCTCGCCAAGGCCGAGGAGGGGCTGTGGAAGGGTTCCTTCACGGCCGCGGAGGATGGACTCTACCGGCTGAAGCAAGGCGACCAGACGGCGCTCGTCTCGGCCGGCGCCGCCGATTCCAAGGAGTTCCAGGACGTCATCTCCGACACGGAGCGGCTGCGCCCGATCGCCGAGGCGACGGCCGGCTCGGTGCGCCGCATCGCGGCAAACACGACGGGCGATATCCATCTGCCGACCGTGGTCACCGTGACCCGCTCCTCGCCGGCGAGCGGGGCGGATTTCATCGGGCTTCGCGCCAGCGATTCCTATGTGGTCACGGGTTTGTCGATCTGGCCGCTCTTCCTCGGCTTCGCGGGGCTCGCGCTCCTCGGGCCGCTGCTCGCGGCAGGCTGGTTCTTCGAGGCGCGGGGGTTCGCGCGGCGGGAACGGGTCGGGTGAGAAGCGTTCGACCCGCTCGAAGGCTTCGTCTCGCATGAATTCCGGACGAGGCCGGCTTGATCATGCCTCGCGCGCCGCGAGGGGGCTTCGAACATAGGGCAGGCGACCTGCCTTTGGTTCGCGCGCCAGGGAGTGGCCGCGTGCGGGGTCAACCCGCAGCAGACCGGGCGCGCATTCATCGAGGAAGAGCGGCCGGGAGAAATAAAATCCTTGAGCGTATCTGATGCGTGTCGCCGCCTGCAGATAGGCCAGCTCCTCGAAGGTCTCGATGCCTTCGACAATGGTCGATATTCCGAGCGCCTCGCCGAGCGATTCGATGGCCTTGAGCACGCTCTGGCTGCGTGGCCTCTTATGGATATCGGTTATGAAGGAGCGATCGACCTTGATCTCGTCGGCCGTGATCTCGGCGAGCGCCGAGAGCGACGAATAACCGATGCCGAAATCATCGATCGACAGGCGCGCGCCGATGGCGCGCAGCATCGGCAGGACCTTCGACTGGAATCGGCTCTTGGCGAAGAACGCCTCCTCGGTCACTTCCACCATGAAGCGTTCCGGACAACCGGTCGCCTCCAAGGCGTCGACGAAGGACCGCATGAAGTGCGGATCGTCGGCTTGCTTCGCCGCTACGTTGATGCTGAGCGTCGTCCCCGCCCCGAAGGCCTCATCGATGCGGTCGATCGACCGCATGGTCTCGCCGAGCACCAGATGGGTGATCTCGTCCATCAATCCGAGCTCGACCGCCAGTCCGACGAAATCGCCGGGTGCCTGGATCACTCCGCGCTCGTCGCGCCAACGCAGCAATATTTCCACGCCGACGATGTCCTGCGTCCTGATGTCCACCTTCGGCTGGAAGGCGCAGCAGAAGCTGCGATCGCGGATCGCCAGGCGTAGACGCTGCTCGATCTCCATGCGGGCGGTCGCGGTCTGGCCCATATGGCGGTCGAAGAAGATCACCCCGCCCTTGATGCCGCTCTTGGCCCGATACATGGCGCTGTCGGCGTTGCGGCACAGGAGCGCGTAGCTCGCTCCGTGCTGCGGGAACAGGCTGACGCCGATCGAAACCGATGTGAAAATCTCATGCCCGTCGACGAAAAAAGGCTCCTTCAAACGCTCGAGAACGCGATGGATGTCGTCTTGCAGCGCATCGAGCTCGCCGACCGGGTTGACGAGCAGCACGAATTCATCGCCGCCCACCCGGGCGAGCATGTCCGATGGTCGAAGCTGGCTCGACAAGCGCTGTGCGATCTTGACCAGAAGTCCGTCGCCGACGGCATGGCCGTAATAGTCGTTGATATGCTTGAAATTGTCGATGTCGATGAAGGCGAGCGCGAAAGCGCGGCCACCATTGTCGCCATCGGCGATGAGGCCTTCCACATGCTGCCCGAACAGGCTGCGATTGGGCAGATCGGTCAACTCGTCGAGATAGGCGCGCCGGAACAGCTCGTCCTCGAAGCGTCGCCGCTCGGCGATGTCGACCGACGTGGTGAGGCGATAAGTCTCGCCTTGCAGGCTGATGCTTTGGCGATAGGTGTGCGGCCCGGACTCGCCGGCCGAGGCGGCCAGGCCCGCCAATGGCGCCTCGATAAGGGCCGCGGCCTCGTTGACGAGCAGGGGCCGGCCGCTCTCGTCATGCAGGCTGACGCCGACCGGCAGCGATCGGATGATGGCCTCGAGCAGCGCCGGAGAAAGCTCAGGAGCCCCGCCGCCTTGCTCCTCGGTGTGGCTCGGCATCGCCGTATGCCGGTCAGCCGACGGGGCGGGACATGGACGATGCGGGAATTGCCGGCGGCTGGGTCTTGAGGATGCGGTAGCGCGCCTGATCGAGCGCACTGCCCTGCCGTTGCGGGGCCGGCTCGGCGGCCGCGGCGTCGTCGCCCTCCTGCGCCGCATCCTCGATGCGAGGCTTGTGGCTGAGC